>JAEKKO010000107.1 GCA_019510335.1 Novosphingobium sp. | reverse complement strand
CGGACGCGAGGGCGAGTCGGTGCTGATCGAGGCCGCGGCGCGCAGCTTCCTCCACCACCAGGTGCGCTCAATGGTCGGCTGCCTTGCGCTGGTCGGCCTCGGCCGCTGGCCCGAGCAGCGGATCCGCGACGCGCTGGCGACGCGTGACCGGCAGGCGCTGGGCCTCAACGCGCCGGCCGAGGGGCTGTATTTCGTGAGGGCGCGGTATTGAGGCAACCGCAGCGCGCGTGCTTCGACAAGCTCAGCACGAGCGGACTTCAGAATTGCACAAACGCCGCTCGTCCTGAGCCTGTCGAAGGCCGTGCGTGACGCCGAGGACTCCTCTTAGGCCTTCCCCACCACGCTCTCGGGCAGATCGGTCCCGAACACCCGCTGGTAGTATTCGGCCACCAGCATCCGCTCGGTCTCGTCGCACTTGTTGAGGAACGACAGGCGAAAGGCGAAGCCGGTGTCTTTGAAGATAGCGGTATTTTGAGCCCAGGTGATCACCGTGCGCGGGCTCATCACGGTCGAGATGTCGCCGTTGATGAAGCCCTGGCGGGTCAGCTCGGCCACCTTGACCATCTCGGCGACGGTCTTCTGCGGAATTTCCGGAACCTTCTTGAGCACGATCTCGCTCTCGACCTGGGCCTCGAGGTAGTTGAGCGCGACAACGATGTTCCAGCGGTCCATCTGGCCCTGATTGATCGCCTGGGTGCCGTGGTAGAGCCCGCTGGTGTCGCCGAGGCCGACCGTGTTGGCGGTCGAGAACAGGCGGAACCAGCGGTTCGGGCGGATCACCCGGTTCTGGTC
Source organism: Novosphingobium sp. (assembly GCA_019510335.1). Taxonomy (GTDB): domain Bacteria; phylum Pseudomonadota; class Alphaproteobacteria; order Sphingomonadales; family Sphingomonadaceae; genus Novosphingobium. The sequence continues at coordinate 40,316 of JAEKKO010000107.1, read as the reverse complement.
GAGCAGGGTCAGCTTACCCTCGGCCTCGAGCACGCGCTGGATCACGAACATCACGTCGGGGCGGCCGGCGTCGTACTCGTCGAACACCAGCGCGGTCGGCGTCTGCAGCGCCCACGGCAGCAGGCCCTCGCGGAATTCGGTGACCTGCAAGCCGTCGCGCAGCACGATCGCGTCGCGGCCGATGAGGTCGATGCGGCTGATGTGGGCATCGAGATTGATGCGGATGCATGGCCATTTGAGCCGGGCGGCGACCTGCTCGATGTGAGTCGACTTGCCGGTGCCGTGATAGCCCTGGATCATCACCCGGCGATTGAAGGCGAAGCCGGCGATGATCGCCAGCGTCGTGTCCGGATCGAACACATAGGTATCATCGACGTCGGGTACACGCTCGTCGGCTTCGGAAAACGCCGGCACTTTCATATCAGTGTCGATGCCGAAGACGTCGCGCACGCTGAGCTCGCGGTCCGGGGCGGCGAGGATCGTGTCGTCGCGGCTGTCGGGCTGGATATTCGGAATGTCGCTCATCGAGCCGCGCCTATACCCGGCGGCCAAGGCCTGCAATAAGGTTTGCGCCGTCGAGTCACGCAAGAGAGGAGTCGCTCATGCAGGTTTACGGCAGTCCGCTTTCGCCTTTCGTCCGCAAGGTTTACCTCGTCGCCGCCGAAAAGGGCGTGGCGGTCGAACCGGCGCCGTTCACCCCGGGCCAGCCCTCGCCCGGGTTCCTCGAGGCGAGCCCGTTCCGCAAGATTCCCGCGATCCGCGACGGCGACTTCACCCTCGCCGATTCGACCGCGATCGCCGCCTACCTCGACGCCAAGCATCCCGAGCCGCCGCTCTATCCGGCGGAGCCGCGGCAACGCGGAAAGGCGGTGTGGTTCGAGGAAGTCGCCGACACGCTAATCGGCCCGGCCGGGGCAAGCATCGTCTTCAACCGCTTCGTCGCGCCGAAGGTGCTCGGCCGGCCCGGTGACGAAGAGGCGGCTGCCAAAGGCGAGGCGGCGCTGCCGCCGTTGCTCGATTGGCTGGAAACCCAGGCGCCGGCGCAAGGCTGGCTCGTCGACGGCTGCTTCTCGATCGCCGACATCGCGATGGCGACGATGCTGCGCACGCTGCTCTACGTCGGCTGGGGCCCAGACCCGGCGAAACGGCCGGCGACCGCCGCCTGGTACGAGCGCGTCGCCGCGCGCCCAGCATGGCGCGAGGTCGCGGCGATTGAGGACCAGCAGGCCGCCCGCTTCGCGCCGGCCTAGGCGGCTCTGGCGGGGAGATGAAACAAGTCGACGAACCGCGCCGCGACCGCGAGGTCGCCATCGAGCGAGAGCCCGGCTGCCGCAAGTTCGGCGGCCGGCACCTTGACGTAGACCAGCGCCGCGATCGGCGCGGCGACCGGCGCGGCGATGGTGAAGTCGGGAGCCTTGGCCTCACCGCGGCGGATGCTCAGGTGCCCCTTGGCAACCCTCAGACGGAAGCTCTCTTCGCCGACCCAAATCGTCGCCGTGCAGGCGAGCGCCTTCGCCCGCTTAGGGTCGAACATCGTCCGAAAGCTCACCATCAGCGACGCCGCCGAGAGCGGCAGTGTCGGATCGTGGTCTGCCGAGGCGGCAGCCCAGCGGCCGAGCGCCTGAATCGCCTCCTCCGCATCGTAGCCCCACGGGGTCAGCTCATAGATTTGCGAGGCGGCGGGCGGCGGCAGCCGGCGGCGCTGGACGATGCCGGCCTGCTCGAGGCCGTCGAGACGCTCGGCCAGCACTTTGGCGCTGATGCCGGGGAGCGCCGCCCGCAAGTCCGAAAAGCGCCGCCCACCGAACATCAGCTCACGCACGATCAGCAGCGACCAGCGCTCCCCGATCAATTCGAGCGCAAATGCGGTGCCGCAGGCATCGTTATACCACTTACCGTGCCTGCGGGGCGTTTCAGTTTCTTTTCGTGACTCCACAGTTGCTTTTTGTAACTCAGAATGGCAGCAAAATGCAACAGTGATTCGCCAGGCGAGGGAGAGACGCCATGCCGAAGATGATTTTCGTCAACTTGCCGGTCGCCGACCTGCCCCGCGCCAGGGCCTTCTACGAAGCGATCGGCTTCACCAACGAACCGCGCTTCTCTGACGAAACTGCGGCCTGCATGGTCTGGTCGGAAGCCATCTTCGTGATGCTGCTGACCCATCCCAAGTGGCGCAGCTTTACCGAGCGGCCGATCCCGGCAGTCGGCGCGAGCGAGGTCATGCTGTGCATCGCCTGCGACAGCCGTGACGAGGTCAACCGGATGGCCGACGCCGCCGGCGCGAACGGCGGCACGGCCGAAATCAACCCGGCCCAGGACCACGGCTTCATGATGAGCCGAAGCTTCGCCGACCCGGACGGGCACGTGTGGGAGCCGATGTGGATGGACCCGGCAGTCGCCGAAGGTGAGGCGCACGTTTCCGAAGCCACTGCTTAAGCTGGAAGGCTGACCAATGCCGCTCGACCCCGCCGCCGAAACCGTCGTCACCGGCTTCCGCAACACCCCCGAGTTCGCCCACGGCATCGTCCGCGACATCCGCATCCGCTGGGCGCTTGAGGAGATCGGGCGGCCATACCGGACCGAGTTGTACGATGCGATGAAGCCACGCGCCGACGAATATCTGCAGTGGCAGCCGTTCGGGCAAGTACCGGCATTCGCCGACGGCAAGGTCCGGCTGTTCGAGAGCGGGGCAATCCTGCTCTATCTGGGCGAGCAGGACGAGCGGCTGCTGCCGGCTGCCGGGCAGCGGCGTTGGGATACGACAGCCTGGCTGATTGCGGCGCTCAACAGCGTCGAGCCGATGCTGATGCAGATCGTCACGCTCGACATTTTCTACGTCGGCAAGCCGTGGGCGGCGGACGCGCGGCCGAGCGCCGTTGCCCTTGCCGAGCAGCGCCTCGCCCGCCTCGCCGATGCGCTCGGCGACAAGGACTGGCTAGCCGGCCGCTTCACCATCGCCGACATCGCCATGGTCACGGTGCTGCGCAACTTGCGCCACACGGAGATCGTTGCGGGCTTCCCCGCCGTCGCGGCTTACCAGGCGCGCGGCGAAGCGCGCCCCGCATTTAGCCAGGCGCTCGCCGATCAGATCGCCGGCCTCAAGCAAGGAGAACCCGCATGAGCTACGTAGACGGCTTCGTCATTCCGGTGCCGACCGCGAATCGAGACCAATTCGTCGAGCATGCCAAAATCTTCGACTCCCTGCTGATCGACCACGGCGCACGCCGCATCCTCGAATGCTGGGGCGACGACGTGCCTGACGGAAAAGTCACCGACTTCCGGCGCGCCGTAGAGGCGAAGGAGGATGAGACGATCGCCTTCAGCTGGGTCGAGTGGCCGGACAAGGAAACCCGCAATGCCGTCCATCAGAAGATGGAGGAGATGATGAAGACCGATCCGCGCTTCGATCCCCAGCAGACCCCGATGCCGTTCGACGGCAAGCGGATGATCTTCGGCGGCTTCGTGCCGATCGTGACCTTGGGAGAGTGACCATGACGAACCACGGACGCTTCATCTGGTACGAGCTTCTGACAGCCGACGCGGAAGCAGCGAAGGCCTTCTATGAAGAGGTCGTCGGCTGGTCGATCGGGGGGCCCGGCAACGAGGGCTATTACCACCTCAAAGCCCCGGACGGAGATTTCGTCGGCGGCATGATGCAGCTCACGCATGAGATGGAGCAGCACGGCGCCCGCCCCGTCTGGCTCGGCTACCTCCACGTCGGCGATGTCGATGCGACCGTCGCCTCGATCACTGCCGAAGGCGGGCAGGTGCGGATGCCGGCGATGGACATGGCCAACGTCGGGCGGATGGCGATGGTCACCGATCCGCAAGGGGCACCGTTTTACGTGATGACTCCGATCCCGCCACCGGACCAGCCCGACGCGCAGAGCCGGGCATTCTCTCCGGACAGCGTCGGCCATTGCGGTTGGAACGAGCTGGTCACCACCGACCAGGCGGGCGCCCTGCGGTTCTATGCGCGCCATTTCGGGATGAGCTCGACCGACAAGATGCCGATGGGGGAGATGGGCGACTACTGCTTCATCGACCACGACGGGGCGCGGCTGGGCGCAGTGACGACTGCCCAGGGCGGGCGGCCCTCGCTCTGGAACTACTACTTCCGCGTCGACGACATCGACCGCGCACAGAGTGCGGTCGAATCGGGCCGCGGCCGTGTGATGACCGGGCCGATGCAGGTCCCGACCGGCGACTGGATCATCCAGGGCGCGGATCCGCAAGGCGCGTTCTTCTGCCTTGTCGGCGCGCGGAAGGGTTGAGCGATGGCCGAGTACACGTTCTTCACCAATCCGATGTCGCGCGGCCAGATCGCGCGGTGGGCGCTCCACGAGGCCGGCGCCGAGTACGATCAGGTGCTGGTCGACTGGGGCAACAAGCCGGCCGACTTCCTTGCCGCCAACCCGATGGGCAAAGTGCCAACGGTGATCCATCACGCCCTCAGCGGCGACCGGGTGATTTCCGAAGCGGCGGCGATCTGCGCCTACCTCGCCGACGAGCACCCGCTCGCCGAACTGGCGCCACGCGAAACCGAGCGGGCCGACTACTACCGCTGGATGTTCTTCGCGGCCGGGCCGATTGAGCAGATGACCACCTGCAAGGCGCTCAAGATAGAGCCCACGCCCGAGCAGGAGCCAATGGTCGGTTTCGGCAGCGTCGAACGGGCGCTCGGTGCACTCGAAAGCTGGATGTCCGACCGCGAATGGGTGTGCGGGGAGCGCTTCACCATGGCCGATGTCTATGTCGGCAGTCAGGTCGACTGGGGACTCACCTTCGGCACGATGCCGCCCAACCGCGCCTTCGCCGCTTATGCCGAGCGTCTCCAGCAGCGCGACGCCTACAAGGCAGCCAAAGCGGTCGATAATGCCCTGATCGCGGAGAGGCGCAAATGACCGGCAAAGCTCTCGTCTGCCTGTGGTTCGACGGCACTGCGGAGGAGGCGGCGCGGTTCTACGCCGCGACGTTCGCCGACACCGAGGTCACGGGAGTCCACCGTGCCCCGGGCGACTACCCGGACGGCAAGCAAGGCAATGTCCTTACTGTCGAGTTCACCATCATGGGTATCCCGTGCATCGGCCTCAATGGGGGGCCCGCGTTCCCACAAACCGAAGCCTTTTCATTCCAGGTTGCCACCGATGACCAGGCAGAGACCGATCGCTTGTGGAACGCGATCGTGGGGAACGGCGGCCAGGAGAGCCAGTGCGGCTGGTGCAAGGACAAGTGGGGCGTGTCATGGCAGATCACCCCGCGCGTTCTGAGCGCGGCAATCAGCAGCCCCGACGAGCCAGCACGCAAGCGCGCGTTCGAGGCGATGATGACGATGAAGAAGATCGACGTCGCCGCTATCGAGGCGGCGGTGGCAGGCACATCAGCCGATGCGTAAGATTCTCGGAGCGGCGTTCGTCTCGCTCGACGGCGTGATGCAGGCGCCCGGCGGCACACAGGAGGATACGCGGGATGGCTTTGACCATGGCGGCTGGTGGGTCCCGCAGCACGACGAGCAATCCGACGGCATGATCGGATCGTGGTTTGAAAAGCCGTTCGCCCTGCTCCTTGGGAGGCGCACTTACGACATCTTCGCCGCCTATTGGCCTTTCATGCCCTCGGACAATCCGATCGCGGAGGCGTTCAACCGCACCGACAAGTACGTGCTGACGAATTCGGACGCGCCGCTTGAATGGGGCGGGAGTCATCGGCTCGCCAATCTTGACGCCGTTGCTGCGCTCAAGAATGGCGACGGTCCCGACCTGCTCATTCAGGGAAGCTCCACGCTCTATCCGCAGCTCCTCGCCCGCGGCCTGATCGACCGGCTGACCCTGATGATCGGTCCGCTCCTGCTCGGCTCCGGCAAGCGCCTCTTCGGCGACGGCACGCCTCCTCGCGCGCTGCGGCTGGTCGAGCACGCGGTAACCGCCAAAGGCGTCGTGATCGCCAGCTACGAGCCCGCCGGGCAGGTGCAAACCGGATCGTTCGGCGCGGACGAGCCGAGCGACCGGGAACTCGAGCGGCGCCGCAAGATCGCAGCGGGAACCTGGTGATGCTCGCGCTCCCGGGAAAACACGCGGAAACCTGAGCCATGGCCGAAGAATTCGCCCGAATGGCTTTCCCGAACGAAAGCCCCGATTATCGCAAGGCGCGCAACGCGCTGCTCGATGCCGAGGTCGCGCTGCGCCGACAGACCGAAGCAGTCGCCGCCATGCGCAGGGCGTTGCCGCCCGGCGGCGAACTGCCCGAGGACTTGGTGTTCGAGCGGATCGGCGCGAATTTCCGGCCGGAGCGGGTGAAGCTGTCGGAACTATTCGGCGAGCACTCCACGCTGCTCCTCTACAGCTACATGTTCGGCCCGGAACGCGACTCGCCCTGCCCCGGCTGCACGCACTTGCTCGACTGTGTCGACGGCGCGGCGCGGCACGTGCCGCAGAAGGCGGCGCTTTATGCCGTCGCCAAGTCGCCGATCGCCCGCCTCGCCGCTTGGGCCCAAGCCCGCGGCTGGCAGCACCTCCAGCTGCTGTCGACCGCCGGCAACGACTACGACGCACGTTACTACGGCGACACCGCCGCGTTGACTCCGGCGATGCGCGCCGAGCGCGGGTATCCCGAAAGCAAAGTGTCGGATGAGCCGATGCTCAACGTGTTCGTGCGTGACGGCGAGACGATCCGCCACTTCTGGGGCAGCGAGCTTGTCTTCGCCCCGGAAGACCCCGGGCAGAACCACCGCGGGCTCGACTTCATCGATCCTGTCTGGGGCCTGCTCGACACTACTCCGGAAGGGCGCGGGATGGACTTCTTCCCCAAGGTAAACTACTGACGCGAAGGAGTTTTCTCGGATGCTTGCGCTCTACGGTCACCCCTTCTCGTCCTACACCTGGAAGGCGCTGATCGCGCTTTACGCCAATGACAAGCCGTTCGAGTTTCGGGTCGTCGACGATGATCATCCGGAGAACGGCGAGTTCGTCGCCACGCAGGGAGGGCCGCTCGCAAAGTTCCCAGTGCTCGAGGACGGTGAGTCCGTAATTTTCGAATCGACGTCGATCATCGAATATCTCGATGCGCACTTCGCCGGTGAGCACCCGCTCATCCCCGGCGACCGCGATGCGGCAATCGGCGCGCGCATGCTCGATCGGGTGTTCGACAACTATGTGATGAGCCCGATGCAAGCGATCGTCGAGGAATACATCGCGAGTTCGGACGCGCCTGACCTGGCCCGCACCGGCCCCGCCAAGCAGCGGCTGCGGCGCAGCTATGCGTGGCTCGAAGGCTGGCTCGCGTACTATCCGGCGGGCGATCAGATCACGCTCGTCGAATGTGCCGCCGCGCCCGCGTTGTTCTACGCCGACTGGGTCGAACCGATTGGCGCGGACTGCCCCCGCCTCGCCGCTTGGCGCAAGCACCTGCTGGCCCTGCCGCCGGTCAAGCGCTGCGTCGAGGCGGCGCGGCCGTACCGCCATTTCTTCCCGCCGGGCGCGCCCGACCGGGACTGAGGGAGAGCGCCATGTCCGCCGAGCTCAACCACACGATCGTCTGGTGCCGCGACAACGAGCGCTCGGCGCAGTTCCTCGCGGACATGCTCGGGCGCCCGCCTCCCAAGCGGTTCCATCACTTCATGGTCGTGGAGCTCGACAATGGCGTGTCGCTCGACTTCATGACCAGGGAAGGCGCGATCGCTCGCCAGCATTATGCCTTCCTGGTCGATGACGCCGGGTTTGATCGCGGGATGCAGCGGATCGCCGATCTCGGCTTGCGGTACTGGGCCGATCCCGCCCGCCAGCGCGAACGTGAGATCAACCACAACGACGGCGGCCGTGGCGTTTATTTCGAGGATCCCGACGGCCACTTCCTCGAAATGATCACTACCCAGTATGGAGTGCCCAAGCGATGACCCAGTCCACCCGTGAACTGTCCGTCAGCCGCACCATCGCCGCGCCGCCCGAGAAAGTCTGGGAGGTGCTGACCGAGCGCACTGCCGAGTGGTGGTGTCCGAAGCCGTGGCGGGCCGAGATCACCGCTTGGGAGCGGCGCCCCGGGGGACGCTCGGCAATGGTAATGAAGGGACCGGACGGCGAGGAACATCCCCAAGAGGGTATGTTCGTGGCGTGGGACGAAGGCCGCCGTTTCGCCTTCACCGACGCCATGACCGCCGACCTCCAGCCGCAAGGGCCGTTCATGATTGGCATCTTCGAGATCGCCCCGGAGGGCACAGGCACCCGCTACACCGCGTCCGCCCGGCACTGGACCGACGCAGCGGTCGAGCAGCACAAGGCGATGGGCTTCGAGGACGGCTGGGGCGTCGTCGCCGACCAGCTCAAGGCTCTGTGCGAAGCCAACGCATGAGAATCAGCGCCGAAGGGGGCTGCGACTGCAGGCAAGTCCGCTACCGGCTGCACGACGCGCCGATCGTCGTCCATTGCTGCCACTGCCGTTGGTGCCAGCGCGAGACCGGCACGGCCTTCGCGCTAAACGCGGTCATTGAGTCCGCCAAAGTCGAGCTGCTCGGAGGCGCGCCGGAGCGAATCGACACGCCATCGCAAAGTGGCCGCGGCCAGGCGATCCTGCGCTGCCCGACGTGCAAGGTCGCGGTGTGGAGCCACTACGGCGGCGCAGGCGAGGCGGCGAGCTTCATCCGGGTCGGCACCCTCGACGATCCCGACGATTGCCCGCCCGAAGTCCATATCTTCACCGAAAGCAAGCAGCCGTGGGTGGTCATCCCCGAGGGTGCCGAGCGCTTCGGACAGTTCTATTCCGGACGCGACGTCCCCCGCATCTATGGGGAAAGCGGCGCCGCAAGGTGGCGGGCGCTGCGCGGCGGCTGAGCCGGCTCCCGGTGAACCACTGTCTTGCTGGCGAAGGGCCCTGGCTCAGGCCTGGAGGGCGTCTGCAAGCAGCTTGCAGATTGCCCGCAACTCGGGAACGATGCTCGCGCCTGGCGCCTTTTCGGCGGCGCCTGGACGTGCAGCGGCCGGTGGCGTCGCAACGCGCGCGGTCGGCTTCGCGCCGCCCTCGAGCGACTGTCGCGCTCCGCGCAGCGTATAGCCCTCGCGGTGGACCAGCCGGTCGATCGTCTCGATCAGGCGTACGTCTTCCGGGCGGTAGTAGCGCCGCCCGCCGCTGCGCTTGACCGGGCGCAGCATCGGGAACTGCTCTTCCCAGTAGCGCAATACGTGCTGGCGAATGCCGAGCGCCCGCGCCACTTCGCCGATCGTGCGGAACGCTTCCGGCGCCTTGCCGTCGTCGAAGAGCCCGAGGGCGGTGTCGCTGCTCACTCGGCGACGCGCTCCTTGAGCATTTGGCTGGCGCGGAAGGTCATCACCCGGCGCGGCGTGATCGGCACTTCCACGCCGGTCTTCGGATTGCGCCCGATCCGCTCCGACTTGTCGCGCAGCAGGAACGTGCCGAAACCGGAGATCTTGACGTTCTCGCCGTTGCTGAGGGCATCGCACATGTGCCTCAAAATCGATTCGACCATCGACAGCGATTCAGCCCGCGACAAGCCGATACGGTTGTTCAGGGCTTCAGCCAGATCGGCTCGAGTCAGCGTACTCATACAGCGCATCATTCCCATCTACCGGCCCCCTCGCCCATCCCCGGGGATTAACATAGATTAAAGCAGGAATAACGCAACCATCCGAATGCAAACGAAAGATTTTTTTCAGCGGTTAAGCCTCAGGGGTCAGACCCTGATCAGGCTGGCGCCCCAAGTGAAGCCCCCGCCCATCGCTTCCAGCATGATCAGCTGACCCGGTTTGATCCGCCCATCGCGAACTGCGGCGTCGAGCGCCAGGGGGACCGATGCGGCCGACGTGTTGGCGTGGCGGTCGACCGTGACCACCACCTTTTCCGGCGCCATCCTGAGCTTGCGCGCGGTCGCATCGAGGATGCGGCCGTTCGCCTGGTGCGGCACGAGCCAGTCGAGATCGGACACTTCGATCCCCGCCTCGTCGAGCGTTTCGCGTAGCACGTCGGACAAGTTGGTGACCGCATGGCGGAAGACCTCCCGGCCCTTCATCCGCAGCTTGCCGACCGTGCCGGTGGTCGCCGGGCCCCCGTCGACGTAGAGCAGCTCGTTGTAGGCGCCATCGGCATGGAGCTTGGTGACGAGCACGCCGGGCGCATCGGCATCGTCGCTGTTGCGCGCTTCCAGCACAATCGCGCCGGCGCCGTCGCCGAACAGGACGCACGTCGCGCGGTCTTCCCAGTCGAGGATCCGGCTGAAAGTCTCCGCGCCGATCACCAGCGCGCGCGTGGCCATGCCGGTGCGCAGCATCGAATCGGCAACGCCCAGCGCATAAAGGAACCCGGAGCAGACCGCTGCCACGTCGAACGCGATCCCGCCATTGCAGCCGAGCATGTGCTGGACGCTGGTCGCGGTGGCGGGGAAGGTCTGATCCGGTGTCGCGGTAGCAACGATGATCAGGTCGATCGCCTTCGCTTCGATGCCCGCCGCTGCAAGCGCCTGGCGTGCGGCAGCGACGGCGAGGCTGCCGGTCGTCTCGCCCTCGCCTGCGATGTGGCGGTTGCGAATGCCGGTGCGCTCGACGATCCACTCGTCGCTGGTGTCGACTTGCTCGGCAAGCTCGAGGTTGCTGACCGCACGCTCGGGCAGTGCCGAGCCGGTGCCGAGGAGAACGGAGCGCCGCATTACGCCTTCTCTGCGGCGCGAACGCGCTTCTTGAGATTGTCCTCGCCGAGGCGGGCGAGATCGGCGGTGATCCGCTCCGTGAGGTTTTCCTCGAGCAGCCGCGCCGTGACCGCGACGGCATTAGCGATACCGAGCGCGGTCGCGCTGCCGTGGCTTTTCACCACGACGCCGTTGAGCCCGAGGAACACCGCCCCATTATGGTTGTTGGGGTCGAGGTGATGGCGCAGCAGTTCGGTTGCCGGGCGCGAGATCAGGAATCCGACTTTCGAGCGCAACGAACTGGCGAAACTACGGCGCAAAAGGTCGGCGACGAACCGCGCCGTCCCTTCCAGCGCCTTCAGCGCAATGTTGCCCGAAAAGCCGTCGGTGACGACCACGTCGATGTCGCCGCGGCTGAGCTTGTCGGCCTCGGTGAATCCGTCGAACGAGAGCGCGAGCTCTCCGGTGGCAGCCTTGAGCTGGTTGGCGGCTTCCTTGAGCACGTCCGTGCCCTTGATCTCTTCGGTGCCGATATTGAGCAAGCGCACGCGCGGTTCGGCAAGACCGGTGACGATCCGAGAATAAGCCGCGCCCATGATCGCAAACTGAACGAGGTTGCGCGCGTCGCAATCGGTGTTAGCGCCCAGGTCGAGCATCACTAGATCGTTGGCGCCGAGCGTCGGCAGCAGCGCGGCGAGCGCGGGCCGATCGATCCCCGGCATCGTCCGCAGCGCGACTTTGGCGATCGCCATCAGCGCGCCAGTGTTGCCAGCGCTGACCGCCGCGCCCGCGTCGCCCTTTTTCACCGCCTCGATCGCCATGCCCATTGAGGTGGTGCGGGCCCGGCGTAGCGCCTGGCTCGGCTTTTCCTCGCCGCTGATCACGTCGGGGCTGTGCAGCACCTCGGACGCGCCGCGCAGGTTCGGATGGTTGTCGAGCGCGCGCTTGATACGCGCTTCGTCGCCGACCAGGAGGAACTTGAACCGGTCATGGCGGCGGCGGGCGAGCGCCGCACCGGCGACCATCGCGCGCACGCCTTCATCGCCGCCCATCGCATCGACGGCGATACGCGGCAGGGTCATTGCGCTATCCTGAGCTCAGCGACGGCTCAGAGGCCGACCGCGACGATCTCGCGCCCGTTGTAGTGGCCGCAAGCGGTGCACAGCATGTGCGGCCGCTTGAGCTCGCCACAGTTTGAGCATTCGTGGAATGCTTCCGCCTTCAGCGCATCGTGGCTGCGGCGCATACCGCGGCGTGAGGGCGAGGTTTTTCTCTTGGGGACAGCCATGACGGCACCTGTTCCTGCAAATTCTGTTCGACTAAGGATGGCCGCGCGTAAGGCCCCGGGGCGGCGGCGATGAAGGCGGGCCTATAGCGAATTTCATGGCGGTTGCAAGCGCCGCCGGGTGGCCCGGAACGGCCGCCATGCACGGGGGGACGATATGCTATTGGGAACGACTCTGTCGATCGCGGCCGCGGCGGCGCTGGTCAACGTCTGGCTCGCCAACCGCATAGGACGGATCCGCCATGCCGAGAAGATCTCGATCGGCGACGGCGGGAACGAACTATTGGCGCGCCGGATTCGGGCTCAACTCAACTTCGCCGAGAACGTACCGCTGGTCCTGATCCTGATTGGGGCAATCGAGCTTGCCGGGAAAGGCGGCGCGTGGCTGCCGCTGGTAGGGGCCCTGTTCATCCTTGCACGGATCGCCCACGGCATCGGCATGGACGGAGCGCTGAAGTGGGGACGAGCGGCCGGGACGATGGCGACGATGCTCATCGAAGTCGGCATGGCGATCGCTGCCGTGCTGATCGCCATACAGGTAGTCTAGGTACCTCTGTCCGACTCGTCGCGGCCGCCCTTCGCCGCGAGCGCGACACGACTCCGCGCGCGGTTGCGGACCAAAAACGAGAGCGTCTCGTTTTTTGTTGACAACCCGGGGGCAGGAATCAACTGTCCCGGGAAAATCGCGTTTGGGAGAACGAATCATGCCGTCTTCAGCTGGGCCCGCGAAGCAATCTTCCAACAAGGCCAAGATTGCCCGGCGGGTGGTCGAAGTGCTCGAGTATTTCGACGATGCCCACCGCGAAGCCACGGTGATGGACATCGTCCGACGCTACAATCGTCCCCAGTCGAGCACCTCGGAACTGCTCTCGAGCCTGGTCGACCTCGGGCTCCTGTACAAGGATCCGTACGCGCGCTCCTATAGCCTGACGCCGCGCGCTGCGCTGCTCGGCGCCGCCGGGCAGACCGGGCTCGTGCGCGATGGCCGCCTGGTCCGCCTGGTCGACCGGCTCGCCGCCCAGACGGGACTCGCGGTCGCGATGTTCGGCATGGTCGGGCTCAATGCCCAGATCGTCACCTGGCGCGCCAGCGCCCGCAACGGAGGCAGCGCCACGCGTGGCCTCTACGGCGGTCTGCAGGAGCCGCTCGCTTATTCGGCGCCCGGGTGCCTGTTGCTCTCGACGATTGCACAGCCGCGCTGCGACGGCGTCGTTCGCCGGCTGATTTCCGAGGCGCCCGAAGAGCGCAAGTTCTCGTTCGGTGAAATGAATGCGCGGCTCCAGCACTGCCGCGACGCCGAGTGGCTCGAGGGACGCATGGGCTTCGGCTCGGGCGCCGATGCCCTCGCGATGCTGCTGCCGGGCACCGAGCCGGGCCACCCCCTCGCCGTCGGCTTCGTTTACGCGCCCGACGCGCGCGTCCAGAGCGAGGCGTTGCGCGCCTGCCTCGAGGACGGCGTCCGCCACTGCCTGTTGACCGAGACGGTCGATGGCAGCCGCGTCGAGCAACTGCCCAACGCCGCCTGAGTCGCCATTAGGGACGCAATGAACGGCCGCGCGGTGTCCCCCGCGCGGCCGTTCTCATTCAGGCCGCCTGTTTGCGCTCGTCTTCGTGGCGCGCGAACATCTTCATGATGTCGCCCGAGGTCACCGGCCGGGTTTCACCTTCGGCCAGCGGGCGCTCGCCGCCCGACGACTTCGGGGTCGTGTCGACGCCCGCCGCCCTTGCCCGCTCGCGCAGCGCCCCCACTGTGATTTCCTCGCGCTTGAAGTGATCGAAGAGTGGGAAGCGGAAGAACCGCATGGCGTTGCGGTGAGTGATCTTGTCGATCTGCTCGTCGGTGAGGTGGTTGATCGTCGGCCACAGCCGTTCGGGAACCTCCGGCCACAAGGTGTCGGAGTGCGGGTAGTCGCACTCATAGGCGATCATGTCCTCGCCGATGTACTGGATGTTCTGCAGCCCGAACGCGTCGTCGATGAAGCAGTTGAGGAAGTGCTGCTTGAAGGTGTCGCTCGGCTTCTTGTCCCCGGGAAAGCGCGAGTTGGTCCACGCCTTGTGCCGCGAATTCGAGAAGTCCGCCCGCTCGAGGAAGTAGGGCACCCAGCCAATGCTGCCCTCGGACAAGGCGATCCGCAGGTTGGGATACTGCTGCAACTCCTCCAGTTGCAGCCAGTCCGCCGCGCCGACCGCGATGGTCAGCGGCATCGTCGAGATCCACGCCTCGATCGGCGTCTCCATCGAAGCATGCGGCGCCGGGTTGCCCCCGCCGATGTGCAGGCAGATCGTGACGTCGTAGTCGTTGATCGCCTTGAAGAACGGATCCCAGTAGTCGTTGTGGATGCTCGGCAGCCCGATCACCGTCGGGTTCTCGTTGATCGAGACGGTGTGGCAGCCCTTGTCGGACACGCGTTTGATCTCGGCGATGGTCGCATCCATGTCCCACGTCGGGAGGATCGCGCACGGAATGAACCGCCCCGGGTAAGCCCCGCACCACTCGTCGATGTGCCAATCGTTGTAGGCGGCGAGGTGGCGGACGGCGAGCTTCTTGTCAGGCGCGCGCGCAAGCCTGCCGCCGGCGAAATCGAACACGCTGCCGAAGTTCAGCGACGCGGCGATTCCGTTGACGTCCATGTCGCCGATGCGGGCGTGGACGTCATAAACGCCCTTGCGCATCTGCTCGAGCGAGGTCGGCTCCATTCCGTATTCCTCGAACGGACGGCCGACGACTGCGTTGAGCCCCACGCACGGGAATTGCATTCCCTGGTAGACCCACATCTCCCCGCCGGTGACGTCGGTGATGAGCTTCGGCGCGGTTTCGAGGTCTGCCCCGGACACGTGCTTGTCGAACAGGTCGGGTGGCTCGCTGATGTGATCATCAACGCTGACGATCACCAAGTCGTTCATCTCCATGATCTTTCTCCCAATGTATCGCAGGTGCGCGCTAAGCTCGCGCTCACACCCGCTTGCTATGCTGCGCCTCGCCGGGATCGGCAAGCGGCTGGCGCGCCGCCCGGCTGAAGTCGATGATCTCGCCGATGCGGACCGTCCCCGCGGCGTTCTCCGGCTGATAGGTATAGCAGCTCGGCGGGCGGCCCGCAGGATCGGACAGGAAGTCGAGCGCCATCGCCCGGCCATGGGCGAGGATGCCACCCCATTGCAAGATCCGCGCAGCCTCGCGCTCGTCCGCCGGCAGCGTCGCAATCCACTCGCGCAACTCCCGCAAGTGCTTGCCGGCAAGGAACGGCGGCTCTTGCAGGCGATCGTCGCGCAGAACCCAGCGCAGCATCGGTTTGCCGTTGCGGGAAAGCTCGGCAATGATTTCCCCGTCGACGGGATCGGACACTGCCATGTCGTAGATCGTCGATGCCGTGTCGGACGCATGCGCCGCCGCGAAAACAGCGAGGTCGTACAAGTGCGTGCAGTTAGCGGTCTTGCCCCCACGTCGCGCCGCTGCCCAAAGCTCAACTCCGGTGAAGGTTTCGCGGAGCACGGCTTCCGCGCCCGGACACGTCGTCCATGGCCAGCGCTCCATCGCAGGCTCGACGGACGTTATCGTCCGCCCGTCGTGGTAGAGGTCGACCGTCATCCGATGGTAATCATCCTCGAGCGCAGCTGTGACCGACCCTGATTGCGGTCGGATGGCGATCCGGCGGCGAAACCCCGGGCGCGGCGCGGTGCGCTCCGGTTGGTTGGCGGCTGCCGTGGCCACGTTCAGGCGCGCCCCAGCAAGTGACGATCCAGATCGGCCATCGAAGTTTCTCCCGGCGCGATTCCGTCGCACTCCCGATCATGGCGCAAGTGGCGGTTGGCGCAAGGTCTCGCAGCCGCGCGATTTGCAAGCATCGGAAAAAGGAGCGCCTTACCGGCTCCGCGGCCATCGCCGCGGCGATTTGACCTTGCCGCAATTGATTGTGGCCCAGCCTTCCAGCTTATGCGGTCGCGATTTGCGGCCATTGGCGGCCACGGAAGGAACCAGGATCATGGCGGACGTTCTCGGCTACAAGGGCAAGCGCGTTATTGTTTCCGGCTGCTTTTCGGGGATGGGCGAGGCGGCTGCCAGGCTCCTGCTGGACCTCGGCGCCGAAGTGCACGGATTTGACTACAAGGACGTCGCCCTTCCGCTCGCCAGCTTCAACAAGGTCGACTTGCGCGATCCCGCCTCGATCGAGGCCGGCGTCGCCGCGGTCGGCGGCAATGTCGACGCGCTGTTCAACTGCGCCGGGCTGCCCGGAGGCGGCGCCTTCCCGCCGATCGAAACGATGAAGGTCAACTTCATCGGCACCCGCCACGTGACCGAGAAGGTGCTCGAGCGGATGGGCGAAGGCGGCGCGATCGCATCGATCGCCTCGACCGGCGGCCTCGGCTGGAGCCAGCGCGTGCCGACGAACATGGAGCTGATCGCCACCCAAGGATTTCAGGCGGCCGTCGACTGGTGCGCGGCCAACGCGGACACCGTCGCGGAAGGCTACGCTTTCTCCAAGGAAGCGGTGATCGTCTGGACCCAGTTCATGGGCGCCAGCCTGATCAAGCGCGGCATCCGCATCAATTGCACCCTGCCGTCGCCGACGCAAACCCCGATGATGGCGGCGTTCCACGCCACTGCGGGCAAGGAAATCGTCGACGCTGCCGCCGAGCCGCTCGGCCGCTACTCCACTCCGTACGAGCAGGCCGCACCGCTGGTGTTCCTCAACAGCGCGATGGCGACGATCGTCAACGGCGTGGTCCTGCCGGTCGACGGCGGGTTCATGGGCGGAGTCACAACCGGGCAAGTTGACCTCAGCCGGATGATGTCGCGCGCAAAGGCCTAAAAGGGCACTAAATTGTCGCCGCCCGCGTCCATCCGACCGCGTGGATGCACCTGTTGCCGATTTGACATCATTGGGAATTATTTCCTGCCAGGGCAAAGTTTGGCACCCCCCAGGCTTTGATTTGCATAATAATGTTGCGATGAGGACCGGGAACGGGGCCGTTAGCCTTGATTCGGCCGCCGGAACAATCGGTCAGGGACGCACGCGACGACGCGTCCGAGCCAGCACAGGGGGAAAGATGCAACTTCACCAAACCGTAAAGAGTGCTCTGCTTGGGGCATCGGCACTCACCGTCGCCTGCGCCGCACCGGCATTTGCCCAGACCGCCGCGCCACCCCAGACCACCGACCAGTCGGCCGACCAGCCGCCGGCAGAGAACACCAACGACATCATCGTCACTGCCCAGCGCGTCGAGCAGCGGCTCCAGGACGTGCCGATCTCGATCACGGTATTCGATCAGGCCAAGCTGGACAGCGCAAACGTCAGCAGCGTCCGGGAGCTTGCCAACTACACGCCCGGCCTCGCGGTCAACAACCGCTACGGTGCGGACAACACGACCTTCACCATCCGCGGGTTCTATCAGGAGCAGCGCAGCTTCGCGACAGTCGGCGTATTCTTCGCCGACGTCGTCGCCCCGCGCGGCAGCGGCGCGACCTTCGGCGGCGACGGCGCCGGGCCGGGTGCGCTGTTCGACCTCCAGAACGTCCAGGTCCTGAAGGGCCCGCAGGGCACCCTGTTCGGCCGCAACGTGACCGGTGGCGCGGTGCTGCTTGTGCCGAAGAAGCCGACCGACAAGCTCGAGGGCTATGTCGAAGGCAGCGCTGGCAATTACAACATGTGGCGCCTGCAGGGCGTTGTGAACATCCCGGTATCCGACAGCTTCAAGCTGCGGGCCGGCTTCGATCACATGGACCGGCACGGCTATCTCAAGAACATTGGTAATTTCGGTGACGGCCACTTCGGCAACCGCGGTTTGGGCGATGTGAATTACTGGGCCGGGCGCGTGAGTGCGGTGCTCGACATTTCACCTGACCTCGAAAACTACACGATAGCCACGTACACGCATTCTCAAAGTAATGGCGTCATCCCTAAGGTAACCACGGCATTTCCTTGCGCCTTTGGCGTCACGCCGCCATGCCCGGCCAGCTCCAATCAGGCATTCTTCGGCAACGAGTCGGTCGCGCAGATGGCGCGTGAGGCGCCCTACGGATTCTGGACGGTGTCAAATCGACTGCCCGATTCCGAAGCGATCAGCGACCAGTGGCAGGTGATCAACACGCTGACCTGGCGGGCGAGCGACAGCCTGACGGTCAAGAACATCCTCTCCTACGGCGAGTTCAAGGGCAAGACCAACCTCGACCTGTTCGGCAACTACTCGCTGCTTCCGGGAGTTGTCGCCGGCACCGAGACGACCAGCCAGGTTCGCGGCTTCGCCTTCACGCATAACAATGGCGATACCGGCTATACCAATGCCGAGAGATCGATGGTCGGGGAACTGCAGTTCCAGGGCCATCCGGCGGGCGGCCGTTTTACCTGGCAGGCAGGTGCCTATGCCGAAATCAGTGACCCGCTGGGCATTTCCGGCGTCCAGACCGCCTCGTTCACGGCCTGCACGGACATCCTCACGTTCGCCTGCCTTCCCTCGTCGGGGCTTGGCGGCCCTTCCTTTACATTTGGAGTGAATGGCGCAGGGGGTATCTCAGGCGGCACGGGCTCGTACTCACTCCAGAAGACCAAGTTCCGCGACTACGCGCTGTATGCGCAGGCCAGCTACAAGCTGACCGATCAGCTAACGCTGACCGGGGGCATTCGCTACACCTGGGATAAGATGCACACGTTTCTGATCAATGAGACGTCAGTATTCTCCACGACCCCCAGCAACGTCCGGTTCGCGTGCAGCAATCCGACGGCCCCTGGCTACAATGGACCGCCCGCGGCGACGGCCGCGGCCTTTGCGACCTACTTCACTTACGCCGACCGCCTTAACCACTGCGCCCAGAATCTGGAGAAGAACACACAGGCGCCGACCTGGTTGCTCCAGGCCGACTACAAGCCAGTTGATAACGTCATGGTCTATGGCAAGTGGTCGCGCGGCTATCGCCAGGGCGGCCTGGCGATCTTCGGTCCCGATCCGCTCCAGCCCTACGACAAGGAGACGGTGGACACGTTCGAGGTGGGTACGAAGACCAGCTGGCGCGGCGCCATGCCGGGAAGCTTCAACCTATCCGGCTACTACAACAACTTGCGCAACCAGCAGCTGCAGCTGGGTGTCGCCTGCAATCCGGCGTTGCCCAATTTCACCGTGATCTGCGGCGGCAACGCCACGATCATCAACGCGGGCAAGTCGCGTATCTGGGGTATCGAGGCAGACTTCAACGTCTCGCCCTTCGAAGGCCTCCGCCTCGATCTCGCCTATGGTTACATCAACGCGCGCCTGCTGGCAGTCAACGTGCCAACCGTGCTCCCGCCGTACAACGCTTTCACCGCACCGCTGGTAAACTCCGGCGGCAAACTATGCGCCGGCGAACAGTGCAACACGATTGCCAATTCGGGCCCGCCGCATCAGGTGGTGGCTTCCGCCAACTATACGTTCCCGCTTCCCGCAACGGTCGGAAAGTTCACCGTCGGTGGAACCTTGGTTTACCAGTCGCGTCGCCGAATCGTTTCGGATGGTGTCGTCATTCGCAACAGCGATGGAAAGATACTCGCGCTGGCGCAGACGGCGGCGGACGGCCTCGTGACCACCTCAGGCGGAGGTATTGCTCCGGCCTCGACGGTGCTGAACCTCAACGCCACCTGGGAGAACGTCGCCCAGCTGCCCGTCGACCTGTCGTTCTTCATGACCAACGTGACGAACGAGCACGTGATCCTGCAGATCAACGACAACCAGCAGCGCGGCTTCATCTCGTCGACTATCGGCGAGCCGCGGATGTGGGGCTTTCGCCTGCGCTACCGGTTCGGCGGCTAACCGACTGCCTGCGCGACTAAAGAGGGCGGGCGTCCTCCGGGACGTCCGCCCTTTCGCATTTGGCGCACGGCCACCCAAGGTGAGCCGAGCTAGGTTATTGCACTTTGTGCAATCCGCAGAATTGGCCGCATCGCCGCCCCCCGAATGGCCGATCCTCGCTCTGTTGCGATTTTATCACGAGCAGCGAAATTCGGGTAAATAGAGACCTGCTTTAACCGATCCACCTTGGGATTGGTGCGGATTCGTGCGAATTGGTGGCTGGATTTGGGGCTTATTCAGAATTCAGGATTCCATCCGGCCGGTTGAGCGTCCCGCTCGCGGTCTTTTTTTGAACATGAGGGACGGAAATGCAGTTTAATCAACAGTGGAAAATCGCGTTGCTGGCGGCATCCGCGCTGACCGCCGCCATGGCCGCTCCGGCCCTGGCGCAGACCGCGCCGCAGTCGACCGGGGAGACCGACCAGGCGAGCAATCCGGCCAACGCCAACGACATCATCGTCACTGCCCAGCGGGTCGAACAGCGCCTGCAGGACGTGCCGATCTCGATCACGGTGTTCGACGAGACCAAGTTGACCAACAACAACATCCAGTCGGCCCGCGATATCGCAACTTACACCCCGGGCCTGTCGACCAACAACCGCTACGGCGCCGACAACACCACGTGGACCATCCGGGGCTTCACCCAGGAGCAGCGCACCACGGCGACCGTTGGTACGTTCTTCGCCGACGTCGTGATGCCGCGCGCCTCGGGCGCGACCCAGGGCGGCGAAGGCGCCGGCCCGGGCTATCTGTTCGACCTGCAGAACGTGCAGGTCCTCAAAGGTCCCCAGGGCACGCTGTTCGGCCGCAACTCGACCGGTGGCGCGGTGCTGATCGTGCCGAAGAAGCCGACCGACCGGCTCGAGGGCTACGTTGAAGGCCAGCTTGGCGATTACAATCTGCGTCGGGTGCAGGCGGTGCTCAACGTCCCGATCAACGACACCTTCAAAGTGCGCTTCGGCCTCGATCGCAACAAGCGCGACGGCTACCTCAAGAACGCCGGCACGATCGGCTTCGGTCCGAACGGCAACGCCGGCGGTAGCGTCGACTATTGGGCGGCCCGGGTCAGCGTCGTCGCCGACTTCACGCCCGACATCGAGAACTACACGGTCGCCAACTGGTCGAAGTCGAAGAGCACTGGCCTGATCCCGAAGATCACCCGCTGCTTCACCGCGGCGCCTCCCGGATACGCGGCGTTCTCCGCTTCGACGGTCGCCACCGGCCAGCAGGCCTGCGACCAGATGGCGCGCGAAGCGACGCTCGGGTTCTGGTCGGTGTCCAACCCACTGCCCGACGAGCAATCCGATCTCGAGACGTGGCAGGTCATCAACAACACCACTTGGCGCGCCAGCGACAACCTCACGGTGAAGAACATCCTCAGCTACGGCGAGCTGCGCGGCATCACCGACCTTGACCTGTTCGGCGCCTACAAGATCGTGCCGAACCTCGGCAGCGCCGTAGTTCCCGTGCGCGGGACCGAGACCAGCCCGAACAACGTCCAGCCGTTCAACGTCACCCATTCGATCCCCAACGGCTACAGCAACCGCGAATCCTCGTTCGTCGAAGAGCTGCAGTTCCAGGGCCGTTCCGATGGTGGCCGGTGGATCTGGCAGGGCGGCTTCTACCTGGAGAACAGCGATCCGCTCGGCGTATCGGGCATCCAGTCGACGACACAGACACCGTGCATTGACCTTGCCACCTTCAACTGCGTCCCGGGTCAGAACGGCAGCTCGCTCGGCCGTCTCGCTTATCAGGACACGCTGACCAAGTTCCGCGACAAGGCGATCTACTTCCAGACCAGCTACGACGTCACCGACAAGCTCAAGCTGACTGGCGGCATCCGCTACACCTGGGACGAGGTCGACAGCATCTACCGGATCACCGCCGAGCGCATCTACTCGGCTCCAGTCGCCTCGGTCCTCAACGGGACGCCGATCACCTTTCCGGCAGGGACCTACTTCTACTGCCTCAACGACGTGACCTTTGGCAGGCCCGGCTCGGCCACCAATCAGTACCGCCCGCTGGACCAGCGCTTCGGCGCGTGCACCGAGCACCACAACGTAAAGAGCCATGCTCCGACGTGGCTGCTCGACGTCGACTTCAAGCCGATGCAGGACGTCCTACTGTACGCCAAGTGGTCCCGCGGTTACCGTCAAGGAGCGGTCGCCTCGTTCGCCGCCGATACCCTGCAGGACTACGGGCCGGAGAAGGTCGACACTTACGAAGTGGGCGCGAAGACCAGCTGGCGCGGGATGATGCCCGGCTATTTCAACGTCTCGGCTTTCTACAACGACTTCCGAAACCAGCAGCTGCAGATCGGGTTGAGCTGTCTGCCGGTGTCGCTGTGTGCCCAGACCACGGCGATCATCAATGCCGCGAAGTCGCGGCTGTGGGGCGTCGAGGTCGAGGCCGGGATCACCCCCTTCGAGGGACTCCGGCTCGAGGCATCCTACGCCTACCTGAACACCAAGATCCTGAGCATCGTCGATCTGCAAGGCCTGGTCACCGCGCGCGGGCTGCCGTTCACCGATATCCGGCCGCTGCCGGTCGGATCGGTCATCCCGAACTCCATCCCGCACAAGCTGGTTCTCAGCGGCAACTACACGTTCCCGCTGCCGCCGAGCGTCGGCAAGGTCACGGTGGGTGCTACGTGGGTTTACACGTCGCGGTACAGGGCCGTGTCGGACCCGTTCGTCGGCGTCCAGCAGGGTTCGAACTTCGTGGCGGTCCAGCCTTACTCCTTCGCCAGCGAGTTCGGCGTGCTGCCGAGCAGCAAGTTGCTCAACCTGAATGCGACGTGGGATAATGTTGGCGGAATGCCGGTCGACCTCGGCGTGTTCGTGACCAACGTCACCAATGCGCACGTCTACCTGCACTCGAACGTCCAGGCGGCGTCGGGCTTCGTCTCCAACATCATCGGCGAGCCGCGGATGTGGGGAGCGCGCTTGCGCTACAAGTTCGGCCGCTAGGGCCGGCAGCCACCGAGCAACCGGGGCGGGCTTCCTTCGGGCGGCCCGCCCTTTCTTTCGACGCGCCATTCGCAATCGCTGATCGCACCGGCGATTGGTTCTCGAAAGCAATTGCGACCGCTCGAGGTTTCGTGATCAGGCAGGCCGCGCAGCGGGCCCGCCGAGGTTTCCGCTTTTTTGCCAAGCGGGGACCTGCCGGGCCATGAATTTCGACCTCACCGACGAACAGCAGATGATGCGCGACAGCTTCGCGCGGTTCCTCGACGACACCAGCTCGATGGTCCGCGTCCGCGCCGCGAACGAGACCGGCGGGTTCGACGCCGAGATGTGGCGCGGGCTGGCCGAGCTGGGCGCGTTCGGAATGCGCGTCCCTGAAGCCGCCGGCGGGATGGGCCTGGGGCTGTTCGACGCGACGCTGCTGATGGAGGAGGCTGGGCGCACGCTCGTCTCCGGCCCGCTCGCCGAAGTGCTGGTTGCGGCGCGGCTGCTCGGTCAGCTCGGCGGCGAGAGCCATGGCGACCTGCTTGGCCGAGTTGTCGCAGGCGAGGCGGTAGCGAGTATCGCGTTGCACGATTTGAGAGAGCAGCCCAAGCAATGGATCGGCGGAGGCGCGGTTGCTGAAACGGTCGTCGCTCGCCGTGGCGACGCGGTCGTGCTGGTCGAGGTGACGGCGAGCGCGCGCAAAGCCGAGGACAACCTCTCCTCGACCCCGCTCGCGGAGATCGACCTCGGGGCGCTGAAGTCGACGACCCTCGCTAGCGGCAGCGCTGCGGTTGCCGCGTTCGACGCCGCGATCGAGGAATGGAAACTGCTGATCGCCGCGGGCCTCTCCGGCATCGGCCGCGAATCCCTGCGGCTCGCCTCGGCTTATGCCAACGAGCGCAAGCAATTCGGCCAGCTGATCGGCACTTTCCAGGGCATCTCGCACCCGCTTGCCGACCTCATCTGCGAAGTCGATGGCGGCAAGTTCCTGGTGTGGAAGGCGATCCGCGACATCGCCGACCGCTCGGACGAGGCCGGCGCCGCGATCAGCCTCGCGTTCTGGTATTCCAGCCAGGCCGCCGGCCGCAGCGTCGCCCAGGCGCTTCACACTTTTGGCGGCTACGGCCTGACAACCGAGTACGACATTCACCTCTTCACCTTGCGCGCCAAAGCGTGGCCGCTGGTGTTCGGAGACCCGCAACGCTGCCTCGAGGAAGCGGCCCGCCGAATCTACTCTGGCGAGGCGGCGCAGTTGCCGGACGCGGGCGAGGTGCCGATCGACTTCGACCTTGGCGACGAGGCGCGGGCGATGGTCGAGGAGATCAACGAGTTCTTCCGGACCAAAGTCACCGACGAGATGCGCGCCAAGTTCCACTATTCGTGGGAAGGCTATGTGCCCGAGGTTCACAAGGCGCTGGCCGAAGCCAAGTTGCTGTTCCTCGGCCTGCCGCAGGAGCTGTCCGGGCGCAACATCACGCCCTATGCCAAGATCGCGGCGATGGGGGCGTTCGAGCACAACGGCTACAACACCCCGGCCGCGAACGTCGCGGCGATGGTCGCGATGATCATGCACCGCTTCGGCAGCGACGAGCTGAAGCGCGAGGTCCTGCCGCGGGTGCTCAACGGGGATGCGCTGTGCAGCCTCGGCTATTCGGAGCCGGGCTCGGGCTCGGACGTGTTCGCGGCTCAGTGCCGCGCCACGCCGGATGGCAACGGCTGGCGGATCGACGGCACCAAGATGTTCACCAGCGGCGCCAACCTCGCCGATTACGTCCTGATGCTGACACGCACCAACACCGAGGTGCCGAAGCACAAGGGCCTGACCATGTTCATCGTCCCGCTCAAGGCAGAAGGGGTGACGATCCAGCCGGTCTACACCTTCCAGGACGAGCGGACCAACATCACCTTTTACGACGGTGTCCGCATCCCCGACAGCTGGCGCCTTGGCGGCGTCGACGAGGGCGTCCGCACGATGAGCGCGAGCCTTGAGCTCGAGCACGGCGGCGGCTTCGGGAAAGTCATGCGCAAGATGATCGAAGCGGCCGAGGAACTGTCCCGCGAGATCCAGTGGCAGGGCCGCCCGCTGATCGAGGACCTGCAAGCGCAAGTGCGTCTCGCCCGCTCAACCGCGCACTTGTGGATCTCCGAAATGCTGACTTACCGCTCCCAGTGGGCGAGCGTCGAGAAGAAGCCGAACTTCGCCTACGGGCCGATGAGCAAGATGTACTCGTCCGAGAAATTCCTCAGCGATTCCCGTGACCTGCTCGACCTCACCGCGCCGCTGTCGCTGTCCAAGCGCGAAGGCGCCGCGGCATTGGTCAACCAGTGCTACCGCCACGCCCAGGGAACGACGATTTACGGCGGAACCAGTGAGGTCCACCGCTCGATGATCGCCGAGAAAGGCCTCGGCTTGCCCCGCACGCGCGCTTGAGGAACCCGGAAATGCCTGACGAAGCCCCCCACCTGCTGGTCGACACCCCCGAAGAGGGGATCATCGTCTGCACGCTCAACCGCCCGGACAAGCTCAACGCCATCACCCGCGAAATGATGGACCTGCTGAGCGACGCGGTGATCCACTTCCGGGACACCGACGATCTCAAGGTCATGCTGATCCGCGCCACCGGGCGCTATTTCTGCGCCGGGGCCGACCTCAAGTCCGGCAACCAGAAGCAGATCTCGCCGACCGGGAACACCGCCCGCGGCATCCGCGAGAACCACCGCCTCAATCTCAACAACATGCAGCAGTTGTGGGACGAGATGGAGCACATCGAAAAACCGTTCGTGGTCGCTCATCACGCGATGTGCGTCGGCGGCGGGCTCGAGCTGAGCCTGTCGTGCGACTTCCGTCTCGCGGCGACAAGCGCCGGCTATGCCTTTCCCG
Organism: Novosphingobium sp.; assembly: GCA_019510335.1. Classification (GTDB taxonomy): domain Bacteria; phylum Pseudomonadota; class Alphaproteobacteria; order Sphingomonadales; family Sphingomonadaceae; genus Novosphingobium. The sequence continues at coordinate 14,757 of JAEKKO010000107.1, read as the reverse complement.
AAGGGCTGTTCGGAGTGCTGCCGGCCTCCAACGGCGTCAGCCGCCTGTCACGGATGTGCGGGCCCCACTGGGCGCGCTGGCTGATCATGGCGAACAAGCCTGCCCCGGCGGAAATGGCGTACACGATGGGGCTCGTCCACCAGGTGTTCCCGAACGAGAGCTTCGCGGACGAGGTCATGGCCTTCTGCCGCCACCTGGCCAAGCAGAACGGCGAGCAGATGGGCGCGGCCAAGATCGCGATCGAGCTCGCCGCCGAAGTCGGCCCGGAGATGGGCCGCCACGTCGAGCGCATGGCCAACAGCGCGCTGATGCTGAACCCCGACTATCTCACCGGAATGGAAAAGTACCTCAAAGGCGTCGGCGGCAAGGGCAAGGGGTGAGCGGGCGGACTCCTCTCGCCCAATAGCGCGAACTACGCGCCCTTCCCCCTCCGCATATCGCGGATCGCCAGCTCGAGCAGGCGCGCACCGGGGCGCAGGAAGTGCTCGTCGTCGTGCTGGATGTTTTGCGCAACCAGGGCGGGCAGCTCGAAGGTCGTCGAGAGCGTCACGGAGCGTTCGATCGCGATCATCAGCATCGTTGCCATGGCGAATTCACAGGAACGCGGCGTGCCCGGATCACCGTCCATCTGCACGACAACGAGGCGGATGATCGCCTGGGTGGCGCGGATGCGGTCCATGGTCATCCGATGATCGCCCCGGTCGGAAATCTGGTTGCGCAAGTGCAGCAGGCGGGCGTGGCGGTGCCAGAATGCAAAGTACGCCGCGACGAAGGCGGTGCACCGCTCCCCAAGCTCGTCATCGCTCCAGCGCGTGCGCAACGGCGCGAGGTAAGCTTGCTCGGCCGTAGCCATGACCGGCTCGAGCACCGCCAGCAGCAGCTCGGTGAGGTCTGCAAAGTAGTTGTAGAGCGAGGTCATCCCGAGCGAGGCGAAGCGGGCGACCGCACTCATCGAGATCGGCGTATCGGTCGGCGATTTGTAAAGCAGCTCGACCGCAGCGCTGAGAATGCGCTCGCGAGTGTCCCGGCCCTTGCGGCCGAGACGCTGGCCACTGAGGTTATGGCTGAGCGCATCCTGGCTGGCGCGCCCACGGGAAGCGGGCGCGTTGTCCTCGCGCCGCGCCCCCGTGCCCGGTTTGGGCTCAGCCACGTGCTCCTCCAGACCGCTACGCCGCGACGGCGATGATCTTGGTCTCCAGAAACTCCTCGATCCCTTCCAAGCCCCACTCACGGCCGATGCCGCTCGCCTTGTAGCCGCCGAAGGGAATGTCGCCGGCAATGCACATGCCGCCATTGACGCTCACCGACCCGGTGCGGATGCGTCGCGCCACACGCATCGCCCGTTCCTGATCGCCGGAGCTGACCCCGCCCGAGAGGCCATAGGCGCTCTCATTGGCGATGCGGATTGCGTCTTCGTCGTCCTCGAACGGGATCACGACCAGCACCGGACCGAAGATCTCCTCCTGCGCAATCCGCATGTCATTGGTGACGTCGACGAAAACCGTCGGCTCGATGAAGTAGCCGCCGCCTTTGTCGGGGCGCGCCTGGCCGCCGTGGAGCAGGGTCGCTCCTTCCTGGCTGCCGAGCTCGATGTAGCTCATCACCCGCTCCATCTGGCGCTGCGAGATGACGGGACCCATGATGTGCTGCGGATCATTCTGGTCGCCCCAGCTGTCGCCGTAAGACTGGTAAGCGTGCTTGAGGATCTGCTTGGCTTCCTCATACCGGCTGCGCGGGACGAGCAGCCGCGACTGCACGGCGCAGCCCTGCCCGGCGTGGAACACCAGCATCGTCTGCGCGACTTCCTGGGCGAAGTTCGGAGCGTCCTCGAGCACGATCTTGGCCGACTTGCCGCCGAGCTCGAGGAACACGCGCTTTAGGGTCTTGGCGCCCTGCTCCATGATCCGCTTGCCGACGCCGGTCGAGCCGGTGAACGAGATCAGGTCGACGCGGGGATCGGTCACCAGCATCTCGCCGGCGAGCACCGGATCCTGGCCGAACACGACGTTTATCACGCCCTTGGGGAAGCCTGCTTCGTTCGCCAGCTCACCGAAGATCGCGCCCATCCCCGGCGTGTTCGGCGCCGGCTTGAGAATGACCGTACAGCCGGCGAGCAGCGCCGCGACGACTTTGCCGATGTTGACGTACAGCGGCACGTTCCATGGCGTGATCGCCCCGACCACCCCGACCGGCTCATAGACGGCGAACCGCCTGTGCATCGAGCCGAACGCCTCGCGCTTAGGATACTCATGCTCCCACTTCACTTGCGGGAAGACGCGAATGTAGTCGTCCCACCCATCGAGCGCCATGTGCACATGCGCGCGCTGGACGGCGCCTTGCGCGGCGCCAGCTTCCTGCACGGCGAGCTGGACGAGCCGGTCCTTGTGGCGCTCGAACAGCTCGCGATACTTCTTGACCAGCTCAAGGCGCTTGTCGTGGGCGGTCGACCAGTCGGTCTCGTCGAAGGCGCGGCGCGCGGCGACGATCGCGGCCTCGACGTCCACCGCGCCCGCATCGGCGGCCTTGCCGACCGGCTGACCGGTCCACGGCCCGATGATGTCGTAAGTTTTGCCGCTGGCGGCATCGCGCAGCTCGCCGTCGATGAACAGCTTGGCATCGGGAAGATTAGGCATGTTCTTAACTTTCCTATTGAGCGGAAGCGGGTCAGGCCTTCCAGGCACCGATCGCGACGAGCGGCAAATTGACGTCGGGCGGCATGTCGATCACCGCGCGAAAGGCGTCGGTGACGGAATCGTAGTGGGATACGGGCCGCGTACGGAGGTCGAGCCCCACCGCGGCCGAGGCTTGGTGGAACCGCATGGCCACGTCGACCGGCCACGTCGAGGCGGTCTTGGTCTCGTCCATCATCGGCCCGGCGCGAACCACGCTGACCCGAATGCCCTCGCCTTCCAGCTCGCGGCCGACCGCTTCCGAAATGTGCTCGAGCGCAACCTTGGTACCCTCGTACATCCACAGCATCGGGAACTTCACCCGCACCGACTCGCTGGTGACGTTGACGAGGTGGCCACCGCGACCAAGCAACCGCAGCGCTTCGCGGGCGCAAAAGATCGGGCCGGCAAGGTTGGTCAGCACCAGCCCGAGGATCTTGTCATCCGAGGCTTCATGGAGCGCGAACGGCTCGAACATGCCCGCGTTGTTGATGAGCACGTCGATCCGCGGATGATGTTCGGCGATCCGGTCGAACGCGGCGCGCACCGACTCCGGCGACGTCACGTCACATTGGATCGCGAGCGCGGGCGTGCCCAACTCCTCCGCCACCGCCTCAACTTTAGCCAATGTCCGGCCGAGCAGAATGACGGTTTCGCCATCGCGGGCGAAGCGACGGGCGAGCGCCCGCCCCAGTCCATCGCCGGCGCCGGTAATGACGATCGTCTTGGCCACGCTTTCTCCCGACGTCCCGTTTGCAGGCGCCGGGGTTCACAGCAACGCTGCCAAGGGACAAGGGGGCACCGCATCGCGCGCGCGATTACTCCGCCGAGCTTACCCGGATGTCGCCTCTACGAGCGCGCCGAGTAGCTGAAGGCGCGTCAGTGCTCGACCGGCATTTCCGTGAACACCGAGGGCGGCGCCTTGCGCAACAGCAGCGTCATCGGGATGAATGCGAGCAGTACGATCGTGAACAAATGGAAGTTGTCGAGATAGGCGATCATTGCCGCCTGGCGGTCGACCTCGCCATTGATCATCGCGAGAACGGCGGCCCCGGTGTCGCCGCCCAGCCCGACCAGCGTCGACAAATCTACGATTGGGGTCGTCCCGCCGGTGACGCTGGCGGCGATGTCGGCGTGGCTGGTCTGGCCGACCCGCGCGATCATCGTCACGATGTAGGAGATCCCGAACGAGCCGCCGAGGCTGCGGGCGAGCGACAGCACGGCAGCGCCATCGGTACGCAGCTCAGGCGACAGCGAACGGAACGCGACGAGATTGATCGGCGTGAATATCATCCCCAGCCCCGCCCCCTGAAGGAGACCGGAATAGACGATGTAGTCGCGCCCCATTTCCAGCGCCCACTGCGACATCGTCCACATCGCATAGGCCAGGATCGAGAAGCCGACGCCGACGAGCCAGCGGAAATCGACGCGCTTGGCCAGATAGTTGGTCATCCACATCGTCACCGTCAGGCCAATCCCGCGCGGGGCCATCAGCATGCCGGTGGTGATCACCGAATACCCATAGACCGTCTGGTACATCGTCGGCAGCGTCGCCGAGAGTGCGATGTTGGTCAGCCCCATCATGATCATGAAGACCATGCCGATGAGGAAGTTCGTGTTCTTGTAAAGCGCCGGGTTGAACAGCGGCTTCTTCGAGCTAGTGGTCTGCACCACGAACATCCATAAGCACGAGATCGCGACGACCAGCTCGATGATGATCTCCCAGCTGTTCAGCCAATCCTGCGACTGACCGCGATCCAGTAGGAGCTGGAGGGAGCCAAGCCCCAGTGCGATCGTGCCGAAGCCGAAGCGGTCGAGCGGCCGCAACGACAATGGCCGCGACGGCAGCAGCATCCACATGATGATCAGCGCCGGGATGCCGAGCGGCAGGTTGACGTAATAGACCCAGCGCCAATTGAGGTATTCTGTCAGGAAGCCGCCGAGAAACGGCCCGCTGATCGGCGCGACCATCGACACCGTGCCCCACAACGTGATCGCCCCTGGTTGCTTGCTCGGCGGGTTGATGTCGAACATCACGGTTTGCGAGAGCGGCCCCATCAGCGCCGAAGCCGCCCCCTGGAGCGCCCGGAAGACCACCATCTCGGTCAGCGAGTGGGCGGCCCCGCACAAGGCGGAGGAACCGAGGAAGGTCGCGGTCGCAATCAGGAACAGCCGGCGCGAGCCGATCCGGTCGGACAGCCACCCGGTGATCGGAGTGACGATCGCGCCGGCCATGATGAAGCTCGTCAGGACCCAGCTGATCGTGTCGAACGAGGCGCCGAGGCTGGTGCGCATGTGCGGCAGCGCGACGTTGGCGATGGTGAGGTCGAGGAACTGGCAGATCGACACGAACATGATCGCCCACATCAGGGTCATGCGGTGCTTGACCGGCAGGGTCGCGCGGTCGTCCTGGGGCGCGAAGCCCTCGGGCGGGACGGGAATGGCAGCGGCCATCGGACTAGCGGTGCGTGTCGATGGTGACTTTGGCCGAGAGGCCGGCGATGAGCGGCCGCGGCGAGCTGTCGTCGATCGCGATCCGCACCGGCACCCGCTGGGTGACCTTGACCCAGTTGCCGTTGGCATTTTGCGCCGGCAGAATCGAAAACTCCGAGCCGGTCCCGGCCCCAAGGCTGGCGACGTGGCCGTGCAGCTTGAGCTCCGGGTAGGCGTCGAACGTCAGGATCGCCGGCTGTCCGACATGCATCTCGGCGAGGTCGGTTTCCTTGAAGTTGGCCTCGACCCAGCTCTGCTCGCTGCGCACGATCGTCAGCGTCGACATGCCGGTCAAGGCGAGCTGGCCCGGCAACAGCTTGCTCGCCTGGCTGACCTTGCCGGAGATCGGAGCGCGGACCACGGTGTGCGACAAGTCGAGCTCGGCCTTGCGCTTCTGCACTTGGGCTTCGAGCAGCGCGGGATTGACCCCCGGCGCGATCGATCCGGTGGCAAGCGCCGCCCGCGCCTTGGATTCGGTCGCTTCGGCACTGGCGAGCTTGTTGCGCGCATCGTCGAGGTCGTGCTGCGCCTGATCAAGATGCGAACGCGTGTTGAAGCCGCGCCCCATCAACTCGGACTGCCGCTGGTATTCCTTTTCGTAGAACGCGACGTCGCGGCGGCCACCTTCGATGTCGACGTTCGTCGTCGAGAGATCGGTCTGCAGCCCGACGATATGCGCCTGGGCCGCAGCGATCTGCGCATCGGCCTGGGCTATTGCGATCCGGTATGGCTCGGGATCGATGCGGAAGAGCAGGTCGCCCGGTCGAACCGTCTGGTTCTCTTTGACCGCGACGCCAACGATGCGCCCGTTGACCAGTGGGGCGACCGCGATCTTGTCTTGGCGGACGTACGCGTTGTCGGTTGAGACGGTATGCAGTCCCTGCAGATAATAGAAGACGGCGCCGCCGATCAGCAGCAGCGGGATGCAAGCCAGCAGCGCCACGCGGCGCAAGGCCTTGCCACGCCCGGAAGGCGGCACGTGGATCGCGGTTGCCTGCCGCAGCGGCGCGTCAAAGACGGGATCGCTCTCAGCCATTGACCGCCACCTCGACGAGAGGCCGCCGGGAAAGATTCGAACGGATACGGTCGAGCATCGCCATCAGCCGCTGCTGCGCTGGCGGGTCGATGCCGTCCAGCGCCTCGGCGAGAGTCTCGTCGGCGAAGGGCATCAGCTGCTCGATCAGGGCGTTACCCTTGTCGGTGAGGAACAGCCGCCACGCCCGGCGGTCCGCCGGGTCCGCGCGCCGTTCAACCAGATCGCCGTCCTGCAGGCGATCGATCATCCGCCCGAGCGTGATAGGCTCGACCTCGAGCAGCTCGGCGAGGCGCCCCTGATTGATCCCGAGATTACGGGAGAGAAGCGTCAGCACCTGCCACTGCGGTCGGGTGACGCCGATGATCCGCGCGCGCTCGTCGAAGCTGCGGCGCAGCAGCCGGGCGACCTGGCCGAGCATGGTGCCGATGTTGTCTTCCATACCCACGCAATAATAGCAGTGCTGACTATATTCCAGCCTAATTTTGACAGGGTGAGCAAAATTGCGGATAATCCCGGGCATGCCCTCCCTCCGTGACAGCATCGGCCTGCCCTTCACCGTCTTCCGCGCACGTAACGCGATCGATTACGCGGAGGCCGGCGTAATGGAAGGGGCGCCGCTCAGCGAAGCCGCCGCCAAAGCCTCCGCCGAGCTGGTCGAAGCCGGGATGCTCGAGGGCAGCCAGGTCAAGCTGCTGTTCGCCCGTCCGGGGCTGTCGCTGACATATGTGTGGTTTAAGAGCGGCTATCCCCTGCCCCGGCACAGCCACGACGCCGACTGCGCGTACTTCATCATCGCCGGGTCGCTGCGCGTCGGCGCCGAGGAGCTGGGTCCCGGCGACGGCTTCTTCGTCGGGCGCGACGTCCCCTACACCTACACCCCGGGCGAGCGGGGCGTCGAAGTGCTCGAGATCCGCACGGCGGACAAGTTCGACATCAAGATGCTGGCGAACAACCCGGCTTACTGGGCCAAAGCGCTGGGCACGGTGAACGAAGCCCGCTCGCGCTGGTGGCATGAGCAGCCGCCTTCGGGGATGTCGGTGGGCTGAACGACGGCCCGGCTGTTCAGCCCGCCAGCCGCTCCGCGGCGAGCTTGCGCAGTTCGGCGGTCTTAATCTTGGCGCTGCCGGTGGTCTTGAGCTCGTCCTCGGCGAAAAACAGCACCCGCCGCGGGACCTTGAAGCTGGCCAGCTTCTCGCGGGCAAAGTCGCGGATCGTCGGCTCGTCGAGGGTCGCGCCGTGGTGCGGGACTATGCAGCTGACGACCAGTTCGCCGAGGAGCTCGTCGGGCACCCCGACGGTCTGGACGAGCTTCACGCCGGGGCACGCGCGGATGATCTCGTCGACCTCGAGCGGCGATACGTTGGCGCCGCCGGTCTTGACGATGTCGTTAAGGCGGCCTTCCCAGACGAGGCGGCCGCGGTCGTCGACATAGCCGCCGTCGTTGGTGCGGAAGAAGCCCTCATCGTCGAGCGACTCGTCGAGCGGGATGCCGACGTAGCCGAGCATCAGGGTGGGGCCCTTGAAGGCGATCTCGCCCCGCTCCCCACGCGGCACCGTCACTCCGGTGAGGGGGTCGACGACCTTGATGGTCGAACCGGCAGTGGGAGCCCCGTGGGTCTTTCCAGCTATGTCCTCCGGAGTGCCGGAGGCGAATACCGAAATCAGCGTGAACGACTCGGTATTGCCGTATGCCTGCGCCGGCTCGCGCCATTGGGTATGCACGGTCCGGTGCCGAGCCACGGGCGTCGTGCAGTCGATATAATAGAGATTCGACAGGTCCGCGTTCTCATAGTTCGGAGCAGCGATCAGCTGCGCCCACTGGTGCGGCCAGGCGAGCAGCATCGTGACCTTCTCGGTCTCCATCAGCTGCAACGCTTCCTCGGCGTCGAACCAGCGCTGGAGCACCAGCGACCCTCCGGCCGAAAGCGTCCCACCGAGCGCCATGGCGAAGTTGCCCGACCAGAAGAAGCCATTCGCCGACCAGGTCCGCGGTGGCTCCTGGATCGCGTACCACTGCGGCCAGCGCCACAGCTGCAGGCACACCGCGCGATTGGCCGAGAGAATGCCCTTGGCCTTCCCGGTCGAACCTGAAGAGAACTTGAGGATTCCGGGATCTGCTGGCGTCACTGCCGCGGCGGCCGCTTCAACCAGCTCGGGCGCCACCGTCCGTCCGCGCGCCAGGAACGTGCTCCAGCCCTCGATCGCGCCAAAGCTCTCGTCTGTATCGACCATGGCGAGATGGCGAAGGAACGGGAACCGGCTGGACGCGAGGTTGCCACCCTCGGCGGTCGCGACTTGCGGCTCGAGCTCGGCAAGGATTTCGGCAAAATCCTTCTTGAGGACCTGGCGCTCCAGCAGCAACACCGAGCAGCCGGCCATCTTGAGGACGGTGTCGATCTCCGCTGCGGTGAAGAATGTGCTGATCGTAACCGGCACGCAGCCGGCGAGCCCGGTACCGAAAACGCAAGAAAGGAACTCGAGCCGATTAGTCGCGAGAATGCCGACGCGCGTGCCCTTGCCGGTGCCGCAGGCGAGCAGCGCCCGCGCCACCTCGAACGATCGTTCCCACAAGTCCGTGTAGGTCCAGCGCCGGACCTCGCCGTCGAGGTAAATGACCGCGGCCTCGCGGGGGCCGTAGCGTTCGGTGATCTCGCGAACATAGCCGGCCAGCGTCAGCCCGCCGATGCCCTTTTCCTCGGCCAGCGGAATGCCGCGGATGATCGACAGATCGTCCGCGGCCTCGCCAGTCTTGAGCATTGTCGCGGTGTCCACGGCGTCAGTACGGCAGCTCGACTTCGTTCAGCGACGAAACCACGGTGGCGCCGTCCTGGTTGGTCAGCTTGACCTTCACCTGGACGACAGGGAAGCCCCACTGCGAGTTCTCGATCTTGTCGACGACTTCGCCGTCGAAATAGGTCACGTCCCCCTCGAACGCCGGCCCGCGGAAATCGGACTTGGCGTGGCGGACCATGCCGTCGTGACCGGCCCAGAACGCCAGGTAATCGGTGTTCCAGGCGGCCATAGTCGCGCCGTAGCCGTAAGCGCGGGCCATCCCGACTTCGCTGGCGTAGCTGTCATCGATGTGGCCGCGCGATGGGCCGACGTAGAGCCCGTCCCGCGCCCGCGGGTCGAACTCGGCGAGCTGCTCGTCGAAGCCGAAGCCTTCGACCCAGCCCGGATCTTGGTTGACCCACGGGTCCTCCACGCCTTCGGGCGCGACCCACTCGGACGTGCCCCAGATGTTGAACACGAAGGCGCGGTACTCGGTGGTGAAGCTGGCGATGGTGTGCGGGCCGAGCACCCGCCTCGGCAGTTTGTCGCCGATCTGGACTTCCTCCCAGTGCGGCGACTTGCCCTCGCGGTTCGACATCAGCCACGCGTGGCGGATCTTGTCGATTTCCTTGATCTCGTCGCGAGTCCAGCGCTTCAGCGTGCCGGCCGTGGTCTCGTACATCTTGCGCTTCTCGGCCTCGGCGGCAAGGTAGCGGATCCCCGTTGAGCGCGCTTTGGCGACGAGGTCACCGTGCTGATTGCGGTGGGTGGTGTCACCGCGCGAGAACATCGTCGGGCCGGCGAACTTGGTGTCGGTGACCTTGTAGTCGTAGAACCGGCGCTGCTGGAACAGCTTGTCGCCGGGACGGACGAGAGTGCCGTACCACCACCACTCTTCGCCCCCGAAGATCAGGTGCGAGCCGGGAATGTGCCCGACGCAGGCGGGCTGGCAGCCGTGGCCGTAGTCGAGCGCAACCGCGATCGATTGCGGCGCGATGATGTCGCCGAACTTCGTGTTCTGGGCGAACTGCTGGTCCCAGTGCAGCGGGTTGACGTAGTCCATCGCCATCACCCAGCGGCGGATGTCGCTCTTCGCGCACGGCTCGATTAGCTGTCCTCCGCCGACCAGCTTGCCAAGCCGCGGCTCGACGTCACTGAGGTCCATCTGCGGTCCTTCGTTACCCGAATAATCTGCCATATCGTATCTCTCCCGCTCTGATGGTTGAGGATCAGCGGTTCACGTCGACGATCACCCGGCCGCGGATCTTGCCGTCGATGATATCGCGTCCCGCCTGCATCGCCTGCGACAATCCCACTTCGGCGCCAATGACATTGAGCAGGGCCGGATCGAGATCCCGCGCCAATCGGTCCCACGCGGCGAGCCGCGGCCCCTTCGGGCACATCACGCTATCGATACCGAGCAGGGTGATCCCGCGCAAGATGAACGGCATCACGGTTCCCGGGAGGTCCGCGCCTTGCGCCAGCCCGCAGGCTGTGACAGCGCCGCGGTACTTCGTTTGGGCAATGGCATTGACTAGCGTGTGGCTGCCGACCGAATCGACCACACCGCCCCAGCGCTCCTTCTGCAGCGGCTTGCCCGGGCCGGCGTAATCCTCACGCTTGACGAAGTCGGTCGCGCCGAGCGTCTTGAGGTAATCGATCTCTGAATCATCGCCGATCGAAGCGACGACGGTGTAGCCCGCCTTCTTGAGCAGCGCGACGGCGACCGAGCCGACGCCGCCCGGGGTTCCGGTAACGAGAATCTCGCCGTCCTCGGGCTTCACGCCGAACTTGACCAGCGCATCGACGCTCAACGACGCGGTGTAGCCGGCAGTGCCGATCGTCACGGCCTGGGCCGGCGTGAACCCTTTGGGGAGCGGGATCAGCCAGTCGCCCTTGAGCCGCGCCTTCTGGGCCAGGCCGCCCCAGTGGACCTCGCCGACGCCCCAGCCGTTGAGCAGGACGACATCGCCGGGCTTGAAATCGGAGTTGCTGGACTCGCTGACCGTGCCGACCAGATCGATCCCCGGGACCATCGGCCAGCGGCGCACCACCGGCCCCTCGCCGGTCATCGCCAGGCCGTCCTTGTAGTTGATCGTCGAGTAGGCGACGTCGATCATCACGTCGCCTTCGGGGAGCTGGCTCTCGTCGAGCTGCTTCAGCGACGAGACGGTCTTACCTTCGTCGTTCTTCTCGATCAGGATCGCGGAAAACATGGCTACTCCCCAAGCTGGCGGGGCCGAAATCGGCCCGGAACGTGTCGGCGTTCAAGCGGGATTGAGCACAGCGGCGCAATTCCCCAAGTGATCCATCGCGGCAGCGATGCGGGTCTATTCGCCAGCCAGGCGGGACTGGCAATCGGCGGAATCTATCGGTTGCGTCACCCTCGCGGCGATCTCTGGGTAGCACGCGCTGCGCATGGTGCCGTACATCGACAGGCGCAAGTTCTCGCGCGCGAAGCGGCGGGCGAGCGCCGCCCGACCAGCCGCGTCGTGATCGTGCGCGCGGGCCCAGACCGGCCACAGGAAGGTGCCGGCAAGCATCGTGATCGCGTGGACTTCGACGTCGATGTTCGGCTCGGCGAGATCGGTGCTCGCCCACTGGGCCAACCATTTCATGTACTCGCGGCAGAACGGGTCGGCTTTCGGATCATCGGAATCGAGCAGCTGGAGCAGCCAGATGCGGCACAGCTCAGGGTTCTCGATGGCGAACCCGGCAATGTGCTCCGCTTGGACCGCGGGATCGATGTCCTCGAGCCGTCTCTCGGCCGCCGTCGCGGGGTCGCCGAAGGCGGCGCGGTAGAGCTTGTCCGAGACGCAAGCGACAGTCGCCTGAATCAACTTTTCACGCGTTTCGAAGTGCTGATAGGCGGTGCCGCGGTTGACCCCGGCAAGGTGCGCGACCTCCGACAGGCTCAGCGCATCGGGGCCGCTTTTGGCGAGCAACGTGAGCGCAGCGTCGAGGATCACCTCCCGCGTCGCCCCCGGATCGCGCGAGCGGCGGCGGTCCTTCACGGCGGCGCCGGCCGTGGCGCCGGTCGTCGCCGGGCTACTGATCATTGCGGTGGCGGCCATCGTTCCCACAACTAATCAGCAATGTTGGCTAATGCCAAGGGCCAGCGTTGATCCGCGGCAAAGAAAAACGGCCGGCAGTTTCCCGCCGGCCGCAGTTGTAGCGCCTGAGCTTGTGCTCAGCGTGATCCAAGCGCGAGGTGGAAGCTTACGCCCACTTCCCGCGGCGGTGTCGTGGTGATCGAATAATACGGCGCGGTGAAGGTGGAAGTCGCCACTGACCGGAACGTCGGCGGCTGCAGCGTGCGCAGCGTTGTCGAGAGCGGCGCGCTGCCGCGATTGAGGATCACCTCGCGATTGAACACGTTCTTGGCGAACACCTGCAACTCCCAGCGGCCATGCGGATCGCGCACGCCGCCATAAAGGTTGACCAGCGCGTAGGACGGCACGTCGTCGAACGTGTTGTTCGGGTCCTGGGTGTTCGACGGGTAGATCGTTGCCAGACCGCGGATGAACGCCTCGGTTCTGTCTGCGATCGGGAACTTCGCCTCGCTCTGGATGTTCGCGCTCCACTTCGGCACGAACACCGCCCGCCCGCTGAATGCGCATTGCGAGACGGTCTGTCCCGGTCCAACCGCGGCCTGGAGCTGCGCCAGCGTCGGCGCCGAGACGTTGGTGTCCGGTACGCCGTTGCGGTCCAAGTCGGTACAGGCAATCGTGCCGTTCTTGATCCGGCCGTTGGCGTAGCTGAAGTTGCCGTTGATGCTCCAGTTCGGCAGTATCTGGAACGACGCTTCGGCCTCGACGCCATCGACCACGGCGGGCACGCCCGCGACGAAGTTGAAGGTGCTCGGCGCTGGGCCCGTGGCCGACGTGCTGATGAAATAGACCGACGGGCCACGGAAGACGTAGTTGCTGAACTTCTGGTGGTAGAAGTCGATGTTCAGGCGGCCGCGCTTGTCGAGGAACGAGGACTTGAGGCCGATCTCGAACGAGGTCGACTTCTCAGGCGGCAAGTCGAGGAACTGCGTCTCGCGGGCCGAGCGTGCGGTGCTGAAGTCCCCAATGACGTGGGTTCCCGGGCGCCACGAGCTGCCGACGGTGGCGTAGACCATCAGGTCTTCGCTGAAGCGATACTTGGCCGAGGCGTTGTAGATCGTCGCGTGGAAGTGGTCGCTGGTATTGGGCGTCGGGGCGACGCCGCTGATCGTGATCGAGTTGAAATCCTTGTAGTCGATGTAGCGCAGCCCGCCGGAAAGCTCGATTGCAGTGCCGAGGTGCGCCGTGACGTTGGCGAACGCCGACTTCTCCGTCGAATGACCTGAGGTGACGATCGGCGTCAGGCTAATCGTCGCAAGGCGCGACGGCGAAATCAGGATCGGCGTCTCCGACGTCAGATTGTTATCATTCTGGTTGTGATCGTAAAAGGCGCCGATCGTGTAATCGAAGACTCCCGCGATCCGCTCCTCGGACGACAGTCGAAGTTCATGCGACCGCCGGCGAGCCAGGCTGTGCGTGCACTGGAAATAATTCTGGTTGTTGATGTTCACACCGGTGCGCACGGCGCCGCCGCCGCAGACTGCTTCGAAGCCCACCGGGTCAGCGAACTGGCGATCGGCGATCGGAAACAGCGGCGGTGCGAAGTAGTCGCCCGCATCGCTGCCGCCGATAGTGTCGAAGTCCTGGGTGTTCCACGAGCCGACGTAGCTGAGCTTCTGGCCGGCGAAGCGCACGTCGAGGTTGCCGATGTAGGCGTTGAACGCCTGGCGCGTCGGGTTGCCGATATCGTCGATCGACAGCCGATCGAAGGGTCCGATGAGCTGGCCAGCCGGCGCCGACCCATCGACCAGCGAGGCCGATTCGACCGCCCCGTACTGCCGCTGCGTGGCATGCAGCTTCTGGTACATGAAGTTGCCTTCGATCCAGTCAGTCGGCTTGAACCGGACGCTGGCGCGCCCCGCCCGAGTGTAGCGGAACGGGCTCGGGTTGTGAGTCGGATCGCTCGCTTCCTTGACCGTGAACACGTCGTTGCCGCGGTTGTTGTCGATCACGCCAGCGAGGCGGATCGCCAGGACGTCGGGGATGATCGGGTAATTGAGCGCGGCATCGACCTTGCGGGCGTGTCGGTCGGACTGGCTGACGTTCATCACGAAGCCGGCTTCATGGAGGTCCGGCCGGCGCGTCGTAACCGTGATCGCACCCGACGGCGCGGCGCGGCCGCGCAGCGTGCCGACGGGACCACGCAGCAGCTCGAACTGGCCGATGTCGAAGATCGACTGGAACAGGAAGTTCGACGAGATCACCGCGTCGTTGAGGTAGAACTCGACGGTCGGGTTGTTGCCGCTCGCCTCGGGCCGGAACTCGACGCCGCGCACCGTTGCCGAGCTCGAGAAGCTGCCGTTGGAGGTCATCGTCAAACCGGGCACCAGCGCCTGCACGTCCTGCAGGTTGCGCAAGTTGAGCTTGTCAATCTCGGTCGAGGTGACGACGTTCACGGTCTGCGGCACGTCCTGCAGCCGCTCGTCCCGGCGGCGGGCGCTGACGATGATCTCATTGCTTTCCTTGGCGGCTTCGACCGCATCGGTCGGCGGCTGGTCGCCCGGAGTGGCCTGGGCCGGCGGCGCCTCTTGCGCGAATGCCGGAGCGGCAAGGGTAAGCAGGCTCACGCTCGCGTAAGCGAGATGGCGGGGCAAGCGCATGTATATAATTCCTCCTTGGTGGACTGCCCTTGCAGTCACGGATCGACGCAGGCCTGTGGCTCTCGCGTCGGGGCGTC
>JAEKKO010000099.1 GCA_019510335.1 Novosphingobium sp. | reverse complement strand
ATGCCGGTCGAAGCGGCGGCGTGATGCTGATCGATTCGCATTGCCACCTTGAATACAAGGGCTTGGTCGAGGATCAGGCGGGTGTTCTGGAGCGCGCGCGGGCTGCCGGGATCGGCGGGTTCCTGTCGATCTCGACCCGCCGGGGCGAATGGGATCAGGTCGTCGCCACGGCCGAGCGCGAGCCTGACGTCTGGGCCAGCGTCGGGATTCACCCGCACGAGGCAGATGCTCACGCCGACCTCGGCGCCGCGGCGTTGCTCGAAGCGGCGGCGCACCCCAAAGTCATCGGCATCGGCGAAACCGGGCTCGACTACTTTTATGAGCACTCCGCTCGAGTCACCCAGCAGGCGCTGTTCCGGGTGCACATCGGCGTCGCGCGCGAAACCCGACTGCCGCTGATCGTCCACACCCGCGATGCCGAGGCGGACACCGCCGCGATCCTGAGCGAGGAAATGGAGCAGGGCGCGTTCCCGGCGCTGATCCATTGCTTCACCGCCTCGGCCGGATTTGCCCGCCAGGTTCTGGATCTGGGACTGTCGATCTCGGTGTCGGGGATCGTCACCTTCAAGAACGCCAAGGACTTGCAGGCGATTGCCGCCGAATTGCCCGAGGACCGGCTGCTGGTCGAAACCGACGCGCCGTTCCTCGCACCGGTGCCGCATCGCGGCCGCGTGTGCGAGCCTGCGTTCACCGCCGACACCGCGCGATTCGTGGCCGGCCTGCGCGGTGTCCCCTTCGAACGCCTAGCGGAACATACGTCCCGCAACTTCTTTCAGTTGTTCCAGAAAGCGGCCGCGTGAAGCTGCTCGTTCTGGGTTGCGGCACGTCGACCGGCGTGCCTCGGATCGGTGGCCAAGACGGCGCGGGCGACTGGGGCGATTGCGACCCGAATGAGCCGAAGAACCTTCGGACGCGCATTTCGATCCTCGTCGAAAGCGACGCCGGCGCCCGGCTGCTGGTCGACACTTCGCCCGACTTGCGCGCCCAACTGCTCGCCAATCGCATCGATCGTGTCGACGGCGTGTTCTGGACCCACGACCACGCCGATCATTGCCACGGCATCGACGACTTGCGGCCGATGCGCTACGGCCGCGGCGGTCCGATCCCCGGCTACGGCAGCGAGGAAACCGTGCGCCGGCTCCGCCAACGCTTCGGTTACGTGTTCGCGGGTCAGGATGGTTATCCGACGATCGTCACGCTCGATACGCTCGACCGGTTGCGGCTGTGCAGCGGCATTGCAATCGGTCATTGCCAGATGCCGCACGGACCGGCGCGGAGCACCGGGTTTCGCTTCGATTGCGACGGCGGGTCAATTGGTTTCGCGACAGACTTCAGCGAGATTACGAGCGAGATGATCAGCTTGTTTTCGGGGTGCAGCATTCTCGTGGTCGATTGCCTTCATCGCGAACGGCACCCGACACACGCCAACCTGGCAATGGCGCTCGAGCTCGGCCGGCGCACCGCGGCGCGGCGCACGGTGCTCACGCATCTCGACCGGACGATGGATTATGCAACCGTCAGCCGCGAGGTCCCGGACACCGTGCTAGTCGGCTACGACGGCATGGAACTGGTCGCCTGATGCGCGGCGATGCGATCGTCTCCCTGATCGCCGTGGCCATGGCGCTGGTCCTGGCGTGGCGCGCGCTGGCCACGCGTCGGCTGCCGCCGCAGCGGATCCTGGTGATCGCATTGGCCTGGTTGGTGATCATCGGCGTCTTGGCCGTGATCATCACCTCCTTGGGCCGGTGAGCCCCGCCGGGGAGTCCTCGGGCCGCGACGGCTCACAAATTTAACATAATACATATTATCATTCCAACATGCCCGATTCCCTCGACCGCCTCCTCCGCATCATGGCCCGGCTACGCGATCCGCAGACCGGGTGCGACTGGGATGTCGCGCAGACTTTCGCGACGATTGTTCCGTACACCCTCGAGGAAGCTTACGAAGTCGCCGATGCCATCGCCCGCGACGACATGGCCGACCTCAAGGACGAGCTCGGTGACCTGCTGCTGCAGGTCGTGTTCCATGCGCGGATGGCCGAGGAAGCCGGCCACTTCGCCTTCGCCGATGTCGCCGCCGCGATCGCCGACAAGATGGAAGCTCGCCATCCGCACCTGTTCGGTGGCGACCCAGCGACCGAAGCCTCGCGCGAAGTGCGCTGGGAAACGCTGAAGGCCGCCGAGCGTACGGCGGCCGGCGCCACCAGCGCGCTCGACGGGGTCGCGCTGGCGCTCCCGGCGCTGCTCCGCGCCGAGAAGCTGCAGAAGCGCGCCGCGCGCGTCGGGTTCGACTGGCCGGACGCGCATGGGCCCGCCGCCAAAGTCCGCGAGGAGCTGGCCGAACTCGCCGACGCCCGGACGGATGCCGAACGGTTCGACGAAGCGGGCGACTTGCTGTTCGCCGCTGCCAACCTGGTCCGCGCCTACGGCATTGCCCCCGAGGACGCGCTGCGCTCGGCCAACGCCAAGTTCGAGCGGCGTTTCCGGGCAATGGAGGCGCTCACCAAAGACTTCGCCGCCCTGTCGCTCGATGAGCAGGAGCGCCTGTGGCAAGCGGTCAAAGCGTCAGAGTCGGACGAAGCGGCCGAAATCGCGCGGAGTCAGCCGGACGCATAACCGGCGCTGTGGGCCATCCGCGCCCTCGGCGAGCTCCTCTTCGCCGACCACCTCGCCATGAGCATGGAGCCAGGCAATGCGCTGCCCGTCACTGGCCGGCAGCACCAGCTCGTGGACCCGCGCATCGGCGGTAAGCAGACGCCCGACGGTTTCGAGGAGCGCGTCGCAGCCCTCGCCCGTCAGCGCCGAGACCGGGATGATCGTCTCGCCGCCTTTCACCGCGATCCGCTCGAGCAGTTCGGCGGATCGCTCTTGCGGCAAAAGGTCCCACTTGTTCCAAGCCTCGATCATCGGCACCGGCGGCTCGCCGCCGTCGGGGTCGACCAGCCCGAGCTCGCCGAGCACCTGCAGCACTTGCTGCTTTTGCGACTCGCTCTCGGGATTGGCGATATCGCGGACGTGGACGATGAGGTCGGCGGCCGTGACTTCCTCGAGCGTAGCGCGGAACGCCGCGACCAGCTGGGTCGGCAAGTCCGAGATGAAGCCGACGGTGTCGGAGAGGATCGCCTTGTCGATCCCCGGCAGGCGAATCGCCCGCATCGTCGGATCGAGCGTGGCGAACAGCATGTCTTCGGCGAGCACTTCGGCCCCGGTCAGGCGGTTGAACAGCGTCGACTTGCCGGCGTTGGTGTAGCCGACCAGCGCGATCACCGGCCATGGCGCGCGGCCGCGGCGCTCGCGGTGGAGCCCGCGGGTGCGGCGGACTTGCTCGAGCTCCCGGCGCAGACGGGCCATGCGGTCGCGGATCAGCCGGCGGTCGGCCTCGATCTGGGTCTCGCCCGGGCCGCCGAGGAAGCCGAAGCCGCCGCGCTGGCGTTCGAGGTGCGTCCAGCTGCGCACCAGTCGCCCGGCCTGGTAATCGAGGTGGGCGAGCTCGACCTGCAGCCGCCCCTCGGCGGTGGCCGCGCGCTCGCCGAAGATCTCGAGGATCAAGCCGGTGCGATCGATCACCTTACGCTTAAGCTTTTCCTCGAGATTGCGCTGCTGGATCGCACTGAGCGCGCCGTCGACCACGACAAGCTCGGCCTCGCCCTGGTTGCAGGCGATCTCGATATTGGCGATCTGCCCTTCCCCGAACAGAGTCGCCGCGCGCGGCTCGCGGATTGGGATGATCAGCGCATCGACGACCTCGAGCCCGATCGCCAGCGCCAGACCTTTGGCCTCATCGAGCCGCGCCTGCGGATCGCTTCCCGTGCTCCCCTGGACGGCGCGGCCGCGCCACTCGGGGCAGACGACGACCGCGCTGGCCCCGCGGGCGACTTCGCCGGCCGGGGATTCGCCCTGGCTCAGGAGCCCTCGCCCTCCTCGCCTTCCCACTCGCCGGTCAGATCGACCGGCGTCGCGGGCTGGATCGTCGAGATCGCATGCTTGTAGGCGAGTTGCACGTAGCCTTCCCGCTCGAGCAGCATGCAGAACAGGTCGTACGCCGCGATCCGGCCCTGGAGCATCACGCCGTTGACCAGAAACATCGTCACCTGGACGCCGGCCTTGCGGATGCTTGAGAGAAACACGTCCTGGAGCAGACGCAACTTCTTGGCGCTTTCGGCGCCACCGCCGAACTGGCGCGCGTCGAGCGGCTGGCTCGGCATGATCGTCGAGATCGCGTGCTTGTAGACGAGCTGAGACTGGCCGTCGCGGCGCAGGAGGATCGAGAAGTTGTCGAACCAGGTGACGATCCCCTGCAGCTTGACGCCCTTGACCAGGAACATCGTCACTGGCGTCTTGTTCTTGCGCAGGAGGTTGAGGAACTGGTCCTGAAGGTTCTGGGGCTTACCTCCAGCAGCCGGCGCGGGTGGCGCATCGCCCTCCACCGGTGTCTCTGCCGGCGGCGTCGCCCGAGGGCGCGCAGTCAAGGTCCGTCCACTGTTAGGCATCGGTTTTCCCCTTGTTGGCGGCCGTTGCGGCGGTCCGCGATCTGGACGGTCGTCGGCGGCCGTCCGGTTTTGTGGGCTCACGTTACGATGCTTCGTCCGGCAGGTAAACGGGTTTTGTGCACTGCAGCATGGCCTCCGCCTCGATTGTCCCTCAGCCCTCATCCTCGTCCTCGCGGCGATCCACCATGCCGAGGAGCTTGAGCTTGCGGTGAAGCGCCGACCGCTCCATGCCGATGAAGCCGGCAGTCTTCGAAATGTTCCCGGAGAAGCGGCGGATCTGAACTTTCAGGTACTCGCGTTCGAAATTCTCGCGCGCCTCGCGCAACGGGACGCCCATCAGCGACGAAATCTCCGATCCGCCCGACATACGCCCGTTGAGGATCTCGGGCGGGAGCATGTCGACGTCGATCCGCCCGAGCCGCTCGCGTGGGGTGAGGATCACGGTTCGCTCGACCACGTTGCGCAGCTGGCGGACGTTGCCGGGCCATTCGTAAGCCTGGAGCGCGGCCATGGCCTCGAGGCTGATCTCGGGCGGGGCGACGCCCTGATCGGTGGCGTAGCGGGCGAAAAAATGATCGACCAGCGCCGGGATATCCTCGCGCCGCTCGGCCAGGGAGGGGATCTTCACCGGCACGACGTTGAGCCGGTAGAACAAATCCTCGCGAAAGCGCTTCTCGGCGATTTCCTTCTCGAGCTCGCGCGAGGTCGACGAAACCACGCGCACGTCGACCCGGATCTGGCGGTTGCCCCCGACCCGCACGAACGCCTGCTCGGTCAGGACCCTCAGAATTCGTGCCTGTGTCGAGAGCGGCATGTCGGCCACTTCATCGAGGTAGAGCGTCCCGCCGTCGGCCATCTCGAGCAGCCCAGCTCGGATCAACTTGCCGCCCGCCTCCTCGCCGAACAGCTCCTGCTCGAACCGCTCGGGCGTGATCCGCGCCGAGTTGACGCAAACGAAGGCGTTGCCGGCGCGGCCGCTCCAGCTGTGGAGCAGTCTCGCGGCGACTTCCTTGCCGACTCCGGCCGCGCCGGCGATCAGCAGGCGGCTGCCGGTGTTGGCGACGCGCTTGAGCGTCGCGCGAACCTGGTTGATCGCCGAGCTGTTGCCGGTGAACTCGTCGCCGCCGGGCGTGTTCTGGCGGAGCCGCTTGTTCTCGCGGCGCAGGCGCTCGGTTTCGGTGGCGCGGCCGACCAGCAGCAGCAGTCGCTCGGCTTCGAACGGCTTCTCGATGAAGTCCATCGCTCCGCGACTGATCGCCGAGACCGCGGTGTCGATGTTGCCGTGGCCCGAGAAAATGATGACCGGCAGCTCCGGCTCGCGGACCTTGATCGCGTCGAGCACCTCGAGCCCGTCCATCGGGCTGCCGTGAAGCCAGACGTCGAGCAGGACCAGGCTCGGCCGGCGATGGTCGATCGCCTCGAGCGCCGACTGGCTGTCTCCGGCGGTCCGGCACTCGTACCCTTCGTCGCTCAGCACCCCGGCGACGAGCTCGCGAATGTCCCTCTCGTCGTCGACGATCAGGATATCGAGCGCCATGCGACCTCCTTCAACACTTTCAATCGCTTACAAGCTATCATTCGGCCGCCTCCGAGGCCCGGTGGCCGGCGAGCGGATCGCGCGCGAAGCGCAGCGTCACTTGCGTTCCGCCTCCGTCCGGCGACGCGAAGATCATCTCGCCACCGTGCTCCTCGACGATCTTCTTGACGATCGCGAGGCCGAGCCCGGTGCCCTTGTCACGGGTCGTCACGTAAGGCTCGACGATGCGGTCGCGGTCCTTGGGCAGGCCGATGCCGTTGTCGGTGATCGCGACAGTCACCCATTCGGGTCCGCCTTGCATGGCGACGGCGATCCGGCCACGATAGTCGATCGGCGCCGATTTGGACTTCGCCTCAATCGCTTCGACGGCGTTCTTGAGCACGTTGGTCATCGCCTGGCCGAACTGGTGGCGGTCACAGGCAAGACGTCCGAGGTCCGGATCGGCGCTGAAGGTGAAATCGATCTCCGGCCGCGCGACCTCCTGCAGGAACAAGGCTTGGCGGGCGAGATCGACCGGGTCCTCGCTGCGGAAGGCGGGCTTGGGGAGCCGGGCGAACGAGGAGAACTCGTCGACCATCTTCCGCAAGTCACCGACCTGGCGGATGATCGTGCTGGTCAGCTCCTCGAACAATTCGGGATCGGCGGTGATCTGCCGGCGATAGCGCCGACTGAGGCGCTCCGTGGCGAGCTGGATCGGGGTCAGCGGGTTCTTGATCTCGTGTGCGATGCGCCGGGCCACGTCGGACCACGCCGCCTGGCGTTGGTCGAGCAGTTGGCGAGTGATGTCCTCGAAGGTGATGACCCTGCCCCGCCCGTCTGCGGTGATCCGCACCGCGAGGGTCAGCAGCTCGCCGGTCTTGTTGTACTGGATCACGCCCTCGCTCGCGCCGGCCTCGACCAGCGACCAGAGCTGCGGCGCGACCTCGGCCAGCGGCGCTCCGACGGGAGCCGGCCCGACACGGTCGAACAGCAGGCGCTGCGCCGAGCTGTTCATCAGCTGGACCCCGCCCTTCTCGTCGAGCGAAATGATCCCGGCGGTAACCGATTCGAGCACCGCCTCGATGAACGCGCGGCGCTCGTCGAGCTGGCGATTGGCGCTGACCAGCGCCTGGGTCTGCCGTTCAACCTGCGCGGTCATGCGGTTGAACGCGCGATTGAGCAGACCGATCTCGTCCGGACCGGTGCGGCCTTCGACGCGAAGCGCGAAATTGCCGCTGCCGATCTGCCGGGCGGCGGCGACGAGGTCGTACAGTGGCTTCACCTGGCGGTCGGCAAACCGCAGGGCAACCCACACCGCCAGCCCGACCAGCGCCAGGGAGGCGACGAACAGCGCGACGTTGAAGCGCAACTGCAGGACCCGCGCGCGCTGGGTCAGCACTTGGTAGGCGCGGACGATGTTCTGCGCGCGCTGGCCCTGGCTGAAGGCGAGCAGGTCGGACTTGCGGGCGGCATAGAGATAGATCCCGGCGCGCCGGTCGATCGGGGTGATCGCCTCGATGTGGTTGGCATCGGCGCTGACGACGATCGGTTCGCCAGCGTCGAGGCGGCGCAGCTGGTCGCGGCTGACCCACTGCTGCGGCGCCTTGCCGTTGGGCGCGACATAGGCCGCCGGTGGCAGCAGGTTGCCGTCCGCGCCCTTCTGCAGGATGGCCACCTGGTCGAGCTTGCGCTGGATGACCTGGTAGGAGAAATTTTCGCTGAAAGCGGGGCTTACGACCGGTGTTTCGGATAGCAGGTAACGCAGGTCGCCCGCCATCGTGGCCGTCTCCTTGCTGACGTCGAGCAAGTTCTGTTCGTAGTAGCCGCGGGCGAGCTTGTTGGCATTCTCGAGCAGCCCGCGCGAGTTGTCCGAAAACCAGAACTCGACGCCGGACTGGAACAGCCACGAGGCGAAGATCACCACAAGTAGGGTCGGTACGGCGGCAATCAGCGAGAACAGGAACACCAGGCGCACGTGCAGCCGGCCCGTGCCCCCGCTGATTTCCGCGGCCCGGCGCAACGCCATTCGCCGGCCAAGCAGCACCAGCAGCGCCATGGCCGGAACCAGGGTGCCGATCAGCAAAGTCGCGGTCAGGCTCGACGGCAGCAACTGGCCCCGCCGCGCCGGAACCGTCAGTGCGTACCAGGTGATTACGGTCATCGCCAGGAACGCGAGCCCGGCGGTGATCTCGATGAGTGCGAAGAAGTTGGCCCGCCGCGCAGCAATCAGCAGCCGCCGCCACCACCGCGGCCAGCGCCGTGCCGGGGTCCTCACTTCTTCGCGCGTCATCGTTGCATGGTTACAACTCCGCTGTTGCAGATTTGCAAGATGTTTTCGTCGAGCGTGCGATCAACTGCGGCGGGCGAAGCTCTCGGCATCAAGCCCCAGTTCGCCCAATCGCTTGCGCAAGGTGTTACGGTTGATCCCAAGCAACTGGGCCGCGCGCAGCTGATTCCCGCCGGTCGCGCCGAGTACTTCGGCAAACAGCGGCGCTTCGAACGCAGCCAGCGCGCGATCGTAGATCGCCCCGGGCGGCGGAACAGTGTCGCGCAACCATTGGCCCACGGCATCGGGCAGCGCGCGGGGGCTCTCGGCGCTATCCGGAGCGCGCGAGGTGGCCGCGAGAAGCGCCGCCAGCCCCTCCGCGTCGATCCGCTCCTCGCGCGACAGCAATGCCAGGCGGTAGACCAAGTTCTTCAGCTCGCGGACGTTCCCCCGCCACGGCTGGCGTTGCAGCAACTCCGCGGCCTCGCTCGTCAGATGCCGCCGCGGCAGCCCTTCGGTGGCTGCGAGATGGAGGAAATGCCGGGCAAGCGGCGGGATGTCGTCTGGGCGATCGCGCAATCGCGGTAGCTCGATCGGGACGACGTTGATCCGGTAGTAAAGGTCCTCGCGGAACTGGCCGGCGGCGATCATCGGCGCGAGGTCTTTGTTGGTCGCCGCGACGATCCGCACGTCGAGCGCGATCTCTTCGCGGCCGCCGACGCGCCTAATCCGCCCCGACTGCAGCGCCCGCAGCAACCGCGTCTGCGCCTCGAGGGGCATATCGCCGATCTCATCGAGGAACAGCGTGCCGCCGGTGGCCTGCTCGAACTTGCCGACGTTCCGCGTCACCGCGCCGGTAAAGGCCCCCTTTTCATGCCCGAACAGTTCGCTTTCGATCAGGTCGGCGGGAATCGCGGCGGTGTTGACCGCGACGAATGGTCCTTCGCGGCGGTGGCCGAGCTGATGGATCGCTTCGGCGACCAGCTCCTTGCCAGTCCCCGATTCGCCGAGGATCAGCACCGTCAGGTCATTGCGCAGGACCCGCGTGATCATCCGATAGACCGCCTGCATCGGCGCGCTGCGGCCGACCAGCGGCAGACCTTGGGCCGCCGGCTCTTCGTCACTGTCCGGGCCCTGGTCCGCGGTCATTCCTACAGCCTGGCGAACGGTGCGGGCCAGCTCGTCGATATCGAACGGCTTGGGAAAGTACTCGAAGGCGCCGGTGTCGCTGGCGCGAACCGCGGTATCGAGCGTGTTCTGCGCCGAGAGGATGATGATCGGCAGCGACGGGTTCCCCGCGCGCGCGCGGCCGAGCGTGGCGATCCCGTCGCCGTCGGTCAGGACCACGTCGGTAATCAGCGCGGCAAACCGCATCCCGGCAAGCAGGCGGTCCCGCTCGGCAATGCTGTCGCAGCGGGTGACCCTGAATCCCTCCGCCTCGAGTGCGGCGGTAATGACGATCGCGATCGATTCGTCGTCCTCGACGAGCAGAACGTCCTTCATTCCGTCCTCCTCGCCCCCGCATCTTGGGCGAGCGGCAAGTGCAGGCGGAAATGGGTCCATCCGCCGGACTCGTCCCGTTCGTGCGTGATCCGTCCATTCATGTCGCGCACCAGCTTGCGTACGAGCGCGAGGCCGAGCCCCTGGCCGGTTTTCTTGGTGGTGACGAACGGCTCGAAGATGTGCTCGCGCAAGCCCGGTTCGACCCCGGGCCCGTTATCGCTGATCCGCAGCTCGATCGGCAGGGCCACCCGCTTGCCGACGCCGACGGCGTGGAGCGTGAGCCCGCTAGCGAAGCGCGTGCGCACCAGGATCCGCGCCTTGGGCCGGTCGCGGCAGGCCTCGCGCGCGTTGGAGAGCAAGTTGATGACGACTTGGACGAGCGAGTCGGCGCTGCCGAGGACTAGCGGCAGGGAGGGGTCGAACTCCTCCTCGATCCCCGGCCCAGCGCTTCTTGCCGCGGCAATGACCGCGCTCCCGCGGCGGATCACCTCGTGCAGGTTGCATGGGCCCACGGGCGCCGGCGTGCGGCGGCTGAGCGTCTGCATCTCGTCGATGAGGTGGGCGATCCGGTCGACTTCGTCCGCGATCAGCGTGGTCAGCGCGCGCTCCTTCGCGCCCACTTTGCGGGCGAGCAACTGCGCCGCGCCGCGAATCCCCGCCAGCGGGTTCTTGATCTCGTGGGCGAGCACTTCGGGAGCGCGGAGCACGGCGCTGTCGCCGGCGCCGGTGTCCTCGCCCATCGCTTCCGCGGTGCTGCCGTCGTGGAGGGTCAGCATCTGCCATCCGGGCGCATCGATCACAGGTCCGAGGGTGACGTCGAGCCGCCGCTCGCCCTGCCCGACTACGGTCGCCTTGACGTCGCGGGCCGACAGCATGGCTTCGCCATCGCCGAGTCGCTCCGCCAGTGGTGCTTCCGTGAAGCGCAGCGCCTGGTGCAGCGCCCGCCCGGCGAGCCGCCGGAAGCTCTGGCCGAAGAACTGCTCGGCGGCAGGATTCGCGGCGGCTATGCGCTGGCCTGGCGAAAGCAGGACCACCGCAAGCGGCAGGCTCGCGATCTGGACGTGCGGCGCAGGTGCGTCAGCCATGACGGAGCGCCGTCAAGCGGCGCGACGCTGCAGGAACGGCGTGTAGAAGGCGTCGAGCATCCGCACGACTTCGGCGGCATCATCGACGAAGTTCACGCGGTTCCTGAACTCGGCCGAGCCGGCCAGCCCCTTGGTGTACCAGCCGAGGTGCTTGCGTGCCATCCGCACCCCGGTCTCTTTGCCATAGTGCCCGAGCATTGCCTCGTAGTGTTCGAGGATCAAATCGAACTGGTGGTCGAGCGAAGGCTCAGGCATGGTTCCGCCCG
The DNA here is from genome assembly GCA_019510335.1 of Novosphingobium sp. GTDB lineage: Bacteria > Pseudomonadota > Alphaproteobacteria > Sphingomonadales > Sphingomonadaceae > Novosphingobium. The sequence goes on along the minus strand of JAEKKO010000099.1, from coordinate 1,284 downwards.
AGCGCAACCAGTGCATCACCTGGCCGAGCAGCCACGGCTTGCCGTAGGCGCCGCGGCCGATCATCACGCCGTCGGCGCCGCTCTGCTCGAGCGCGCGGGCACTGTCGCCGATGCCGCAGATGTCGCCGTTGACGATCACCGGAATCGACACCGCGGCCTTGACCTTGCGGACAAAGCTCCAGTCTGCCTCGCCCTTGTACATCTGGCAGCGGGTGCGGCCGTGGACGGTGATCATCCGGGCGCCCAGGTCCTCGGCGACCCGCGCGAGCTCGGGGGCGTTCAACGAATGGTGGTCCCAGCCCATCCGCATCTTGACCGTGACGGGAACGTCGACCGCCTTGACCGTCGCCTCGATCAGCCGCGCGGCCAGCGGGAGGTCGCGCATCAGCGCCGAGCCGGCCTCACCGTTGACCACTTTCTTGACCGGGCAGCCCATGTTGATGTCGATGATCGCCGCGCCGCGATGGGCGTTGAGCTTGGCCGCCTCGGCCATCTCGGCGGGTGAACAGCCGGCGAGCTGAAGCGAAACCGGCTCTTCCACGGGGTCCCAAGCCGCTTTCTGCAGCGACTGACGGGTCTCGCGGATCATCGCCGGGCTGGCGATCATCTCGGTGACGTTGAGCCCCGAGCCGAATCGGCGCACGAGCTTGCGGAAGGGTAGATCGGTGACGCCGGTCATCGGCGCCAGGATCACCGGACAGTCGATCCGCACCGGACCGAGCTCGATCGGCTTCAAGGCCGGCGGAGAGGGAAGCGACATTATTGTTGTGCCTAAAAAACAGGCAGCCGCATAGTGGATTGCCCCGGCTCCGGCAAGCGATTACCCGCGCGGGCGATGTCCGCCGAGGTCGAGCCCGCACCCGCCGCCGCAATCGTCGTCGCCGCCGGGGAAGGTTCGCGCGCCGGGCAAGCGGTGCCCAAGCAGTTCGCCCCCTGGCGCGGCAAGCCGGTGGTGCGCCACTCGGTCGAAGCGCTCTCTGCCGCCGGGCTTCGGCCCCTGGTGGTGGTGATCCCGGCAGGCCGCGAAGCCATGGCGCGCGAGGCGCTGGCGGGCATACTGGGCTTGCGCTTCATAAGCGGCGGCGCGACCCGCCAGGAATCGGTGCGCGCCGGACTTGAGGCGTTGGCCGTAGAGGCTCCGCTCAACGTTCTGATCCACGACGCGGCACGGCCGGACCTGCCACGCGCCATCATCGATCGCCTGCTGGCGGCGCTCACCGTTCACCCCGCAGCCATCCCCGTCCTGCCAGTGATCGACAGCCTGGCGCGCGCCGACGGCGAGCT
>JAEKKO010000098.1 GCA_019510335.1 Novosphingobium sp. | reverse complement strand
TCAACCAGATCCTCGCCCACGTCAGCAACACGCCGTTCGACCTGATCGCCTACACCCGCAGCAAGGGCCTGCTGGTCGAGGCCTATTCCCCGGTGGCCCACGGCGCGATCCTCGACAACCGCGAGCTGGCCGCGATGGCCGACAGATACGGCGTAAGCATCGCCCAGCTGTGCATCCGCTATTGCCTCCAGCTCGACATGCTGCCGCTGCCAAAGACGATGAACCCGCAGCACATGCGCAGCAACGCCGCGGTCGATTTCGTGATCGCCGACGCCGACATGGAAACGCTGAAGCGCGCCGCGCCGATCAAGGACTATGGCGAGGCGAACGTGTTTCCGGTTTACGGCCGGGGGGTGCCGACGGCGGCGTGAGCGTCGCCTCGGCTAAGGCATGATCCTCCCCATTTTTGCCCAGCACAAATGGGGAGGTGGCAGCCCGCAGGGCTGACGGAGGGGCATTCGCCCGACCCCTCCACCACCCCCTTCGGCGGCGGTCCCCCTCCCCGTTTGCGCTTCGCGAAAACAGGGAGGATCTGGTGGCGCGGGTATCGGCCGAACCTCCGCTCACGCCTCTCAATACGGCGTCGCCGTCTTCGGGTGGTTGTCCTTGCTCGGCGGTGCGCCGCGGGTCGGGGCTTGCGCGGCGGGGATGCGTTGGGCTGGGACCATGCGCCAGATGGTGTTCGACAGATCGTCGGCGATGATCAGGGCGCCGCGGGGGTCGACCGTCACGCCCACGGGGCGGCCGCGGGTGTCGCCGTTGGGGTCCTGGAAGCCGGTGACGACGTCGACCGGCATTCCGGCCGGTCGGCCGCCGCGGAATGGGACGAATACCACCTTGTAGCCCGACGGCCTGCTGCGGTTCCAGCTGCCGTGCTCGCCGACGAACACCCCGTCGGCGAAGCGCGGACCCAGCGCCGGGGTCGAGAAGGCCACCCCGAGCGCCGCGACGTGCGAGCCGAGGCCGTAATCGGGGCGGATCGCCTCGGCGACTTTGTGAGGGTCCTGCGGCTGCGCGCGGCGATCGACGTTGTGCCCCCAGTAACTCCAGGGCCAGCCGTAGAAAGCGCCCTCACGGACCGCGGTCAGGTAGTCGGGCACCAGGTTCGGACCGATCTCGTCGCGCTCGTTGACCACGGCCCACAGCTGCCCGGTGCCGGGCTGGATCGCGAGCGCAGTGGGATTGCGAATCCCGGTGGCGAACGGCCGGTGCGCGCCGGTCGCCGCGTCGACCTGCCAAATCCGCGCGCGGTCGATCTCGACGTCCATGCCGCGCTCGGTGATGTTGCTGTTCGAGCCGATGCCGACGTAGAGGAAACGCCCGTCGGGACTGGCGGCGAGCGACTTGGTCCAGTGGTGGTTGATCCGCGCCGGCAGGTCGGTGACCTTGACCGGCGGACCGCTGGCGCGGGTGTCGCCGGGGCGGTAGGGGAAGCGCAGCAACGCATCCTGGTCGGCAACGTAAAGCTGCCCGCCGACGAGCGCGAGGCCGTAAGGCGCGTTGAGCTTGTCGGCGAACACCGTGCGGGTTTCGTAAGCGCCGTCGCCGTCGGCGTCGCGCAGCAGCGTCAGGCGGTTGCCGCTCTTGGCGTGGCTCGTGCCCTTGGCTTTGATGACGCCGGCGATGAAGTCCTTCGGGCGGAGCGGCTTCTCATTACCGCCGTGCCCTTCCGCGACGAGGATGTCGCCGTTGGGCAGCACCAGCGTCTGCCGGGCGATGCCGAACCCGGTGGCGATCGCGGTGATCGTGTAGCCGGGCGGAACCGTCGGGCGGCGGTTGCCCCACGGCACCGGGTGGGCGATCTTCATCGTCGGCAGCAGTCCGCGATGGGACGCCGGCAGTTGCGGGTCGGGGCCGTACTGCATCGGGTCGGGCTGGTTGCCGCGTTGGCCACAGCCGGCGGCGAGCGCGGCCAGCGCCGCGATCACGACGAGGCGCTTCATGGCGTCGCTCCCGCGCGCAAGCTGGCAAATCCCGCCCAGGTGGCGAGGATCGCTACGACGAGCACAATCGCCGAGAGAATCGTCGCGTCGGGCATCATTGCCCAGGCGTCGCGGGCGTGGACGAACGAATCGATCAGCCCGAGCACGAATGCCGCAAGCAGCAGCACGAAGCACAGCAGCGGCCAGCCGCGGCGGACGCGGATCAGGGCGATCAACGCCCCCAGCAAGGCGAAGCCGGTGAACACCATGGCCCCGGCAATCAGCCAGCCGGCGAAATTGCTCCACTGCATTTCCATCGTCGAGCCGTACGCCAGGTCGGCGAGCAGGCCGCCGAGGAACAGCGGCACCGTCCCCGCGAGCAGCACCGCGTGCAACGGGTGGATCGTCCTTGCCGGTGTTCGCGGGTCTCTCGTGGCCATGGTGCTGGTCCTCGTCACCGATCGCCGCCGGCAAGGCGCCGGACGATAGCTCACCCCGGCAAAATGCGAGGTCGAGCGCCATGTTCCCGGATGGAGCCGCTTGGTCTGCTAGCGTGCGGTGGTGCAATGGAGCGCAGCCCTGCGAATGTCCGCCTGGACGCATCCCGGATATCCTTCCTCCCCGCTTGACGCCGCCGCCTCCCGCTCCCCACCATCGCGCGTGTACATACGCGTAGAGGGGTTCGCTTTCCGTCATGCAGCTCGTCGTCGTCGAGTCTCCGGCCAAGGCCAAGACCATCGAGAAATACCTCGGCAAGGACTACAAGGTCCTCGCCTCCTACGGCCATGTCCGCGACTTGCCGGCCAAGGACGGCTCGGTCCGGCCCGAAGAGGGCTTCGCGATGGACTGGGAGCTCTACGGCGACAAGCAGGCGCGGGTGAAGGCGATCGCCGATGCCGCCAAGGGCGCCGACCGGCTGATCCTCGCCACCGACCCCGACCGCGAGGGCGAGGCGATCAGCTGGCACGTCCGCGAGCTGCTGGCCAAGCGCCGGGCGCTGCCCAAGGAAGTCGAGCGGGTCACCTTCAACGCCATCACCAAGCAGGCGGTGACCGAGGCGATGAAGCATCCCCGCGCGCTCGACCAGGACCTGATCGACGCCTACCTCGCCCGCCGCGCGCTCGACTACCTGTTCGGCTTCACCCTCTCGCCGGTGCTGTGGCGCAAGCTGCCCGGGGCCAAGAGTGCGGGGCGGGTGCAGTCGGTGGCGCTGCGCCTGATCGTCGAGCGCGAGCGCGAGATCGAGGGCTTCCGCGCCCAGGAATACTGGTCGGTGATCGCCACGCTCGAGCACGACGGGACCGAGTTCGCGGCGCGGCTGGTGCGCTTCGAGGGCGACAAGCTCGAGCGCCTGAGCATCGGCGACGGGACTACCGCGCTGCGCGCCAAGGCCGCGGTCGAAGGGGCGGTGTTCCGGGTCGAGGAGGTCGAGACCCGGCCGCTGCGGCGCAATCCGCAGCCGCCGTTCACCACCTCGACGCTGCAGCAGGAGGCGGCGCGCAAATTGGGCTTTTCGGCCAGCCACACGATGCGCGTGGCGCAGTCGCTCTACGAGGCCGGGGCGATCACCTACATGCGCACCGACGGGGTGCAGATGGACCCCTCGGCGGTCAGCGCCGCACGCCACGCGATCAGCGACCGCTATGGCGGGCACTACCTGCCGGAAAAGCCGCGGGTCTACGAGACCAAGGCCAAGAACGCCCAGGAAGCCCACGAGGCGATTCGGCCCACCGAGTTCGCCAAGGACCGCTACGGCCACGGCGACGAGGCGCGGCTTTACGAATTGATCTGGAAGCGCGCGCTGGCGAGCCAGATGGCCAGCGCCGCGCTCGAGCGCACCACCGTGACGCTGCGCGAAGGGACCGGCCAGAACGAGCTGCGGGCGACCGGGCAGGTGGTCAAGTTCCCCGGGTTCCTGGCGGTCTACGAGGAAGGGCGCGACGAGCGTTCGGCTCCGGCCAAGGAGGGCGAGGAGGACGAGTCCGGCTTGCTGCCGGTGCTCCACAAGGGCGACGCGCCGGCCAAGAAGGGCGTCGAGGCGGCGCAGCACGTCACCCAGCCGCCGCCGCGCTATTCGGAAGCCTCGCTGGTAAAGAAGCTCGAGGAGCTGGGGATCGGCCGGCCCTCGACGTATGCCGCGACGCTGCAAGTGCTCAAGGACCGCAGTTACGTCCGCACCGAGAAGAACCGCTTCCTCCCCGAGGAGAGCGGGCGGCTGCTGACGGCGTTTCTCGAGCGGTTCTTCGAGCACTACGTCGCCTATGACTTCACCGCCGACATGGAGGACGAGCTCGACGACGTCTCCGGGGGGAGGGCTGGGTGGCAGGCGGTGCTCGAGGCGTTCTGGCGCGACTTCAAGCCGAAATCCGACGAGGTCATGGAGCGCAAGCCGAGCGAGGTGACCGAGGCGCTCGACGCGTTCCTCGCCGACTACCTGTTCCCGCCGCGCGCCGACGGCGCGGACCCGCGGCTGTGCCCGCAATGCGGCAACGGGCGGCTGTCGCTGCGCGGCGGGCGCTACGGCGCGTTCGTCGCCTGCTCGAACTACCCGGAGTGCAAGTTCACCCGCAAGTTCGCCCAGCCGGGCGGGGCGGCCGACGGCGCGTCGCAGGACACCCCGCTCGGGCAGGACCCGGCGACCGGGCTGGAGATCACCCGCCGCGCCGGGCGCTTCGGGCCCTACGTCCAGCTCGGCGAGGGCAAGGAGGCCAAGCGCGCCTCGATCCCCAAGGACATCCCCGAGCTCGACCTCGAATGGGCGATCAAGCTGCTCAGCCTGCCGCGCACCGTCGGCACCCACCCGGAGAGCGGACAGCCAATTACCGCCAGCATCGGCCGCTACGGGCCGTACCTGGCCCACGAGGGCAAGTACGCCAAGCTGCGCGCGACCGCCGAGGTGTTCGAGATCGGCATGAACGCCGCGGTGGTCCGGCTGGCCGAGGCGGCGAGCGGGGCGGGGCGGGGGCAGCGCGCCGCGGCCGAGCCGCTCAAGACGTTCGGCCCGCACCCGACCTCGGGCGGCGAGATCCGGCTGATGGCCGGGCGCTACGGCCCTTACGTAACCGACGGCACGACCAACGCCACCCTGCCGCGCGACAAGCAGCCCGAAGCGCTCACCGCCGAGCAGGCGATCGCGCTGATCGACGAGCGCGCGGCCAAGGGACCGGCCAAGGGCAAGGGCCGGCGCAAGGTTCCGGCTAAAAAGCCGGCGGGGGACAAGGCGGCGCCGAAGAAGGCGAAGAAGGCCGCCCCTAAGAAAGCCGCGAAAGCATGAGCGAGAAGTTCGAACGCCACCGCCAGCCGTGGAAGCCCGAGGAGCTGCAGAAGCTCCGCACCCTCGCCGGCAAAGGCAAAGGGCTGCGTGAGATTGCCAAGGCGCTCAACCGCAGCGAGGAATCGACCAAGGACCGCGCCAAGGAGCTCGGTATCGCCATCGCCAAGCTGCGATAGTGGTCAGGCCTTGCCCAGCATCCGCGCCAGCTCGGCAGCGATTGCCCGGTGGCCGGCGGCGGTCGGGTGCCACGGCGCGCTCGGCGCGGGCGGGTTGGTAGGGTGGCCGCTGGCCCAGGGCTCACGATCGCAGACAGTGTGGCCTGCGGAGAGCCGATCGGTCGCCAGTAGCATGGCGCCCGACTGCCTGGCGACGCGGGCGGTGATCGCCGCCAGCCGCTGCCCGACTGTCTGCAAGGCTGCCGCCTTGTCGGGCGCCAGCCCGGCGGCCGGGCACGGCTTCGACGGGACCAGTCGAACGTACTCGACGAACACCAGCCGCGCCTTGGGCGCTCGGCTCCTAACTTGCGTGGCGATTTCCCGCAGCCGCGTCTCGAGCCCGGCGTAGGCCGCCTCGTCCGGCATCTTCAGCGGCCGGCATGAGAATGTTTGGCCTTGGAACTGCATGCCCTGCGTCGGATCGCACCCCGCCATGATCAGGTTGCCAGCGTAGTTTAGATCGTTGCCGCCGATGGTGATGGTGACGAGCCGGGTGTCGGCGTTCACCGCGTCAATTTGCGGCGGCAGTTCGTTCCACCGGCCGAGGATGTGCGCGGTGGTCGCGCCGCCGCAGGTCACGTCGTCGAGCTTCAGCCGCAGCCGCGCGGAAAGCAGGCTGGCGTAATTGTTTACGGTCCGCCCGCACCTTGCCGGGGTGCCGGGCTTGGGCGGGCCGATCCCCGCCCCGGCGGCGAACGAGCTGCCCATCGCCACGTAACGCGCGCCGGGCGGCACCGCAGCCCTCGGTGCCTTGGCCGCAGCGGGGGTTGCCAGCGCCAGCAGGGCGCACAACGTCATCAGCTTTCTCATCGCACCCACTCCAACCCGATTTCTTCGTAGAGGTCCTTGGCCTCGGCCCAGTTCTCCTCGACTTTGACGTGGAGGAACAAGTGGACCTTGGCCCCGAGCAATTCGGCGAGCTCCTTGCGCGCGGTTTCGCCGATGGTCTTGATCATCGCCCCGCGCTTGCCGAGCACGATCGCCTTCTGGGTGTCGCGGGCGACGACGATCTGCTGGTGGATCTCGATCGAGCCGTCCTTGCGATGGGTATAGCTCTCGGGACGCACGGCGCTGTCGTAAGGCAGCTCGTCGTGGAGCTTGCGGTAGAGCTGCTCTCGGGTGACTTCGGCCGCCAGCAGGCGCTCGCTGGCGTCGGAGACCTGGTCCTCGGGGTAATGCCACGGCCCTTCGGGCATAAGCTCGGCGAGACGCGCCTTCAATTCGGGGATTCCGTCGCCGCTCAGCGCCGAGACGAAGAACACCTCGTCGAACGCAACCGCGCCGGTCAGCTCCTCGGCCATTGCGAGCAGCGGTTCCTTGGCGGTGGCGTCGACCTTGTTCAGAACCAGCAGCTTGCGCTCGCGGCGGCTCTCGAGAGCGGCGAGGATCGGCTCGAGATCGTCGCGCCGCTTCTTGCGCGCGTCGACCACCAGCACGATTGCATCGGCCTCGTGCGCGCCCTCCCACGCGGCGGCGACCATCGCCCGGTCGAGCCGGCGGCGCGGCGCGAAGATCCCCGGCGTGTCGGCGAGGATGATCTGGGTCTCGCCGGCGAGGGCGATGCCGAGCAGGCGGGCGCGGGTGGTCTGCGCCTTGGCCGAAACGATCGCCACTTTCTGCCCGACCAGGGCATTGACCAGCGTCGACTTGCCCGCATTGGGCGCGCCGATCACGGCGACGAGGCCGCAGCGGGTGGTCATGTGCGGTATTCGATGCGGGGAGGTCGCGCGCGTGCGTCGACAAGCTCAGCACGAGCGGATCTTGAGAAAGGCAACAAACCCCACTCGTCCTGAGCCTGTCGAAGGAAGCGCGCTGCAAGTCTCCCTTTCACCCGAACCTCCTCAAAAACTCCGCTGCCGCGGCGGTTTCGGCTTCCTGCTTGCTCGCGCCCTCGGCTTCGGCTTCGCCGATGCCCTTGATCGCAACCGCGACGGTGAAGCGCGCGGCGTGGTCGGGGCCGGAGCGTTCGACCAGGCGGTACTCGGGGGCTTTGCGGCGGTTGCCGGCGGCCCATTCCTGGAGCGCCGACTTGGGGTGCTTGGCCTGGCCGGCGCCGCTGGCGAACGTATCCGCCCACAGCCGGCGAACGAGGTGGCGGGTCGCCGCGAAGCCGCAGGCGACGAACTGCGCGCCGAGCAGCGCCTCCATCACGTCGCCGAGGATGTTGTCGCTCTCGCTTCCGCCGTCGTCGCGGGCCTGCTTGCCGAGGCGAATGTGGGCGCCGATGCCCTGCTCGCGGGCGACGGCGGCGCACGTGCTGCGGCTGACCAGGGCATTGAGGCGCTGCGACAGCCGGCCTTCGTCGTCCTCGCCCTGCTCGAACAGCCATTCGGCGATCACCAGCCCGAGCACCCGGTCACCGAGGAACTCGAGCCGCTGGTAGTCGCGGGCGTCACCGGTGCTGCCGTGGGTCAGGGCCTCGCGCCACAACGCCGGGTCGGAGGGTTCCGCGTCGGTCAGCGCGGCGAGAAAGCGCAGCGTCTTGGGCGGGAGCGCGCCGTCGCTCAAAAGGTTCTCCCGATCCGCCGCCAGCGCGCGGAAGTGAACCAGGTCCACGGCTCGAGCCACTTCGAGCTGCCGTCGGTCGACCACATCATCACCGTCGCGCGGCCGACGAGATTGTCCTCGGGGACGAGCCCGATGCCCTCGTTCGCGACGGCCGGGAAGCGGCTGTCGAGCGAGTTGTCGCGGTTGTCGCCCATCAGGAACAGCCGGCCTTCGGGGACGAGGATCGGCGGGGTGTCGTCCTGCGGCGTGCGGCCGAGATCGAGCACGTCGTAGCTGCGCCCGTTGGGCAGCGTCTCGTGGTACTGCGGATAGTGGCAGACCGGGGTGCCATCGGGGCGGGTCGCTTCGAACTGCGGCAGGTAGCAGTGCGTGTTTGGCGTGACCCGCAGCTCGAGATCGGCGATGCGCTGCTTCGGAACGGCGGCGCCGTTGATGTGGAGCACGCCGCCGATGACCTGGATCTGGTCGCCGGGCAGGCCGATCACGCGCTTGATGTAATCGACCTCGTTGGTCGGCGGGGCCTTGAAGATGACCACGTCGCCGCGCTCGGGCTGGTGCGCGAAAATCCGCTGGGGGATCAGCGGCACGCTCCACGGCAGCGAATAGCGCGAGTAGCCGTAAGGCCACTTGGCGGCGAGCAGGTAGTCGCCGTTCTCCAGTCCCGGCAGCATCGATTCGCTGGGGATGTTGAAGGGCGAGAACACGAAGCTGCGGAAAACGATCACGATCAGCGCCAGCTTGACGATGAACACGAGGAAGCTGTCTTCCTTCTTCTTCGGCTTGGCCGGCTTCCCCGTGACCGGCTCTGGCGCGGGGGCAGGGGAGCCGGGCTCGGTCGGTTCGGTCATCGTGGCGTCCATCGTCAGCGGCCTCATAGCGGCGGAATGCGGGATAGGTGCGACGGTCGCCCGTCCGGGGTTGCCGAACCGCCTTCCCGCTTGGCCGCGCCGCGCGGGGCGGGCATAGGCAAGCGAGGCCGTCGAGGAAAGGGTTGATTATGGACCAGGCGGGACAGTCGGCATGGCAGCGCTTGCGCGCATTGCCCCGGCCGAAGCTCTCCGAGCTGTTCGCCGCCGACGGCGAGCGGCTCGATCAATTCGCCACCAAGCTCGACCTGCCCGGTGGTGCGATCCGCTTCGACTGGTCCAAGACCCACCTCGATTCGGCGCATCTCGCCGGCTTTGCCGAGCTGGCCGAGGCGATGGGCTTCGCCGAGCGGCGCGCGGCGCTGTTCGCCGGTGCGGTCGTCAACCCGAGCGAGGGCCGCGCCGCCGAGCACACCGCGGAACGCGGCGTCGGCAAGGACAGCAGCGTCGAAGAAGCCGCGGCGTTGCACGAGCGAATGCGGCTGTTGGTCGAGGCGATCCACGCCGGGGTCCTCGGCGACGTCCGCCACCTGATCCACATCGGCATCGGCGGATCGGCGCTCGGCCCGGCGCTTGGGATCGACGCGCTCGCCCGCGACGGGGCGCTTTGCGACGTCCACGTCGTCTCCAACATCGATGGCTGCGCGCTAGAGGCGGCGTTCGCCGCCTGCGATCCGGCGACGACGCTGGTCGCGGTCGCCTCGAAGACGTTCACCACCACCGAGACGATGATCAATGCCGCCAGTGCGCTGGCCTGGCTCGGCTCCAACGGCGTTGACGATGCCTATGGCCGGGTGATCGCGCTGACCGCGGCGCCCGACAAGGCGGTCGAGTGGGGGGTCGACGAGACCCGCATCCTGCCGTTCCCGGAAAGCGTGGGCGGGCGCTACTCGCTATGGTCGTCGATCGGCTTTCCGATTGCGCTGGCCGCCGGGTGGGACGCATTCGCGGAAATACTCAAGGGCGCGGCGGCGATCGACCGCCACTTCCGCGACAGCAATGGCGCCGACAACCTGCCGTTGCGCGCGGCTTTCGCCGACGTGCTTTACACCCATTTGCGCGGCTGCCAGACCCGCGCCTGCTTCGCTTACGACGAGCGGCTGCGGTTGCTGCCGAGCTATCTCCAGCAGCTCGAGATGGAATCGAACGGCAAGTCGGCGACCATCGATGGGAAGCCGCTGGAGGGGTCGTCGGCGCCGATCACCTGGGGCGGCGTCGGGACCGATGCCCAGCATGCGGTGTTCCAGCTGCTTCACCAGGGCACGGTGCTGGTCCCGGTCGATTTCATCGCCGCGATCCAGCCCGGCGACGACCTCGATCCGGCCCACCACCGCAACCTCCTGGCCAATTGCTTCGGGCAAGGGGCGGCGCTGATGGCCGGCCGCGAGAGCGCCGACCGGGCCCGCGCCTACCCCGGTGATCGGCCGTCGGCGACGATCCTGTGCGACGCGCTCAACCCGGCAACGCTCGGCGCGCTGATCGCCTTTCACGAGCATCGCACGTTCGCCAACGCCGTGCTGATCGGGATCAACCCGTTCGACCAGTTCGGGGTCGAGCTCGGCAAGGAGATCGCCAAGTCCATCGAGAAGGGCGGGGCGCGGTTCGACCCGAGCACCGAGGCGCTGCTGCAGGCGGCGGGGATCTAGGACAGGAGGACCTTACAGGGACTCGTCATTGCGAGGGCCGAAGGACCGCGGCGATCCAGAGTCCCACGTTCCGCCCCGGATTGGTTCGCTCCGCTCGGCCGGACCCGTTAGCCGTCCTCCTCCAGCACCTTGGCAAACGCCGAGCGGTCGGTGTTGCCGCCCGTCAGCAGGATCGCCGTGCGCCCCTCGAGGGGCACTTTCCCGGCGAGGGCGGCGGCCAACGCGGCGGAACCGCCGGGCTCGAGCACCAGACGGAGCCGGGCGAAGGCGAAGCGCTGGGCGGCGCGCACTTCGGCTTCGCTGACGCTGACCCCATAACCGCAGTGCGCCCGCAGCACGGCGAAGTTGATCGGCTGGGTGCTCAGCGTCTGCAATGCGTCGCACGCCGTCGCCGGCGGATTGGGGCCGACCGGGACGATCTCCCGGGCGGCGAGGCTGCGGCGGACGTCGTCCCAGCCTTCGGGCTCGACCGGGATGATCTCGGCGTCGGGGCAGGCGAGGGCGAGCCCGGCCGAGAGCCCGCCGCCGCCGCACGGGGTGACGATCCGGGTCGGACCGCCGCCGGCTCGCGTTTTCATCTGCGCCGCGATCTCGATGCCGGCGCTGCCCTGGCCCTCGATCACCCACGGGTCGGCGAAGGCATGGACCAGCGTCGCGCCGCTCGAAGCGCACAGCTCGGCGGCGATCGCCTCGCGCGATTGCGTGGCGCGATCGTAGAGCACGACCTCGGCTCCGAGGGCGCGAGTACCGTCGAGCTTCACTTGCGGGGCATCGCGCGGCATGACGATCGTCGCGCCGATGCCGAGCCGCCGGGCCGCCCAGGCGACTCCTTGCGCGTGGTTCCCGCTGGACACGCCGACCACGCCGCGCTGCCGCTCGGCCTCCGACAACTCCGTCAGACGATGCCACGCGCCCCGGATCTTGAAGGCGCCGATCGGCTGAAGGCACTCGGCTTTGCCCCAGACGGTCTGGTCGTCGATCTCGAATGGCAGCAACGGCGTTGGCGCAAGAATCGCCGCGACTTTGGCGGCCGCGCGGGCGACGCCTTCGGCGGTCGGTGCCCGCGTGCCGTGGAGTGTCGGTTGTTCTGTCATGGAAGCGGTCTATATGCGCGGCCCGGCGCATCGCCAAAGGCAGTGGCGATGGGCCGCAGGCGATCACGAAGGAGAGCGCATGTGAGCAAGGTGCTGGTGATCGGCGCGGGCGGGGTCGGTTCGGTCGCGGTCCACAAGATGGCGATGAACCCGCGGATCTTCAGCCATGTCAGCCTCGCCAGCCGGACCGTGAGCAAGTGTCAGGCGATCGCCCGCTCGGTCGCGGAGCGCACCGGGGTCGCCATCGACACCTATCATATCGACGCCGAGGACGTGCCGGCGCTGACCGCGCTGATCGAGCGGATCGGGCCCAGGCTCGTCGTCAACCTGGCGCTGCCCTACCAGGATCTGGCGATCATGGACGCCTGCCTCGCCGCCGGGGTCGATTACCTCGATACCGCCAATTACGAGCCCCGTGAGGAGGCGAAGTTCGAGTACAAGTGGCAGTGGGCCTACAATGGCCGCTTTCGCGACAAAGGGCTGATGGCGCTGCTCGGCTCCGGGTTCGATCCGGGGGTGACCAGCGTTTTCGCGATGTGGTTGAAGAAGCACAAGCTCAAGACGATACGCACGCTCGATATCCTCGATTGCAACGGCGGCGATCATGGCCAGGCTTTCGCCACCAACTTCAATCCCGAGATCAACATCCGCGAGGTGACCGCCCCCGCGCGTCACTGGCTCAACGGCGAATGGGTCGAGACCCCGGCGATGACGATCCGCGAGAACTTCGACTTCGAGGGCGTCGGCCCCAAGAACATGTATCTGATGTATCACGAGGAGCTCGAGAGCCTGGTCCGCTTCATCCCGGAGATGCAGCGGGCGCGGTTCTGGATGACGTTCGGCGATGCCTACATCAACCACCTGACGGTGCTGCAGAACGTCGGCATGACCCGG
>JAEKKO010000140.1 GCA_019510335.1 Novosphingobium sp. | reverse complement strand
GCCGGCGCCGGCTCGGCGGACGCCGCTCCGGCAAAGCGGATGCCGTGCACTTCGGGGACGCAACGCTCGCCGACGAACCAGCGCTGGAACTCGGTCCAGCCGGTCGCCGTCTCGACTTCGGTGCGTACGGGAACGTCGCTCATCGGCACGACGGCGTGGCCGATTCCGAGCGCGCCAGTGAGTCGCGCGGTGACTTCGGACAGCGTCTCCCCGGCGCGCAACCGCCAGCTCCGCGCCAGGTGCATGGCCAAGTCGCGGTCGCCGAGGTTGAACCAGTCGGCCTCGCCCAGCCGGCGGAGCATGGCCATTGCCTGCCAGGTCTCGTCGGCCACCCCCCAGCCGCGCTCGACATCGTTGAGCCCGGCGAGCGCGTAGACCACCGAATCGATGTCGGGGCAGATCGTCAGGCCGAGGTGCTCGAAGTCGTCGCCGGTGTTGACGACGATGGTCAGCCGCTCGGGCGGGAGCACCGCGGCTAGGCCGGCGGCGAGCTTGGCGCCACCGACGCCGCCGGAGAGCGCGAGAACGTGGCTCATCGGAACATATCCTCCGCAATCGGCCGCAGTCCGCCGACGGCGCCTTGCCCATCCTCCGCAGTGACCCACCGGCCGGCGCCGCGGACCAGCGCCACCGGGGTTCCTTCGCGGCCCTCGCCCATCGCCAGCACCGCGGCCGCGGCGATCGCGTCGGCGACGGCGACGATCGTCGCCTGCAGCGTCCGCCCGAACAGGTCGGGCTCGCCGCGGCGATCGTCGAGCACCGTCAGCCCCGCGCACCCGATCGCGGTGCCGACCGTGCCGATCCGCCAGGCGCGGCCGAGGCTGTCGGCGATCACCACCGCGGGGCGCGTCCCCAGCGCGTCGGCCAACCCGGCTCGGATCGCGCGCGCACTGGCGTCGGCCTCGACGGGCCACAGCAGCACTGTGTCTTGATCGCCACCTTGGACGTTCGAGGAATCGATCCCGGCGTTGGCGAGCACGTGCCCGCTACGGTGGCGGACGATGATCGCTGCGGACGTTGCGCGAAGGATCTCCGAGCTTTCGTCGAGGATCAGCTGGGCGAGCTCCGCCGGGCGGCCTGTTTCTCTGGCGAGGCTGTGTGCGTCACCATTGGGGGTGATTTCGGCGAGTTGGATCGTTCGCCCTTCGACCTTTGAGACGACCTTCTGGGCAATGACGACCACATCATGGTCGCCGATCGCCTCACCAGCCGCGCCTGCCGCGGCGGCAATCGCACCCGCCAGGTCCATACCCTGCTCGAACAGCGGCAGTCCGGCGAGCGCGGTGATCGTCAGCCCCATCGCCATGCCCGCTCGCCCATCGCCCACAAGATCGACTCCGCCGCCGCGCCGCGCCCCGCGACATTGAGGTTGCCACGACCGCCGGCCCCGCTATCGGCAAAGCCAGACCCGGGGCAAGCCTCGAAATCGGACAAGGGATCGTAGCGATGGCGGCAATCGGGGTGATCGGCGGGACCGGGCAGCTCGGCAAAGCGATCGCCCGACGGCTCGCAAGAGCCGGCCATGTGGTGACCATCGGCTCCCGTTCGCCCGAGAGCGCCGTCAGGGCCGCGGCCGATATCGCCGCCGCGGGCGGCGACAGTTATGCCGGCGCGGCGGCCGGCAAGGACGTCGTAATCGTCACAGTCCCTTATGCGGCACAGGCCGACGCGCTCGATCAGATCCGCGATCACGTCGGCAGCGCGATCGTCGTCGACACGACCGTGCCGCTGGTCCCGCCCAAGGTCATGCGCGTCCAGCTTCCGCCGGCCGGTTCGGCCGCGCTGGAAGCCCGGGCGCGGCTCGCACAGGGGACGCGGCTGGTATCCGCGTTCCACGATGTCGCCGCCCACAAGCTGATCACCGAGGAGGCGGTCGACTGCGACGTGCTGGTGTTCAGCGATGACGTCGAGGCGCGCGGGGTCGTCATCGCGCTCGCTGGGGACATGGGACTGCGCGGGCTTGCCGGCGGCGCATTGGTCAACTCGGTCGCGGCCGAGGCGCTGACCTCGATCCTGATCTTCATGAACAAAACTTACGCCGCCGATGGCGCGGGCATCCGCTTCACCGGGCTGACAAAGGCCCCACCGATCCCGTGAGCTGCTGGGCGCTGATTCCGGTCAAGTCCCCGGCCGCGGCGAAGCGACGTCTCGCGGGCGCGCTCGACGAGGCGAGCCGGGCCGCGCTGGTCCGGCGCATGCTCGAGCGTGTGGTCCTGGCCGCGCAATCGGCGCGCGGGATCGATCGTGTTTGCCTGATCGGCTTCTCTCGCCACGGGCTGGACGAGAGCGTGCCGCTACTTGCCGAGCCGGGGAAAGGCCTCAACGCCGCGATTGCCGCCGGCCTGGCCAGCGCGGCCTCAGACGGCGCCACGCGCGCTGTCTGCATCGCCGCCGACCTCCCACTGATTGCCACGCAGGATCTCGAACTGCTCGCGCTGGCTCCGGATGGCGCAATCGCCATCGCCCCCGATCGCCACGGCACGGGGACCAACGCGCTATCGCTGCCGCTACCCGAGGCCGGCGAGTTCCACTTTGCCTTCGGTCCGGACAGCTGCGCCAGGCATCATCTAGAGGCGGCACGGCTCGGGTTGCCGCTCGAGGAGATCCACAGCCTCGGCCTGGCGCGAGACGTCGACGTCCCCGAGGACCTGCCGGACGCCCTCGCCCTTCTGCAAGGATGACACCCATGGATTGCGGTTCGCTCGATCTCGCCGGAAGAGTGGCGTTGGTCACCGGCGGCGGCGGCGGCATCGGCAGGGCGATCGCCATCTGCCTTGCCGCACACGGCGCCGACATCACGATCGTCGACGTCGTGCCGGAGCGCTGCGACGAGGTCGCCGAGCGGATTGCCGAGCATGATCGCGCCGCCCTCACCTTCCCGGCCGACGTCACCGACACCGACCGGGTGCGGGCGGCCGTGGCTGCGACGCAGGAGCGCTTCGGCCGGCTCGACATCCTCGTGAACAACGCCGGCGGAGTGTCGCGACGGCCGTTTGCCGATCAATCCGAGCGATCCTGGCGCAAGCACATCGACCTCAACCTGGTCAGCGTCCTTGCCGCCACCTCGGCGGCGATCCCGATGATGGTTGCCGGCGGGCGCGGCGGATCGATCATCAACGTCTCGAGCATCGAGGGTTCGCGCGCGGCGCCGGGGTACGCGGTCTACGCCGCGTGCAAGGCGGGCCTGAACAACCTCACCCGCACTCTGGCGGTCGAACTCTCCGACCACGGCATTCGCGTCAACGCCATCGCGCCAGATTACACAGTCACGCCAGGCACTCGCGGCAACGTCACCGGACCGGTCGACGAGAGCAAATGGATCCAGCCGAGCCCGGCGCAGCAGGACGTGATCCGCCGCCGGATTCCGCTCGGCCGCCCCGGCGTCGATGCCGAGTGCGGACACCTGGCGGTATTCCTCGCCTCGTCGATGGCGAGCTACATCACCGGGACCATTATCCCGATCGATGGCGGTACCTTGGGCTCGGGCGGGTGGATCCGCAGCCGCGATGGCGATTGGGTGCTCCCGCCGGACATTGCATCCTGACGCCAACCTGTCAGCTTGTG
>JAEKKO010000097.1 GCA_019510335.1 Novosphingobium sp. | reverse complement strand
CCGCGGCGCGGCGGATGTATTCGATCATCATGAAGGCCAGCTGGCTCGCCATGCGCGAGGCCTGGAGCCGCTTGACCACGCCCATCAGCGGCACCCGCATCGTGCGCTGCTTCGGCTTCCACAGCCACGCCAGCAGCCTGGCCCAGCCAAGTGGCGACGGCCGCGGGCCGACCTTGAGCAGCAGCTCGTTCATGTCGGGGAGCGTCATCATGAACGCCACCGGCTCGCCATCGAGTTCGGCGATGCGAATGAGGTCCTCGTGGACGAGCGGTTTCAGCTTCCTGCCGGTGTAGGCGACTTCCTTGTCGGTGATCGGGACGAAGCCCCAGTTGTCGGACCACGCGTCAGTCGAACTTGCTCTTGTCGACCTCGCGGACGCGGATCCGCGGGTTCTTCTCGCCCGACTGGACGATCCGCTGGACCAGCGGCGGGAAGCCCTTGGTGATGTCGAGCTCATAGGTCAGCAGCCGCTTGGCCGGAGCATAGCCGAGGCTTTCGATCCACGGCCGGTACTTGGCGGCCTGGTAGCCCATCATGATCGTCGGCGGGTGATCGTGGCCGCGGACGAGCAGCCCGGGCTCCTCCCAGATCGAGAGGTTGATCGGCGCGAGCACCCGGGTCATCCCCTGGCCGCGCAGCCAGTCCTCGGCGGCGGCGATCAGGGTGTGGGCGATCGATTCATCGTCGGCTTCGAGCGCACCCCAGTTGCCGGTGCCGGGTCCCATCCCCTGATCGGGCGGCATGCTCAACGCGAGCTCGTCGATGTGCGCCGAAATCCGCCCGACGACTTTGCCAGCCCGGCGAGCGAGGAACAGCTGGACGCGGGCGTGATCGAAGAACGGGTTCTTGCCCGGGGTGAACTTCTCGAGCTCCTCGGAGCGGAGCTGGGGGACGAAGTTCGGCTCGCCGGCGTTGGCGGTGTAGACGAAATCGACGAATTCCTCGCGCCCCGCCCTGGTCGTCACCGGGGTGACCGTGACTGCGCTCATGCGGGTGCAATCCTTCGGGTTAGCGGGTCTGCAGGTCGGACGGGGCGGCGCCCTCCTTGCCCAGCGCGCGGCGCCGCGGGTGGCCGCTGGCGATCCCGCCGGACAACTCCTTCACCCACGGCCAATGCTCGGCAATTTCCTCGGTGTAGCCGAGGTTGAACACCGTCGGCGAGCGCTTTGGGCGGTCCTTCTTCTCGTAATAGGTGCCGAGAATGTGGTCCCAAAGGTAGTTGGTGATGCCGTAGTTGCCGTTCTCGTCGAAGTAGTGATGCTCGACGTGGCGCTGCTTCATGGTCTGGACCCACTGCCACCGCGGCTTGATCGCGAGGTGCTGGATGCAGTGCATGAACTCGTAATAGCAGGTGGTCAGCAGCCCGGTGGCGAAGCACGCCGCGGCGCCGCCGAGACCGCCGATCAGCCAGCCGACCGGGATCGTCGCCAGGCCGATCGTCGGCAGCGTCGTGTGGAGGGCGCCGAACAGCACCTCGAGGTGATTGGGGTCTTGGTGGTGATCGTAGTGGATCCGCTTCCAGGTCGGCGAGAGCCACTTGATCCGATACATCCACTGGCCATGGAGCACATACTGGTGGAGCAGGTGCCAGACCAGCGGGTAGACCACCGCCCCCGCCGCGATCGCCGCGATGGACCGGACCGGGCTCACCGGATCGAGCGCGTAAACCACCACGCAAAGCGCGGCCAGGGCGAGGTAGGCAAGGATCGTGTAGTGCTGGAAATAGGCGACGACGAGCTCGCGCATGCTCATCCGGTCGAGGTAGTGCGACCGCTTCCAGAACGGCAGCCGGGCTTCGTCGACGGTAGTCTGCGACACGATGTTCATCCTGTGGTCGGCGGGCGCCCATAGCAGACGCCGGCTGACGCCGCCATAAGCGCATCTATGCGGCGGGAGTTGGGCAGGCTTTGCGCCATGTCAATCCCGGCCTAAACGCTCGGTGAGCGCCCCAGGCCGGGATAAACCCTTCAGCCCACCGCCAGCCGCGGCGAGACAGCGTACGGCCGTCGCCTCAGACGGTGCCGCGATCAGGTAGCCGCGGGCGAGGGGCTGGACGTCACGGTTTCGGTGGCGCCCGGAACCGGAACGGCCACCGTCGATGTCGACGTCGGTCCCGGAGTGACGATCGTGGTGCTGCTGGTGGTCGGCACGGCTTCGGTGGTCTCCGAGCTCGCGGGATAGTTGTTTTCCTGCTTGCACCCGGCGAGCGCGAGGAGCGCGAGACCGCCGGCGATCGCCAGCTTGGTGGTAGTGCCCATATCGGTTTCCCCTTCGTGGCGCAGGACGCAGGCCCTGCGCGTGCTACGACTCATCGGCGCGGCGGATGGTTCCCGCAAGCGCTCATTCCTCGGTCCGGATCAGCACCGTCTCGCCGATCAGCACGAACAGCACGAACGGGGCCCAGGCGGCGACGAGCGGCGGATAGCCGCCGAAGTTGCCCATCGCCAGCGCCGCGTTATCGACGATGAAATACGCGAAACCGAGCATCATCCCGAGCACCGCGCGGATCAGCACCTGGCCGGAACGGGCGAGGCCGAACGCCGCGATCGCCCCGAGCAGCGGCATCAGCATCGCCGCAAGCGGGCCCGACAGCTTGTGCCACCACGCCCCCTGGAGCTCGTTGGTCCGGCGCCCGCCGGCCTTGAGCGCGGCGATCGAATGCGACAGCTGGACGATGTCCTGCGTGTCGGGATCGACCGAGCTGATCTGCAGTTGCTGCGGGGTGACCGAGGCCGCCAGGACGATCGGCGCCGGCAGCTTATCGAACCGCATCGAACCGACGTCGAACCGCTCGGGCGCAGCGAAGCGCCAGCCGGGGTTGGCGTATTCGGCACTGGGCGCGCGGACCTCCTCGACGATGATGCCGTGCGGATCGCGGCGGTACCAGGTCACCCCGCCGTCGAGGCGCGGCGGCTTGTCGCTGCCGGTGAACCGCCCGGCCGTCAGGATGTTGGGCCCGTCGCGGACGTAGACATTGACGCGCACGCCGGAATCCCGCGGCATCGCGCCATAGTCGGCGTTCTCCCACGCCTTGAGGGTCGCGGCGGAGCGCGTGGCGATGCGCTCATTGAAGGCGAAGCTCGCGCCCGCGACGATGACCCCGGTGAGGACCAGCGGGGCGAGGATCTGATGGGCGGACAGGCCGGCCGCGCGCATCGACACGATCTCGCTGTTCTGGTTAAGCGGGACCAGCGTGAACAACGTCGCCAGCAGCACCGAATAAGGCAGGAAGGTCGCGATCAGCTCGGGCATGCGTAGACCGACGTACGTCCACAGCTGCGCCTCGCCGTTGCCGGGGTGGGCGAAGATCTTGCCGCTCTCGCTGAGCAGGTCGAGGGTCTGGAGGATCAGCACCAGCATCACGAGGACGCCGAGCACGCGGGTGACGAACAGCCGCGCCAGGTACAGCGCCAGGGTCCGCGAGGGAAAGAATTCGAGCTGCATCATCGCGGGTCAGCTCGCCAGCACGACGCGGCGGGGGTGCCGGCGCGAGAGCTTCTTCAGGCGCTTGACGAGGTCGGCCGCGAACCGCTCGAGCGCGCCGATCGCCTGGCCGCCGGGCACATAGGCGACGCGGTAGTACATCCACACGATCAGCCCAGTGAACAGCCCGAACGGCAACCACAGCGCCACCAGGGGCCCCATCCGGCCGAGCACCGCGACCGATTGGCCGTATTCGTTGACCTTGTGATAGGCGACCAGCATCACGATCGCGACGAACACGCCCAGGGCCGAGGTCGAGCGCTTGGGCGGCACCGCCAGAGCGACCGCGAGCAGGGGCATCATCAGCATCATGATGACTTCGACCAGGCGGTAGTTGAGGCTGGCGCGGGTCTCGCGGCGGACGACGGCGGTGGCGTTCCCGCTCCACCCGAGGCGGAGCAGCTCGGGCAGGATGTACTCACGCTCCTTGCCGCCGCGCTGGCGGAATTTCTCGACCGAGGGCAAGTCGATCGGCAGGTCGTGGCGGGTGAAGCTGAGGACGCGGGGGCTGACCTTGGGCACGTCCTGGATGATCTGGCCGTCGCTCAGGCGCAGGATGATGGTGTCGGGATTATCCTTGAGGGCCATGAACTTGCCCTCGCGGGCCGAGATCGACAGGACCTGGCCCTTGGCGTCGGCGACCCGGGCGAAAATCCCGATCAGCTCGCGGCCTTCGTCGCGGCTTTGCTCGATGCGCAGCGCGACGCGGTCCTTGAGGGTGGTGAACTCGCCGACCTTGATCGAAGCGCCGAGCGCGCCCGAGCGGAGCTGGTACTGCAGCTGCTCGTAATAGTAGCGCGACAGCGGCTGGAGGTAACCGACGATCACCAGGTTCACGCCCATCAGCGCGATCGTGATCATGTACGGCACGCGCAGCAGGCGGGTGTAGCCGAGCCCGACCGCGCGCATGACGTCGAGCTCGCTCGAGATCGCCAGCTTGCGGAAGGCGAGGAGGATGCCAAGCATCAGCCCGAGCGGGATCGCCAGGCTCGCGTATTCGGGCAGGAGGTTGGCGAGCATCCGGAACACGACGCTGACCGGGCCGCCTTCGGTGGCGACGAAGTCGAACAGCTTGCGCATCTTGTCGAGCACGAGCAGCGAGGCGGCGATGACGAACACCGCCATCATCGGCATCACCACCAGCCGGAAGATGTAGCGATCGGTGGCGGTGATGAATTTCAAGGCGGGCATCGCAGCCGTGGAGGATGCCTTGCTCTAGCGCCCGCCGCCTCGCGAGCAAGCGCGAATGCGGCGGGGCAGGCTCAGTCCCAGATGCGGCGAACGCCGGCCCAGTGGCCAGCTCAAGCTTTCTCCAGCGTGCACTGCAGCGGGTGCTGGTTCTGGCGGGCGAAATCCATCACCTGGTTCACCTTGGTCTCGGCGATCTCATAGGGGAAGATTCCACACACGCCGACGCCCTTCTGGTGGACGTGGAGCATCACGCGGGTCGCCTGCTCGAGGTCCATGTGGAAGAAGCGCTTGAGGCACATCACCACGAACTCCATCGGGGTGTAGTCGTCGTTCAGCATCAGCACCTTGAACTGGCTCGGCTTTTTCGGCTTGGTCCGGGTCTTGGTGGCGACCCCGAGCTGATCCTGCCCGCCGGCGCCGCCCGAGCCTTCATCCTCCCCGGCGCAAAGCGGCGGGGCAGCGAGAACATCGGCAAGGCGGGTGGGTGAGGACATCGGGGCTAAATATCGTATCGACTCGGGCGCAGACAAGCCGTTGCGGCGCAAGATGACCGGCGCAAACGGCGGCTGGGCCGGTCCCTAGGTGGTAATGGCGGCAATGGGCAATGCCATGCGCGAAAAAGGCCGGCGCAAGCCGGCCTTTCAAGCCCGCGGTCCGGCGACGATCCCGTAGGACCGCCGCCGGACCCGGTGATCGGGCGTTCAGGCCGCGCTGCGGACCTTCTCGACCGCGAGGCTGACGCGGTTGCCGATCGGCGCCGCGGCTTCGCTGGCGAGCTTGAGCACCGCTTCGCTCTGCTTCGAGCTGAACGCGACCGCCTGGTCGAAGTTGCGGCGAACCATCTCGCTCTGGAGCTTGATGAATTCGGCCGGCGACTTGACCGCGGCGAGCGACTTGACGTCGCTGGTCAGCGCCTCGAACGCCGAACGGCTCTCGGCGACGGCGGTGGTGCCGAGCGCCTGGAACCCGCCGGCGAGGATCTTGCCGGATTCGACGACCGCCTCGACGTTGCCCTTGGTGAATTCGGCGGCTTCGCCGAACACCGCGGTGCTCTTGTCGTAGGCGACTTTCGCCTTGTCCTGGAAATCCTTGAAGATGACGGTGAAATCGGGGGTGGTGGTGGCCATGATGGTTTCCTTCAATTGGCTGAGAACAGGTTTCGGTCGGGTGGTCTTGGCGATCGGGACAGCGGCCTTGGCCGGCTTCGCGTTGGGCAGGGCCCGGGGCTTGCGGACCGGCGCGGGTTTGGGCGCAGCGGCCTTGACCGGAGTGGGCGCCACGGTCGGCTTCGCCGCGGCATCCTTGCGGGGGCGCCCACGCGGTCGGCCGACCGGCTTCGGCGCGGCGAGGGTCTTGGGTTCGGCAGCGATGGGCTTCGGGGCCGGCGCCACAACCTTGACCCGTTTCGGCGCGCTCACCGGAGCGGCAGCGGCCGGAATTTTCTCGGCGGCCGCGGCGTAGGCTTTCTCGGCAGCCGCTTCAGCCTTGGCGGCAGCGGCTTCGAGGGCTGCGCTGTCGAGTGCGGGCTCGGATTTCAGACCTTCGCGGGTCGGGACCTCGGGTTCGACGTCAGCAGGCATCTCTGCTCCTTAATGGCGAGCGGCCGCATGCGCGGCAAACTTGTTGCAGTGCACAAATAGGGATTGTGCGGGTGCGAAGTCAAGCAGAAATTGTGCAGTGCAGCATAAAGCGGCGGCGGGCAAGTTTCTGCGCTGGGATCAGCGCATCCGCACGTAGCGCCCGGGGGCGTCCTCGATCACCTTGTCGCCGCGGCTCCCCGGCACGCGCTTGCCCTTGGCCGGGACCTCGCCGGCGTCCTGCGTCCGCAGCCACTGGAGCCAGTGGGGCCACCAGCTGCCCGGGTGCTCGGTCGCGCCGGCGACGAACTCCTCGAGCGTGTCGACCGGAGCGTCGTTGGTCCAGTACTGGTACTTTTTCGCAGCCGGCGGATTGACCACGCCGGCGATGTGGCCCGAGCCGGCGAGCACGAACGTCCACGGGCCGGCGAGGTGGCGGGTCAGGCGCCAGACGCTCTCGGGCGGGGCGATGTGGTCCTCGCGCCCGGCCTGGATGTAGGCTGGCGTGGCGATCCGCCGCAAGTCGACCGGCGTGCCGTCGACCGACATCGCATCGGGCACGACCAGGCGGTTGTCGCGGTAGAGATCCTTGAGATAGCTCTGGTGCCATTTCGCCGGGAGGTTCGTCGCATCGCCGTTCCAGTGGAGCAAGTCGAACGCCGGGTAGTCCTTGCCGAGCATGTAGTTGTCGACGACGTAGTTCCAGATCAGGTCGTTGCCGCGGAGCAGGTTGAAAGTCGCGGCGAGATAGCGGCCGTCGATGTACCCTTCGGCCGACAGCGCCGCCATCGCGGCGAGCTGCTGGCCGTCGATGAACAGCTTGAGGTCGCCGGCTTTCTCGAAGTCGACCTGGGCAGTGAAGAACGTCGCGCTCTTGACCTTGGCGGCCTCGCCGCGGCGGGCGAGGATGGAGAGCGTCGCGGCCAGCGTGGTCCCGGCAACGCAATAGCCGATGACGTGGGTCGCGGGGACCTTGAGCCGCTGGCAGACGTGATCGATCGCCTCGATCTGTGCCCGGACGTAATCGTCCCAGACGACGTCGGCCATGCTCGCATCGGCCGACTTCCACGAGACGATGAACACGCTGACCCCCTGCGCGACCGCCCAGGCGACGAAGCTCTTTTTCGGATTGAGGTCGAGGATGTAATAGCGGTTGATCCACGGTGGGAAAATCACCAGCGGCACTTCGAGCACATTGTCGGTGGTCGGCGCGTACTGGATCAGCTGGAACAGCGGCGTCTCGTGAACGACCTTGCCCGGGGTCACGGCGATGTTCTCGCCGAGCTTGAACGCGGTCGGATCGGTATGGGTCAGCTGACCTTTGCGCAAATCGGCGATCAGGTGCTCCATGCCCTTGACCAGGCTCTCGCCCTTGGTCTCGATCGCGCGGTCGATGACCAGCGGGTTGGTCAGGGGGAAGTGCGACGGGCTGACCGCATCGACCAGGGCGCGAGTGGCGAAGCGCAGCTGCTCCTTGCGTTCGGGGTCGAGCCCTTCGATGCCGTCCGCCATCGCGGTGAGCTGCTCGGCCAGCATCAAGTAAGTCTGGTGGATCAGCGCGAAGACCGGCTGCTCGCGCCACTTGGGGTCGGCGAAGCGCGGGTCATGGCGCGGCAGGTCCGGCTCGCCGTTCTCGGCGTTTTTTGCCTTGGGGCCGATGCCGTATTGGCCGAGCACCGATTCCCACAGCTGGATGCCCTCGGACCACAGTTGCTTCTGGCGCTCGGGTTCGGTCAGCGGCATCTGCTTGTACCAGGCCTGGGCTGCGTCGAGCCACCAGCCGATGTCGCCCAGCGGCGTCGGCGTGGCGACGGCCTTGGCGCCCTGCTCGGCCTGGAAGGCCAGCCACATCGACTGGAGCCGCGCCGCGACGTCGGCCCAGCGGCTCGCCTCGGCCGCGGTGTCGCCCGCGGCGGCGGCCGGGACCAGCGGCGCGAGCATCTGCCGGGTCGCCTCGAGCGGCATGCTCAGCAGCCGCGCGAACACGTCGGGCGCCAGGGTCTCGTCCTTGGGCTGGTCGGTCATGGCAGGCGGGACTCCTTAAGCGGTGACGATCGTCTCGGCCGTACCGGGGACGCGAGTCCATCTCCCGCTCCGGTTATGGCGGGCGATTGGGCCATTTGCCAGCGCCGCGTATTCCCCTAATGTCGGCCCGCGGCGCTCCTGCCGCGATCCCAAGGAATTGCAACGAGGTCATGGAAGACGAGTTCTATCGCATCAAGCGCCTGCCGCCCTACGTCATCGCCGAAGTGAATGACATGCGCGCAGCAGCCCGTGCGGCAGGACGCGACATCATCGACCTCGGCATGGGCAACCCCGACCTGCCGCCGCCCGAGCACGTCATCGACAAGTTGTGCGAGGTTGCGCGCAAGGCCGATGCCCATGGCTATTCGGCCTCGAAGGGCATTCCCGGCGTGCGCAAGGCGCAAGCCAACTACTACGCTCGCCGTTTCGGGGTCGAGCTCGACCCCAACAGCGAAGTGGTCATGACGATGGGCTCGAAGGAGGGGCTGGCGAGCATGGCGACGGCGATGACCGCGCCGGGCGACGTCGTGCTCGCGCCCAACCCGTCGTACCCGATCCACACGTTCGGCTTCATCATCGCCGGTGCGACGATCCGCGCGGTGCCGACCACGCCGGACGAGAACTACTGGCGCGCGCTCGACCGGGCAATGGCCTTCACCGTGCCGCGCCCGTCGGTGCTGATCGTCAACTACCCGTCAAACCCGACGGCCGAGACCGTCGACCTCGCGTTTTACGAGCGCCTCGTCGCCTGGGCCAAGGAGCACAAGGTGTGGGTGCTGTCGGACCTCGCCTATTCCGAGCTCTACTACGACGGCAACCCGACCCCTTCGATCCTCCAGGTGCCCGGCGCGAAGGACATCGCTGTCGAGTTCACCTCGATGAGCAAGACCTTCTCGATGGCGGGGTGGCGGGTCGGCTTCGCCGTCGGCAACAAGAAGCTGATCGCGGCGTTGACCCGGGTGAAGAGTTATCTCGATTATGGAGCGTTCACCCCGGTCCAGGCGGCCGCCTGCGCCGCGCTGAACGGGCCGCAGGACATCGTCGAGAAGAACCGGCAGCTCTACCGCAAGCGCCGCGACGTGCTGGTCGAGGCGTTTGGCCGCGCCGGGTGGGAGATCCCGTCGCCGCGGGCCTCGATGTTCGCCTGGGCGCCGCTGCCGCCGGCACTCAAGGAGATGGGCAGCCTCGAGTTCTCCAAGCAGCTGCTGACCCACGCCGAAGTCGCGGTCGCCCCCGGCGTCGGCTACGGCGAGGACGGCGAGGGGTTCGTGCGCATCGCGCTGGTTGAGAACGAGCAGCGGCTGCGCCAGGCGGCCCGCAACGTCCGGCGTTATCTGTCGTCAATGGGCGTGAACAGCACCGCCGCCTGAATCGCGCCGCAGCGGATCGATCGTTAAGCCCTTGGCGCCGGCAGCGGCTGCGTCGCGGCACGAGTCGTGCCCGGCCGCCGTGCGCCGGAACAGGGGGCTGCATGCGACGATTCGGTTGGCTCCATCGCGAGCCGATGCCGCACGACTACGACTTGCGGCGGTGCGGCTGGCGCCTGCTCGAGGCGACCGGGGCTGAAACCGTTCCGATGCTCGCGGACGGCGCTCGGCTCGCGGCGATCGAGGGCCGGCGGCTGTTCCAGCCGACAGGCCTGCGCGCCCGCGTGGTGCTGGTCGGTATCGCCTGCCCGGAGCGGCGGGCGCGGCTGCTGCGCTATGGCTTCGGCGAAGTCCTCGACGTTCGCGTCGGCCTCGCCGAGCTCGCGGTGCGGACCGAGCGGATCGCCACGCAGGCCCTGCTGCTGCCCCGCTGGCGCGGGATCGGCGACCTCAGCCTCGACCTCGTCGCCCGCGACGGCTTCGTTGCGCAGCGCGCGCTGGCGTTGTTCCCGCGCGAGTTCGACCTGCTGTGGCGGCTGCTCGAGCAGCCCGGAGAAGTGCTCGCCAAGGACCGCCTGCTGCGCGAGGTATGGCGCCTGCAGCACGTGCCCGAGACCAACAGCCTCGCCGTGCACGTCTCGCGCCTCAGGGCCAAGCTCGCCGCCGCAGGCCTGCCGCGGCTGGTTCAGACGAGCAGCGACGGCGGCTACCGGATCGATCCAGAGGCGACGCTGCTGGACCGCGCCTGTTCGATGCGCGACAACCGCGCCGTCCCACTCCTGGCGGAGAATGCTGCATGAGACCGCAGTTCAAGCCCAACGACCGCGTCTCGCTCGAGCTGGAGGCGGACGGCGTCGCCCACGTCCGGTTGACCCGCGCCGACAAGCTCAACGCGCTCGACCCGGCGATGTTCGGCGCCCTGATCGATGCCGGCCAGGCGCTGTTCGACCTGCCGGGGCTGCGGGCGGTGGTGCTCTCGGGCGAGGGGCGCGGCTTCTGCGCTGGGCTCGACCGCGCCAGCTTCGACGATCCCGCGCTCGGCGGCGAGCTCAACGAGCGCCGCTACGGCAACGCGAATCTGTTCCAGCAAGTCGCGCTGCAGTGGCGCAAGCTGCCGGTGCCGGTGATCGCCGCGATCCACGGAATCTGCTTCGGCGGCGGGCTGCAGATCGCCGCCGGCGCCGACATTCGGATCGTCGCCCCCGACGCGCGTCTGGCGGTGCTCGAGCTCAAGTGGGGGATCGTGCCCGACATGGGCGGCTTCGCGCTGTGGCGGGGGATCGTCCGCCAGGACGTGCTGCGCCTGCTGACTTACACGCACGGCGAGTTCTCCGGCGCCCAGGCGCTGGACTTCGGTTTCGCCAGCGAAGTCGGGCCGAGCCCTCTGACGCGAGCGACCGCCCTCGCCCGCGAGATCGCCGGGCAGAGCCCGCACGCGGTCCGCGCCGCCAAGGCGCTGTTCAACCGCGCCGCCGACTTGCCGCTCGACGAGATTCTCGCCGCCGAAAGCCACGAGCAGCACCGCCTGCTCGGCAGCCGCAACCAGCTCGAGGCCGTGCGCAGCCAGCTCGACAAGCGGCCGGCGCAGTTCATCGATCCGTAGCCGGATCAAGGACTTGGCCAAGACGGCCCGCCGACCCATATCGCCTGGCTATGCTCCAGGGCGATCTTTTTGCCCCAGCCGAGACGCCGCTTCCGGCGATCCCGGGGCTGGCGTTTCAGCGCGATTTCGTCGGTGTCGACGAGGCCGCGGCGCTGGCTGCGGCGATCGACGCCGCACCGCTGGCGCCGTTCAAGTTCCAGGGCTGGACCGGCAAGCGGCTGACCGCCTCCTACGGCTCGGCTTACGATTTCGATCGTGGCCAGGTGCTGCCGGCGCCACCGCTGCCGGAGTGGCTCGTCGATCTCGCGCGCCGCGCCGAAGCCGTCGCCGGGCTCCCCGCGGGCAGCATCGCCCAGGCCCTGCTGATCCGCTACGATCCCGGCGCGGCGCTCGGCTGGCATCGCGACCGCCCGCAGTACGGCACGGTGCTCGGCCTGTCGCTCGGCGCCGAGGTGCCGCTGCGGCTGCGGCGGCGCACGGCGTCCGGCTTCGAACGCGCGGCGCTGCCGCTGCCGTCGGGCTCGCTCTACGTACTGTCAGGCGAGGCGCGGCACGGCTGGGAGCATTCGCTGGCGCCGGTCCCGCAGACGCGCTGGGCGATTACGTTCCGGACGCTGGCGGGTTAGGCCAGTCGCTGATCGAACAGCTGCTCGAGGGCGACCAGGTCGGCCGGGGTGTTGACGTTGGCCGAGACCCGCGCGCTTTCGATCCGCCTCGCGCCGATCGCCTTGGCGAACACCCGCATCGCGTGACTGCCCGGGCGGGTGAGGATCGCCTCGGCCGCTTCGGCGGCGCCCGGCGGCCACAGCCCGACAATCGGGCAGTCGCCGAGGAAGGCTGGGGCGGGCTCGAGCACTCGGGGCAAGTCGTCGGGCAGCCCGAGGGTGTCGACGCCGATCGAGAGCACCGCCTCGTAATCCTCGTCGCGGGCGAAGTGGAGCGCGGCGGTGAGGCCGGCGAGCGGTCCCATGCCGGGGCGCGGCCAATCCGGCAGGGTTGGCGCCGGCGCGGTCTCGCGGCCGACGACGACGACGTGCTCGCACCAGCCGGCGAGCGTATCCACCGCGCGGGCGATCAAGGTCCGCCCGCGCAGTTCCGCCAGGGCCTTGTCGCTGCCGAACCGGGACGACTGGCCGCCGGCGAGAACCACTCCGAGGATCATGACGCCATTCGAGAGGGCGGCGCGGGCCGCGTCAAGCGGCAATTGCGCGTTCAAGGACTTAGCCCACAGGAAAGCACTGGCTCGGCAGATCGAGGCGGAGCGGATTGCCCGCAGCGCGCGGCTCGGCTAGGGGCGCGATCACGCCAACACCCCAGCAGAACAGCGAACCATGGCCGGCCATTCCAAGTTCAAGAACATCATGCATCGCAAGGGCGCGCAGGACAAGAAGCGCTCGGCGATGTTCTCCAAGCTCGCCCGCGAGATCACCGTCGCGGCCAAGATGGGGATGCCGGATCCCGACATGAACCCGCGACTGCGCGCCGCGGTCAATGCCGCCAAGGCGCAGTCGATGCCCAAGGACAACATCCAGCGGGCGATCGACAAGGCGACCAAGGGCGACGGGGAGAACTACGAGGAAGTGCGCTACGAGGGCTATGGCCCGGGCGGGGTCGCGCTGATCGTCGAGGC
>JAEKKO010000139.1 GCA_019510335.1 Novosphingobium sp. | reverse complement strand
GACCCGCACGCCGACAGCGTGCAACCCCGGCCGATATAAGTGTGGCGACCGATGTCGATCCGCGAATCCGCGCCGGCAGGGTCGGGCGTGACCGTCAGCAGGCTTCGCCGCCCAACCGAGCTTCCCGGCCCGATGGCGATCGCCTCCATGCCAGTGACGGTCGCGAACGGGCTGACGAAGGCTCCCGCGCCATATTGGCGGAAGCGCCGCCGGAAGCGCAGCGGGCCGTAAAGGCGGTGCAGCAACCCCTCGATGCGCGGAACAGGGAAATCATGGTTGGCCATGACGCGACTGGTCAGAGCTCGGCGAGCCGCGGCACCGCGACGACGAACCGCCCGCCCCAGTCGCGCACCCCCGCGTGGTCCGCGACGATCTCCTGGGTGAGGTTCCACGGCAGGATCAGGACGTAATCGGGCTTGTGCTCGGCCAGCGCGGCCGGCGGCAGGATCGGGACGTGGCTGCCGGGCAGGAACCGCCCTTGCTTGGACGGCGCGGCGTCGCAGACGAAGGCGAGCAGGTCGGCGTGGACGCCGGCGTAGTTGAGCAGGGTGTTGCCCTTGGCCGCCGCGCCGTAAGCCGCGACGACCTTGCCGGCGCGCTTCTGGCGGACGAGGAAGTCGAGCAGGTCGAGCTTGATCCGCGCCGCCTCACGGGCGAGCGTCTCGTAATAGGCGGTGGTCGTGACCCCGGCCGCGGCTTCCTCGGCGAGCAGCGCGTCAACGGCAGGGGTGGTCGGATGCGCGGCATCGGAGCGGCAGGCGAACACCCGCAGCGAACCGCCGTGGGTGGGGATGCGCTCGACGTCGAACACCCGCAGCCCCTGGCTGGCGAAGATCCGCGCCACCGCCGTCAGCGACAGGTAGGAATAGTGCTCATGGTAGATGGTGTCGAACTGGCACCCGCCGACGAGGTTCACCAGGTGCGGGAACTCGAACGTGGCGACGCCTTCGGGCGCGAGCAGAGTCGCGAAGCCGGCGACGAAGTCGTTGATGTCGGGAACGTGGGCGAGGACGTTGTTGGCCGCGGTCAGCGAGGCGTGGCCGCGCGTCGCCACCAGCTCGCGCGCCAGCTCGACGCCGAAGAACCGCTCGATCGATTCGATCCCCTTGGCGCGGGCGGCCGCCGCGGTCGAGGCGGTCGGCTCGATCCCGGTGGCGGGAATGCCGGCGGCCTGGACGTGCTCGAGCAGGTAGCCGTCGTTCGAGGCAATCTCGACCACCCAGTCGCCGGCGCCGAGCCCGAACCGCCCGATCATCGCCTCGACATAGCGCGCGGCGTGATCGACCCAGCTTTTGGAGACCGACGAGAAATACGCGTAATCGGGCGTGAACAGCTCGTCCGAGCGGTGGTGCGCGGGCAGCTGGACCAGCCAGCAGTCAGTGCAGACGTAAACCTTGAGCGGCGCGTAGACCTCGTTGCCGGCGAGCTGCTCGGGTGAAAGATAAGCATTGGAGGCGGGCTGGTGGCCGAGGTCGACGACGACCTGGTCGAGCCCGGACCCGCAGTGGCGGCAGTTCATACGGGCAGGCCTTCGAAAGCGGGGCTCAGCAACGGGTGGGCGCGGTCGCGCTCGGAGATGTCGCTGACCGCCAGCGGCCAGTCGATCGCCAGCGCCGGATCGTCCCAGCGCAGCCCGCCTTCGGCAGCGGGCACATAAGGAGCGGTGTGAAGATAGAGCAGCTCGCTGTCGGGCTCGAGCACCTGGAAGCCGTGGGCGCAGCCTTCGGGAATGAACAGCGCATTCATCCGCTCCGCGCTCAACTCGACCGCGGCGTGGCCGAGGAACGTCGGCGAGCCGCGCCTGAGGTCGACGGCGACGTCCCACACCCGCCCGCGCAAGCAGCGGACCCACTTGGCCTCGGCATGCGGCGCGCGCTGGAAGTGCAGGCCGCGCAGCGCACCCGGGGCGCGCGTCACCGAGCGGTTGACCTGGACGATCGGGCGCTCGCCGTGGATTTCGGCCAACACTTCGGCGTCGAACAGCCGGGCGAACTCGCCGCGCGCGTCGCTGCGGCGGGTGCTGGTCACGACGACCACGCCGGGGATGGACGTCGGCTGCGGCGCCCCGAGCGGTCCGTTTGCGGTCGCCAGGCTCATCCGCGGGCCCACCGCGACAGCCGGCGAGCGACGGCGTTGCACCGCCTGCGCAAATCGCCCGGTCTTGCTCGATCACCCGCCACGTCGGCCCGGCCCATATCAGATGGGACCGACCTGACAAGCGCCCCGGGTCATGGTTTCAGGGGCTAATTCGCTCGTGTGCGAACCGCCTGGCGTAATCCTCGGCGAGCGCGTCCCAGAACTTCCCCTCGTCCCAGGCCGCGGCGACCGGATCGGTCGCGATCCGCACCAGCGGCTCGGAAAAGTCGGTCTGCTCGGCCAGCGTGAACGGCGTCGCGACGCCGAGCCGCGGGCCGATCTCGCGGGCGAACCGGGCGGTGAACTCGCCCTGGCTGCCGACGTAGCCGCTCGGCGCCGCCCGGACCGCGGCCGGGTCGCCCGGCGGCAGCGCGGCGAACGCTGTGTAAGCCGCGGCGAGCTGGTCGACCGGGACGTTGTCGCGGACATAGTCAGGCGTGCGCACTTCGGCGGTCTGCCCGGCCAGCCAGCTGCGCGCGAGATAGCTGCAGAAGCGCTCCTGCTCGAGCGGTCCGAACGGATTGGCGACGATGAACTTGCCGACCGGCAGCCCGGCCTCCTCGGCGAAGAAGCGCATCACCTCCCAGCTCAGCGCCTTGCTCAGGCCATACGGCGTGACCGCCCGCTCGGGCTGGTCCCCGGTGCCGGCGAACGGCTCGAACACCGTCCCGGTGACGATCAGCCGGCCCACGCCGGCGGCCACCGCCCGCCGGCACAGCTCGCGTGCGCCGCGGGTGTTTCGTTCGAGCGCGCCGAACAGGTCGAAGTCGGCGCTGCGGTAGTCGCGCACGTCGGCCCCGTGATAGGCGAGCACGTCCCAGCCGCGCTCGACCAGCGCGAGGAACGCCTGGGTTCCGTAGCTCGGCCCTTCGGCCAGCGTGACGCCGGCCGCCGCCGCCATCGCCAGGCGCTGCTGCGAAAGCGGCGGATAGGCGCCGCGCGGGCGCTGGAGCGTGCCGACCACCTCGTGTCCGGCGCCGGCCAGCGCGGTCGCCATCCACGCCCCGGTAAAGGAGCTCACGCCGGTCAGCAGGATCCGCATCGCCCGCGCCTAGCCGATCGGCGGACGATGCGCAAAAGCGGCCGCGCTCTTGTCTTGGCACGATTCTGCTGCGATCAGCCGGCTGTATGGGGATCCTGAAGGAAGAGCCGATCAGCGGCTTCGAAGCCGGAGCAAAGGCGGCGAATCGCCGCCGCCGGCGCTCGCGTTCCGAGAAGCGGCGCAGGAGCGTGCTGTCCGGCCGCGCTCTGGGCCGGACGATCGCCGCCGTCATGGTCCTGATCCTGATCGGCTACACGGCGATTATCGTTAGCCGCGTCCGCACGGTGGCGAAGGCCTACGGGAGCGTCACGATCGGCATGGACCAGCGCCAGGTCCGCTACGTTCTCGGCCAGCCGAGCGCCGGCGATGGCGGACCGCTGTGGAAATACGACGACAACGGCATGCGCCT
>JAEKKO010000096.1 GCA_019510335.1 Novosphingobium sp. | reverse complement strand
CCCAGAGTAGTGAATGAAGGGGGATTGTAGCCGGCAAACGAAATCGTAGTCGACGCCGCTCCCGCGACGAAGCCGAGGCTTACGGGCGTGTCCGACTGGTTCGCGATGTTCGTGACATCGACCAACGTAGCAGCGTTCGCAGTGGCGGGAACGGTCACCAGGGCTACTGCAGCCACGAGTGCAAAATGCATCCTCATAGCGGTACCTCCTGAATTCGCGCGACTCGCTAAATTAACATGGAATTAACGACGCGCAAGCGTTGGTAAGAAACCTTTATCGTTCCAAATTGGGACGTGGCGCGGGCCAGGCGCAAACGAACTCCTGCTCATGGTTGGCGACCCTCGACCGAAGCGAAAGGGCGGACACTAGCGCCTCGCCGCCCCGCTCGCTAAGGGCGCGCCATGGACAGCCTGGCCTCTGCGATCACACCCGACATCGTCGCCGCACACGGCCTTTCGGACGACGAGTACGCGCGCGTGCTGAAGGCGCTCGGGCGCGAGCCGAACCTTGTCGAGCTCGGCATCTTCTCGGTGATGTGGTCCGAGCACTGCTCGTACAAGTCGAGCCGCGTCCACTTGAAGAAGCTCCCGACCGAGGCCCCGTGGGTGATCTGCGGCCCCGGCGAGAACGCCGGCGTGATCGACATCGGGGATAACAAGGCCGCCATCTTCAAGATGGAGAGCCACAACCATCCCTCGTACATCGAGCCCTATCAGGGCGCGGCGACCGGTGTCGGCGGCATCTTGCGCGACGTCTTCACGATGGGCGCGCGGCCGATCGCCAACCTGAACGCGCTGCGCTTCGGCCGGCCCGACCACCCCAAGATGAAGCACCTGGTCCAGGGCGTGGTCGCCGGGATCGGCGGCTACGGCAACTGCGTCGGGGTGCCGACCGTCGGCGGCGAGACCAACTTCCACCCCGCCTATGACGGCAACATCCTGGTCAACGCGATGACGGTCGGCGTCGCCGAGCAGGACAAGATCTTCTATTCCGCGGCGACGGGGGTGGGGAATCCGATCGTTTACGTCGGCTCCAAGACGGGTCGCGACGGCATCCACGGCGCGACCATGGCCAGCGCCGACTTCGACGAGAACGCCGAGGAGAAGCGCCCGACCGTGCAGGTCGGCGATCCGTTCACCGAGAAGCTGCTGATCGAGGCCTGCCTCGAGCTGATGGCCTCGGACGCGATCGTCGCCATCCAGGACATGGGCGCGGCCGGGCTGACCTCGTCGTCGGTCGAGATGGCGAGCAAGGGCGGCGTCGGCATCCGCCTCGACATGAACCGGGTGCCGTGCCGCGAGGAGGGCATGACCCCGTACGAGATGATGCTGTCGGAATCCCAGGAGCGGATGCTGATGGTGCTCAAGCCGGGGCGCGAGGGGTTCGCCGAAGCGATCTTCCGCAAGTGGGAGCTCGACTTTGCGGTGATCGGCGAAGTCACCGACAGTGGGCAGATGGAACTGGTGTGGAACGGCGCGGTGGTCTGCGACATTCCCCTCGCCCCGCTCGCCGACGAGGCGCCGCTGTACGAGCGGCCTTCTGCCAGCCGCGAGGAGTACATGGCCTGGGCGCAAGTGAAGCCGCTCGGCGAGGTGCCGGAAAGCACCGACATCGGCGCCGACCTGCTCAAGCTGATGGCCTGCCCCGATCTCGCCTCGCGCCGCTGGATCTGGGAGCAGTACGACAGCCAGGTCGGCGCCGACACGCTGCAGAAGCCCGGCGGCGACGCCGCGGTGGTGCGCATCCACGGCACCCGCAAGGCGCTGGCGATGAGCACCGACTGCACGCCGCGCTACTGCTACGCCGACCCCTACGAGGGCGGCAAGCAGGCCGTCGCCGAGTGCTACCGCAATATCTCGGCGGTGGGGGCGAGGCCGCTGGCGATCACCAACTGCCTGAACTTCGCCAACCCGCAGCGGCCCGAGATCATGGCCCAGATCGTCGGCTGCCTCGAAGGCATGGCCGACGCCTGCCGCGACCTCGACTTCCCGATCGTGAGCGGCAACGTGTCGCTGTACAACGAGAGCAAGGCCACGGGCGGCGGCAGCGCGATCCTGCCCACGCCGGCGATCGGCGGCGTGGGATTGCTGGACGACCACGCGCGGGTGGCGACGATCGGGTTCAAGGCCGAGGGGGAGCCAATCGTGCTCGTCGGCGGCCTCGGCACCGACCTCGGGCAATCCGTGTGGCTGCGCGAGATTTGCGGGCGCGAGGACGGCGCGTCGCCCCCGGTCGACCTCGCGGCCGAGCGAAAGGCTGGCGAGGAGGTACGGAAGCTGGTCGCCGACGGCCGCGTTACCGCGGTCCATGACATCTCCGATGGAGGTCTTCTCGTCGCCGTCGCGGAGATGGCGCTTGCCGGAAGCATTGGCGCCAGTCTCGACTGCTCCCTAACTGCAGCCGGGGCATTCGGTGAGGACCAGGGCCGATATCTGCTGACGTGCTCGACAGACGAACTCGCGGCACTCGCTTGCGCTGCGACTGGAGGCGAGGTCATCGGCCGCACAGGCGGCGATGCCGTCGCCGGTTTGCCTCTCACCGAACTCCGCCAAGCCCACGAACGCTTCTTCCGCGAGTGGATGGAGAGCGGCGGCGGGCTCGACCCGAGCGACCTCAGCGGCAACTGATCGCCGCCGATCCTCCCTGTTCTTGCGCAGCACAAACGGAGAGTTGGCAGGCGCCGTAGGCGGCTGACGGAGGGGTGGATGGCGCGCAGAGCAATGCTACCCCTCCACCACTCGCTGCGCGGGTGGTCCCCCTCCCCGTTTGCACTCGTGAAAACAGGGAGGATGGTCCTACCCCGCGTAACCTACTCCCACACCCACTCGCTGCGCGGGATGTCGAGCAGCTCGAGCACGCTGGTGAGGTCGCCGCGGTCGATCCAGCCATCGGCCGCGGCGCGCGCGGTCGGCTTGGCGCGATAGGCGAGGCCGTAAGTCGCCGCCTGCAGCATCGGGATGTCGTTGGCGCCGTCGCCCATTGCCAGGCTGACGGCATTCTCGCCGAGCTCGGACACTTCCTCGAGCAGCACCGCGCGCTTGACGGCGCTGTCGGTGATCGCCCCGTCGAGGCCGCCGGTCAGGCGACCGTTGGCGACACCCAGGCGGTTGGCGACGACACGGTCGAAGCCGAGTTGCTCGGCCACCGGATCGGCGAACTGGTGGAAGCCGCCCGTCACCAGCACGGTTCGGCAGCCGCGCGCCTTGAGCGTCCTGACCAGCGTTTCCGCCCCGGGCATCGGCGCGACGCGCTCGGCGAGGCAGGTGGCGATGACCGTCTCGTCCAGTTCGCGAAGCAGTCCGACGCGTTCGGTCAGGGCCGCGGCGAAATCGAGCTCGCCGCGCATGGCCCGCTCGGTGATGGCGGCGATCTGCGGCTTTATCCCGGCGAAGTCGGCGAGCTCATCAATGCATTCGGCCGCGATCATCGTCGAGTCCATGTCCGAGACGAACACGTGGGGGATCACCGGCACGTGATCGGTGACGAGCAGGTCCGACGGGCGAAAAACCGCGTCGAGCACTGCGCGCAGCTCCGCCGCATTGCCCTCGGGGAGCAGCAGCTCGACGGCGCTGACGCCGCTGCGCACGGCCTCGGCCATCGCCACGTTCATTCCGCGCGCGGTCAGCTCGGCCCGCGCCTGATCGAGCTTATCGGCAAGCGTGGCGGTGTCTGCTATCAAGCGCGCGATGAGCACCCAGCTGTCCCCTGACGTCGTTCGGGCGCCGGTCGATGCGCCGGGCAAGCCGCCGCTGGCGCTCATTGCAGGGCCGACTGCGAGCGGCAAGAGCGATCTCGCCGTGCGCCTGGCGCTGGCGCTGAAGGGGCGCGGGCGCGAAGCGGTCGTCCTCAACGCCGACAGCGCTCAGGTCTACGCCGACCTTCAGGTGCTCAGCGCGCGCCCGACCCGCAAGGAGATGCGCGGGGTCGAGCATCGCCTGTTCGGCGCGTGGGACGGTGCGCTGGCCTGCTCGGCGGCTGACTGGGCGGCGGCGGCACGGGCCGAAATCGGTCGCCTCCACGCGCGCGGAGCCGTGCCGATCCTCGTCGGCGGAACCGGTCTGTACTTGCGCACGCTGCTCGACGGGATCGCCCCGGTGCCGCCGATCGACCCCGAGGTTCGCCGGCAGGCCCGCCAACTGCCGACGGCGGATGCTTACGCCGCTCTCGAACGCGAGGACCGCGATCGAGCCGCCGTCCTCGCGCCGAACGACAGCACCCGGATTGCCCGCGCGCTCGAGGTGATCCGCTCGACCGGCCGCTCCCTCGGCGATTGGCAGTCCGAGCGCATCGGCGGGATCGGCGGCGAGGTGACGCTGCATCCGGCCGTGCTGCTGCCCGATCGCGCCGAGCTTTACGCCCGCTGCGATGCGCGGTTCGCCCGGATGGCTGCCGGCGGCGCGGTCACCGAAGTGGCGACGCTGCTCGCCCGCGGACTCGACCCGGTGTTGCCGGTGATGCGGGCGATCGGGGTGCGCGAGCTGGCCGCGTACCTCCACGGAGAGCTTACGCTGAAACACGCGATCGCCCAAGGCGCGCAGGCGACGCGCAACTACGCCAAGCGCCAGTTCACGTGGTTTGCCCACCAACCCCCGGGGGTATGGCCGCGGATCGCGACCGATGATTTCACCGCTGAAGAGCAGTTTGCATCTTTATTGCGCTGATCTGGGTTGACACGATATTTCGTGTCCCCTAGGGGGCGCGCGGCGGTCGCTGCTGGCGGCCCCGCAGCAACGTGGCTAGAGACCCGGCGCAGGCGGCTGTGCCGGGTCCCTCTTTTCCGGCGACGACGCAGCGCAGCAACGAAGGACGATTTACGTGAATACCGAGCGTAGCGGGGCCGACATCCTGGTCGAAAGCCTGGTCCGGCAGGGGGTCGAGTTCGTCTTCGGCTATCCCGGCGGCGCGGTCCTGCCGATCTACGACGCGCTGTTCGGCGACGCGCGCATTCGCCACATTCTCGTTCGCCACGAAGCCGGCGCGGCCCACGCCGCCGAAGGCTACGCCCGCTCGACCGGCAAGCCCGGGGTGGTGCTGGTCACCTCGGGGCCGGGCGCTACCAACGCGGTCACCGGAATTGCCGACGCCTTCATGGACTCGATCCCGCTGGTGATCATCACCGGCCAAGTCGCGACCGGTCTGATCGGCTCGGACGCGTTCCAGGAAGCCGACACCATCGGCATCACCCGCCACTGCACCAAGCACAACTATCTCGTCCGCGATCCCGGCGAGCTCGCCGCGACGATCGACGAGGCGTTCCAGATCGCCACCCAAGGCCGTCCCGGGCCGGTGCTGATCGACATTCCCAAGGACGTCCAGGTCGCCACTGCCATGCTCAGCGATGCCGCGCCGCAACGCCGGTTACGTTACCAGCCGCAGATCGAGGCCGGCGCGGACGAGATCGCCCGCGCCGTTGCGCTGATCGCCAAGGCCAAGGCCCCGGTGCTCTACACCGGCGGCGGGGTGATCAACTCCGGCCCCGGTGCGAGCTCGCTACTGCGCCGTTTACAGGCCTTGATCGGCGCGCCCGTGACTTCGACCCTGATGGGCCTGGGCGCGTTCCCGGCCGACCACCCCGAGTGGCTCGGCATGCTCGGCATGCACGGCACGTTCGAGGCCAACATGGCTATGAACCGGGCCGACCTGATCGTCTGTATCGGCGCCCGCTTCGACGATCGGGTGACGGGTCGGCTCGATGCCTTCGCCCCGCATTCGACCAAGATCCACATCGACATCGACCGGGCATCGATCAACAAGACGGTGCCGGTCGACTTGCCGATCGTCGGTGACTGCGCCCGCGTGCTCGGCCAGCTGATCGACGCCTGGGGTGAGCGCCCGGCGCCCGATCTGACCGAGTGGAAGGCGCGGATCCAGGGCTGGCGCGCGCGTGACAGCCTCGCCTACCCGAAGACCGGCGCCGAGATCATGCCGCAGCTGGCGATCGAGCGCCTGTTCGCGCTGACCCGCGACCGCGACCCGATCATCTCCACCGAGGTCGGCCAGCACCAGATGTGGGCGGCCCAGCATTTCCAGTTCTTCGCGCCGAACAAGTGGCTGACCAGTGGCGGCCTCGGCACGATGGGCTACGGCCTCCCCGCTGCGATCGGCGCCCAGCTGGGCAACCCCGAGTCGCTGGTGATCGACATCGCCGGCGAAGCCTCGATCCAGATGAACATCCAGGAGCTCGGCACCGCCAGCCAGTACCGGCTCCCGGTCAAGGTGTTCATCGTTAACAACGAGTACATGGGCATGGTCCGCCAGTGGCAGGAGCTGACCTACGAGAGCCGCTATTCCAACTCGTACTCGGACAGCCTGCCCGATTTCGTGAAGCTCGCCGAGGCTTACGGCTGGAAAGGCATCCGCATCGAGCGCGAGGACCAGCTCGACGCCGCGATCGAGGCGATGATCGCCCATGATGGACCGGTGATCGTCGACTGCCTCGTCGCCAAGCAGGCCAACTGCTACCCGATGATCCCGTCCGGCGCGGCCCACACCGAGATGATCCTCTATGGCGACGCGGTCGCCGGGACGATGGACGATGAAGCCAAGGCGCTGGTGTGATGGCGGCGACGGCAGCGCGCGTCCTTCGACAGGCTCAGGACGAGCGGTCTTGGAAGCCTCGATCTCAATTGCCGCTCATGGTGAGCCTGTCGAACCACGCGCGCTGCCGCTGGGGCAACAATCCGGAACCGAAGTCATGAAAATCCAGCAGCAGGAGGGCGAGCGGCACGTCCTCACGATCACGGTCGACAACGAGGCCGGCATCCTCGCCAAGATCGCCGGGCTGTTCACCGCGCGCGGCTACAACATCGACAGCCTGACGGTGGCGGACATCACCGAGAACCACCAGGTCAGCCGGATCACCATCGTCACCCACGGTCCGCCGGCGGTGATCGACCAGATCCGCGCCCAGCTCGACCGGCTGGTGCCGGTCCACAAGGTCATCGACCTGACCGAGCTCGGCCCCCACGTCGAGCGCGAACTGGCCCTGGTCAAAGTCTCGGGCAAAGGCGAACACCGGGTCGAGGCGCTGCGCCTCGCCGACGTGTTCCGCGCCCGCCCCGTCGACACCACGACCGAGAGCTTCATCTTCGAGCTGACCGGGGCGCCCGACAAGATCGACAGCTTCATCGCGCTGATGCGCGAGCTCGGGCTGGTCGAAGTCGGCCGCACCGGCATCGTCGGAATGACCCGCGGCGCTTCGGGCGCCTGAGCCTACCACAGTTCACCACCATAGGTCCCCGTTGGACGGGGATGCCACACGCAGAGAAACGGACCCACGATGAAAGTTTATTACGACGCCGATTGCGACCTCAACCTGATCAGCGGCAAGAAGATCGCGATCCTCGGCTATGGCAGCCAAGGCCACGCCCATGCCCAGAACTTGCGCGACAGCGGGGTCAAGGACGTGGCGATCGCGCTTCGTGCCGGGTCGGCGACGGCCAGGAAGGCCGAAGGCGCCGGCTTCAAGGTGATGTCCAACGCCGAGGCGGCGAAGTGGGCCGATATCGTCATGATCGTCGCCCCCGACGAGCACCAGGCGGCGATCTATGCCGATGACTTGCGCGACAACCTCAAGCAGGGCGCGACGCTCGCCTTCGCCCACGGGCTCAACATCCACTTCGGGCTGATCGAGCCCCGCCCCGACCTCGACGTGATCATGATCGCGCCCAAGGGCCCGGGCCACACCGTCCGCTCCGAATACGTTCGCGGCGGCGGCGTGCCGTGCCTGATCGCGGTCGCCCAGGACGCCAGCGGCAACGCCCACGAGATCGCCCTTGCTTACGCTAGCGGCGTCGGCGGCGGCCGCTCGGGGATCATCGAAACCAACTTCAAGGAAGAGTGCGAGACCGACCTGTTCGGAGAGCAGGCGGTGCTCTGCGGCGGCCTGTCGCACCTGATCATGGCCGGCTTCGAGACGCTGGTCGATGCCGGCTACGCCCCCGAGATGGCCTACTTCGAGTGCCTCCACGAGGTGAAACTGATCGTCGACCTGATGTACGAGGGCGGCATCGCCAACATGCGTTACTCGATCTCCAACACCGCCGAGTACGGCGATTACCACAGCGGCCCGCGGCTCATCACCGACGAGACCAAGGCCGAGATGAGGCGGATTCTCGACGACATCCAGAAGGGCAAGTTCGTCCAGCGCTTCGTGCTCGACAACCGCGCCGGCCAGCCCGAGCTCAAGGCCGCGCGCAAGCTCCAGTCGGCCCATCCGATCGAGGAGACCGGCGCTCGGCTGCGGGCGATGATGCCGTGGATCGGGGCGAACAAGCTGGTCGACAAGAGCAAGAACTGACGGGACTCGGGCGGGCGCTGCTTCAAATCTCTTGTCGCACCTGGGCGTGGGCGAGCACCGCGAACAGGCCGGTGCCGCCGACGATGTTGCCGATCAGCGCCGGGGCCACGAACCCGCCGAGCACCCAGCCGAGCGAGGCGGCCCCGGTCCAGCACAGCAGCCAGGCCTCGGCCGCGCCGGCGACGACGTGGGCGAAGCCGCACAGGCCGATGGCGTAAGTCAGGACCAGCACCACGGCGAAGCCACGGTCGCTCGCCGCCGAGCGGATCCATGCGACCGCGGCCATGATGAATCCGGCGGGGATCGCCTGCATCAGCGTCTCGCCCCAGGTGCGTTCCTGAAGCGTCGCGGCGACCGCGGTCATTCCCTCGAGGACTTCGCGCGGCTGGACGTGGCCGAAGGAGGCGAGCGCCGCCACTGCAGCGCTACCGACGACATTGCCGAGGGCAACGATCGACCATAATCGCGCCACCCGGCCGAAGTTGCGGGACGTGGTCTCGCGCGCCAGCGGCAGGATCGCGACCACCGTTTGCTCGGTGAACAGCTGCATCCGCCCGAGAATGACGATCAGGAACCCGACCGGATAGCCGAGCGCGACGATGGCCTCGCGCCACGGCGCCGGCGGCGCGTAATGATGCAACGCGCCGCTGACCGAGAGCGAGGCCATGATCGAGACGCCGGCCGCCACCGCCGACCAGAACAGCGACCCGAGCGGCCGGTTCAGCTCGTCCTCGCCCTCCTCGGACACAGCGGCATGAACCACCTTCGGCTCGGGCGATTGCAGCTCCTCGACTTCGGACCGCTGCTTCTCGTCGAGATTTTCAGTGTGGTCGGCCATGGTGAGCTCCTCATCGCCGAGCGCGTCATGTGCCGTTCGGTTCCCCAAACGCCTCCGATTGCCGCGCCCGCCGCCCATGCTAGGGTGCCCCCGGATCACCGATCGGGGGGCACGTGAGGGACAGCAGCGACGAGCCGACGGTCCACGAAGGCCGCGCCGGGATCGGCCGAATCGAGGCGTTCTCCGACGCCGTGCTGGCGATCATCCTGACCGTCATGGTGCTCGATCTGCGGGCGCCGGACGAGCCGGGTTTCCCGGCCCTGTGGCTGCTTTGGCCGACGTTCTTCGCCTATGGGCTGAGCTATGCCTACGTCGCGATCTACTGGGTCAACCACCACCGCCTGTTCAGCTACGCCCGCGCGGTCGGTGGCGAGCTGTTGTGGTCGAACATCGCGCTGCTGTTCACGCTCTCGCTGCTGCCGTTCTCGACCGCTTACGTCGGCAAGCACCTGCTGAGCCCGGTGGCGGGGGCGGTTTATCTGGTCTCCCTGCTCAGTCCATCGCTGGCCTATTACTGGCTCGAGAAGGTAATCTGCCGGACCGGCGAGCAGAGCCACTCGGCGCTGACCTACTACCGCGCGACGATGCGCAAGTGCATCGCGGCGTCGGCGGTCTATGCGGCCGGCGCGGCATTGAGCTTCGTCTCACCGATCCTCGCCCTGACCATTGCCGGTATGGTGGCGATCTCGTGGATTTTGCCGTGGGGGCCGATCGACCACTTCTTCCTCGGCGCCGAGCGCGAGTGACGCGCGCCGCCGCGCTCAACGCATCAGGCGGAAGGCGGCGCGCAGCTCGCGCACGAACAGTTCGGGCTGCTCCCACGCGGCGAAGTGCCCGCCCTTCTCCGCCTCGTTCCAGGAGACGATGTTCTTGAGGATGCGCTCGGACCACGAGCGCGGGGCGCGGCTGATCTCGCGCGGGAAGATGCTCACTGCCGCCGGCACGTGGACCTTGCCGACGCGGCCGATCGTGCCGAAGCTCTCCCAGTAGAGCCGCGCGGCCGACGCGCCCGCCGCCGGCAGCCAGTAGAGCATGATGTTATCGAGGATGGTGTCGCGCGACAGGGCATCTTCCGGCCGACCGGCGTTGTCAGTCCAGGACCACATCTTCTCATAGATCCACGCCGCCAGCCCGACCGGCGAATCGACCAGCGAATAGCCGATCGTCTGAGGACGGGTGGACTGCAGCGTGGAGTAGCCCGACTCCCATTTCTTGTAGTGCTCGCTGGCGGCAATCGCGCGCTGCTCGTCGCGGCCGGGGCTCTCGAAATCGGTGCGGGTCGGGCGCGCCACCGGCAGATTGAGGTGAATCCCGGCGAGGCCCTTCGGCGCCTGCGCGCCGAGCGCGACGGTGACGATGGAGCCCCAGTCGCCTCCTTGGGCGAACCACCGCTCGTAGCCGAGGCGGGCCATCAGCTCGGCCCAAGCGCGGGCGATGCGTTCGATGTTCCAGCCGGTGGCCGTCGGCTTGCCCGAGAAGCCGTAGCCGGGGAGCGATGGGATGACGACATGAAAGGCGTCCGCGGCCGAGCCGCCATGGGCCTCGGGGTTTGTCAGCGGGCCGATCGTGTCGAGGAACTCGACAATCGAGCCGGGCCAGCCGTGCGTAAGGACCACCGGCATCGCGTCCTCGTGCCGCGAGCGGACGTGGAGGTAGTGGAAGTCGAGCCCGTCAAGCCGGGTCACCGACGAGCCGAGGCCGTTCAGCCGGGCCTCGCAGCGCCGCCAGTCGTAGCCGTTGCGCCAATACGCGACGAGCTCGCGCAACGCCGCCAGCGGCACGCCTTGCGACCAGTCGTCCACGGTTTCCTTCTCGGGCCAGCGGGCGGCGTCAAGGCGGCGGTTCAGATCATCGAGCTGCGCGTGGGGGATCGCCAGCTCGAAACGGCGCACTTCGCTCACCTCGGCGGCATTTCGCCGGGGCGGCCGCCCTGGAGCACGATCCGCTGCGTGATCCGCCCGTGCTGGTAGTCGGGCACGGCGTAGTGCTGCGCGCCGCGGTTGTCCCAGCAGGCGATGTCCCCGGCCC
Source organism: Novosphingobium sp. (assembly GCA_019510335.1). Classification (GTDB taxonomy): domain Bacteria; phylum Pseudomonadota; class Alphaproteobacteria; order Sphingomonadales; family Sphingomonadaceae; genus Novosphingobium. Next base: position 1,567 of record JAEKKO010000096.1, on the reverse strand, counting down.
GCCAGCGCCAGCGGACGCAGAAGTCCGGCTTCTCGACCTGGCGGAACAGCGTCGCCAGCACCGCCGCGCTTTCCGCCCGGCTCAGCTCGGCGATCCGGGTGGTGAAGGATTCGCTGACGTAGACCGCCTTATGGCCGGTCTCGGGATGGACCAGCGCGACCGGGTGGACCTGCTCTCGGGCGTGAAGCGGATCGTACTTCGCCGCGAACCCGGCGCCGAGCGGCTCGCGCAAGTCGATCCCGCCGATCACCGCGCCGGTGTTGGTGGTGAGGCGCTCGAGCAACAGCGTGCGCGTGGCCATGGTCGGCGCCCTCTCAGCGATTTGCCCGCCAGAGTGACGCAACTGCGGGAGCATTGTCAAAGCAAGCGCGGCGCGCCACATCGACAGCCGCAATTCGCGGGATTAGCATCCGGGCACAAAGGGGAGACAGCCGATGGCCGAGATCGACCGCGACAAGGTGGTCAGCCTGCTCAACCGCATCCTCGAGCAGGAGCTGGCGGGGGTGGTTCGCTACACCCATTATTCGTTCCTGGTGTTCGGTTACAGCCGCATCCCGATCGTTTCGTGGCTGCGCGAACAGGCCAACGAATCGCTGCTTCACGCTCAGCAAGCCGGCGAGATGATCACCCTACTCGGGGCCTATCCATCGCTCGAGATCGGGCCGCTGCTCGACAGCCACCAGCACGACATCGCCGCGGTGCTGCGCGAATCGCTCGAGAGCGAAGCCAAGGCACTTGATTGCTACAAGGAGCTGCTCGCCGCGGTCGAAGGGCGTTCGGTGATGCTCGAGGAGTACGCCCGTCAAATGATCTACGCCGAGGAAGTCCACGCTGGCGAGGTCGACAAGATGCTGCGGAAGCCCGGCGAGGTGGCGGCGTTCAAGCCCGGGGCGCCGGCTTAAGGGAGCCGCCGCGCCCTCTTTACAAGCTGGCGGTGCCATCCCATAGCTCGGCCCATGACTGCGCGGCCGGGCCTTACCCTGCGACTTATCCGCCCTTGGGCGTGAGCTGACGCGTCCGTGCGGCGCGTGGAGCGCCCAAGGGACCGACGCACCGCAGCCCCGCCCACGAATCCGCCCAGCGAGATACCAGTCATGACCATGCTCCGCGAACCTTCGGCCAAGTACCGGCCGTTTCCCCCGATCAACCTGCCTGATCGGCAGTGGCCTTCCAGGGTCATAACCAAGCCGCCAATCTGGCTCTCGACCGACCTGCGCGATGGCAACCAGGCGCTGATCGACCCGATGGGCGCGGAGAAGAAGACCCGCTTCTTCGACCTCCTGGTGAGCGTCGGGATCAAGGAGATCGAGGTCGGCTTCCCCGCCTCGGGGGCGACCGACTTCGACTACATCGCGCAGCTCGTCCGCTCGGGACGGGTGCCGCAGGACGTCACCGTGCAGGTGCTGACGCAGGCCCGGCGCGACTTGATCGAAACCACGTTCGCCAGCCTCGAGGGCAGCCACCGCGCGATCGTCCACCTCTACAACGCGGTCTCGCCGACCTGGCGCAAGATCGTGTTCGGCATGACCAAGGATCAGGTCCGCGAGATCGCGATCGAGGGCGCCAA
>JAEKKO010000189.1 GCA_019510335.1 Novosphingobium sp. | reverse complement strand
CTGACGTTCTTCCCGATGTTCCTGCTCGGCTACCTCGGCATGCCGCGGCGCTATCACGTCTATCCGCCCGAGTTCCAGACGCTGCACGTGCTGGCCTCGGCCGGAGCATCGCTGCTGGCGCTCGGCTACGGGCTGCCGCTGATCTACCTGACGTATTCGCTGCGCCATGGCCGCCCGGCGGGCGACAATCCGTGGGCCGCGACCGGCCTGGAATGGACCGTCCCCTCGCCCCCACCGACCCACAATTTCGACGCGACGCCGGTGGTCGTGCGCGGGCCTTACGACTACCCGCTGAGCCACGATGCGAGCCTCGCATGACGATAGCCCGCCACGAGCCGTTCGCCGACCTTGCCCGCCAGCACGACGCCGACCGGCTCGGCATGGTCGTGTTCCTGTCGAGCGAGGCGATGCTGTTCGGCGCGGTGATCATGGCCCTGCTGGCGTTGCGGGCGTGGGAGCCGGCGGCGTTCGCCGCGACCAGCGGGCGCATGGACCTGCTCGCCGGCTCGGCCAACACCGCGATCCTGCTGACCTCCAGCTTGCTGGTGGCGATTGGGGCCGAAGCCGCGAGCGCGGGACGCAAGCGGCTGACGATGACGATGTTCGCCCTCGCCGCGCTGCTCGGGCTCGCCTTCCTGGCGATCAAGGGAACAGAATACAGCATCGAATACCTCGAGGGGCTGATGCCCGGCGTCGGGCCGAAGCAGGACTTCGGCTCGCCCGGCGCGCGCATGTTCATGGACGGCTATTACCTCGCGACCGGCCTCCACGCGGTCCACGTCACCGTCGGCATCGCGCTGCTCGCCGGATGCGCCTGGCGGGTCCACGCGGCAGACCCGCCGTCGGCCGTCGCGATCGGCAATATCGGGCTCTACTGGCACCTCGTCGACGTGGTTTGGGTGTTCCTGTTCCCGATCCTCTACCTGAGCCGCTGAGATGGCGCTGCGCCCGCTTCTCCTGACTTGGCTGGCGCTGATGGTGCTGCTGGCGGCGACCATCGGCGCGACATTCCTGCCGATCGGGCAGTGGCGCCAGCTGATCAACCTGACGATCGCCTTCGCCAAGGCCGCGCTAATCGTGTGGTTGTTCATGAAGCTGCGCACGGAGGGACCGCTGGTCCGGCTGATGGCGGCGACCGCCGGCATGCTGCTGCTGATCATGGCGACGATGATTGTCGCCGATTACCACTTCCGCCCGGACCCGTTCACCCGCGGCGGTCCGCCGCCGGTCTCGCCCTTGGCCACCCGGACGGTGCGACCGTAACTGGTCACTCCCGCAGCAGACAGAAGCCGTTGCGGATCACCATGGCCTCACGTTCCGCGACTACGCATTCGAACGCGATCCGCCGCCCATCGTGCCAGATGCGGGTGACGATCGCCTCGCCCGGGAACACCGGCGCCGAAAAGCGCGCGTCGAAGCGTTCGATCAGGGCCGGATCGTTGCCGCAGCACCCCTGGAGGATCGCCCGACAGGCGATCGCGTAAGTGCACAGCCCGTGGAGGATCGGCCGCCGGAAACCTGCGGCAGTGGCTGCCTCTGGATCGATGTGGAGCGGGTTGCGGTCTCCGGTCAGGCGGTAGATCGCCGCTTGCTGCGGCAGCGTCGGCAGCACCACTTCGAGGTCGGGGCTCCGCTCAGGCCGCGGCTCAAGCGGCAGCTCGCCCGCGCGCGGACCGCCGAACCCGCCGTCACCGCGGCAGAACAAGGTGGCGATGCCGGTGGCGTGGTGGACACCGGTTGCGGCATCCTCGACCGTGCTCTCGACGATCAGCAGCGCACCCTTGTCGGCGCCCTTGTCCACGACGCCGAGGCACTTCGACCGCGAAGTCATCCGCCCGCGCGGCGGCACTGGGTGGTGGATCGTCAGGCGCTGCTCGCCGTGGACGATGCGGGCGTAATCAATGCCGCCGCCGGTGAGGAATGCGCCCGAGCCTTGCCCCATCATCACCGCCATCGTCGGTAGCGCGCGCAAGTCCTTCTCGTAGACGAACGGCAGTTCGTCGCGATCGGCGCCGGCGCCGACCGCGACGGCATAGAGTATGGTGAACTGCTCGTCGTAAGCGAACTCGCCCGGCGGCGGCGTAATCGCGAGAATTTCAGGGTATTTCATGCCGGCTGCCCGAGCTCGGCCAGCGTCGCGCGGATCGCCGCGGAATGTTCATCGGGCCGGGGCGCCGCGCCGCGCGCGTCGGCGAGCGACGGCTGCGCCACCAAGGGCGTGCCCGGGATCAGCCCGGCGCGGTCGCCCGCCTGGACGTCGACGAAGAACCCGCGCGCGGCGAGGTGCGGGTCGGCCAGCAGCTCGAAGGCGTCGAGGACGGCGAACGCCTCGATCCCTTGCCCCTGCAGCCGCGCCGCCAGCGCGATCTTGTCGTGCGGACGGGTGAACGCGGCGATGGCCGTGTCCGCCTCTTTGGGATCAGCCAAGACACCGTCGGGCATTCCGCTGAAATCGGCGAACCGGGCGCAGTCCGCGGCGTCCTCCAATCGCAGGGCGATCCACTGGTCCTCGCCCCGGCACGGGAACACCCCCTGGACCGCGCCGCCGCGCGCGCGGTTGCCGATGCGCTCAAGTCCGCGGCCGTAGCGGGTCGCCTCGACGATCCCCTCCCCGGCCATCGCGACGTAAGCTTCGAGCTGCGAGATGTCGAACCAGCCGCCAGGTCCTCCCTCTAGCTGCCGGCGCAAGCCCCGTAGTGCGGTGAGCGCGCCGACTAGCCCGCCGACAGCGTCCGGCAACGTGTGCCCCAGCCGCATCGGCTCGCCGCCGCCATAGCCGGTGCGCCCCTCGATCGACGAGGCCGCCTCGATCGAGGGCCCATACGAGCGCCACCCGGCCCATGGGCCGTCGCTGCCCCAGCCCGAGAGCGAGACATAAACCAGCCCGGGATTGATCGCCGCCAGCTCGCGCGGGCCGATGCCGAGCTTGTCGGCGACGCCGGGGCGAAAGTTCTCGATCACCACGTGCGCATCACGCGCCAGTTGGTGCGTGATGGCGCGGTCCGCGGCACGCTCGAGATCGAGCTCGATGCTCTGCTTGCCGCGGTACATCTTGGAGGCGTGCAGGTGTGCCATGACCTCGGCCGGTGTCGCCGCCTCGCCGGCCGCGAGGATGGTGTCGAGGCGCGAGCCGGGCCGCTCGATCCAGACCACCTCGGCCCCGAGATCGGCGAGGCAGCGGGTCGCGCTCGGCCCCGCCCAGTACACCGTGAAGTCGAGCACCCGCACCCCCGCGAGCGGCAGCAGTCCCGGAGGGCCGATGGGCGCCGATCCGCCCCCCTCGAACGGATGGAAATGCCCTAGCGGGTCCCCCGGCATCACACCGCCGCCCGGGACCTCTTGCCAGAAACCGCGCAAGGCGAGCTGCGGATTGGCCGTGACGTCGAGCGGCCCTGCGACCTTCGCGCACGCCACGCCGCCCGCCTGGAGCAGCGCGACGATCGCTTCGGCATCGTGGCCTTGCAGGAACGGCGCCAGCTCGGCGTCGAGCGCATCGCAATTGTCCCACCGCGCGGCCTTATCGGCGAACCGCGGATCGACGGCGAGTTCGGGGCGCTCAAGCACGATCGCCAGCTTATCGAACTCGAGCTCGGTGACCACGCCGAGCGAGACATGGCCATCGCGGCACGGCAGCACGGTCAGCGG
>JAEKKO010000188.1 GCA_019510335.1 Novosphingobium sp. | reverse complement strand
GGCGGCGGCACCGGCATCGGCCGGGCGACCGCGTTGCTGCTGTCCGAGCGCGGCGCCGATGTCGCGATCGCCGGTCGCCGCAGCGAGCCGCTCGAGAAGACCGCCGAGGAGATCCGCGCCAAGGACCGCCGCGCGCTGACCGTGTCGCCCGACGTGCGCGACGTCGAGCAGGCCAGGGCGCTGATCGAGCGCGTCGCCGCCGAGCTCGGCCGGATCGACATCCTCGTCAACAACGCCGGCGGCGCTCACGGCCACGTCCCTCTGGCGAAGATGGACCCGGCCAAGTGGGACCGCGACGTCCAGCTCAACCTCAGCGCGGCGATGTACTGCTCGCAGGCCGCCCTGCCGCACCTCAAGGCGAGCAAAGGCAACATCGTCAACATCTCCTCGCTGGCCGGGGTCCATGGGACCAAGGGCGTCGCCGCCTACTCCGCCGCCAAGGCCGGGGTGCAGATGCTGACCCGGGTCGCGGCCGGCGAATGGGGGCCGCACGTCCGCGTCAACTGCGTCGCCCCGGGCATGACCGCAACCGAGGCGGCGCGCGAGGGGTGGGAGACCCGCGGCTTCGACGCGATCGCCGCCTGCCAGGTGTTCCCGCTCAAGCGTTACGCCGAGTGCGAGGAAGTCGCGCAGATGATCGTGTTCTTCGCCAGCCCGGCGGCCTCGTACATCACCGGCGAGACCGTCGCCGTCGGTGGCGGGCCGCAGATCGGCGGCATGATCAGCACGGACGACTAGGGTGGACCTCAGCTACGATCCCCCCGCCGCTTTCCGCTACGCGAGCGACCAGGTCCACGAGATCGTCGCGCGCGAGGTCGGCAGCGACGACTTCGGCCCCGACGATTACCTGCCCGGCCTCAAGGTCCTGCTCCATTCGATGGACTACGACCCGCGCTTCAGCGAATTCGGGCGGCGGATCGCCTGGGGACAGGTCGTCGGCGTGCTGCGCGGGCGGGCCGAAGCGATCAAGTCGATGAAGGCGCACCCCGGCTTCGACGCGCGGCCGATCGTCGGCCCGGTGGTCATCACCGGCGTTCCGCGCACCGGGACGACGGCACTGCACCGGCTGATGGCGGTCGATCCGCGGTTCCAGGGCTTGCAGACGTGGCTGCTCGATTCGCCGATGCCACGCCCGCCGCAGGAGACCTGGGCCAGCTATCCCGAGTTCCAGAAAAGCGTCGCGCTGCTCGAGGCGCGCTATGCCGCCGCGCCGCAGAAGCGCGCGGCCCACAACGTCATCGCCGAAGAAGTCCACGAGTGCTGCATGGTGCTGCGCCAGTCGTTCGTCTCGAACTTGTGGAGCTGCGGCTGGTCGGCGCCGACGTACGACGCGTGGTGGCAGGCGACCAGCGAGGAGCCGGCCTACCGCCACTACTACAAATGCGTCCAGCTGATCGGCAGCAACGAACCCAACAAGCGCTGGCTGCTCAAGAACCCCGGGCACATCGAGCACCTCGACCTGCTGTTCGCGATCTATCCTGATGCCAAGGTGATCCAGACCCACCGCGACCCGGCCAAGGCGGTGCCCTCGCTGGTCTCGCTGCTGATGCAGATGCATCCCGAAATGGAGGAAGGCCGCGCCGACCAGCGTGGCGCGATCATGCTCGAGCGCGAGGTCGCGAAGTGGTCGAACGCCGTCCGCAAGGCCGACGCGGTGCGCGCGCATTCCCCGGGCCAAGTGCTCGACATCGTCCACGGCGATTTCCACCGCGAGCCGATGGCGGTGCTCGAGCGGATCTACGCCTTCATTGGCTGGGAAATCCCCGATGCAACCCGCGCGGCGATGGCCCAGCGCATCGCCGAAAAGCCCGAGCTCGCCTACGGTGTGCATCGCTACGACATCCGCGACTACGGCATGACCGAAGCCGAAGCCCGCGCCCCGTTCGGTGATTACGTCAACCGCTTTGATTTGCTGGAGAAGCGCGCATGAAAGCGGCCATTTACCCGGGCCACGGCCAGCCGATCGTCATCGAAGATGTCGCCGATCCGGAGCCCGGGCCTGACGAGGTGATCATCAAGGTTCACCGCTGCGGCATCTGCGGCACCGACTTGTCGATGACCAGGGGCGAGATGTGGGACTACGGTCCCGGCAGCCGCATCGGCCACGAATACGCCGGCGAGATCGTCGCGCTCGGCAAGAACGCCGAAGGCTACCGCATCGGGGACAAGCTGGCGGTGATCCCGTCGCTCGCCTGCGGCCAGTGCGAGGGCTGCGCCCAAGGCAACCACATCCTCTGCCGCTGCGCCGGCAGCGCGATGCACGGCTTCGCCGAGTACGCGCCGGTGCCGACCGGCGTGGCGATCAAGCTGCCGAACACATTGTCGATGGCCGACGGCGCTCTGGTCGAGCCGCTCGCCGTCAGTCTTTACGGGGTGCGCCAGTCGGGCCTCCAACCGGGCGACCCGGTGCTGGTCCTCGGCGGCGGCACGGTCGCGCTTTACGCCATCTACTGGGCCCGTCGGCTCGGAGCCGGGAAAATCGTGGCGATGTCGCGGTCGGACCGGCGCCGCGACCTCGCCCTCGCCATGGGCGCCGACGCCTTCACCCGCTACGGCGACAACGAAGTCGGCGAGGTCGTCGAGGCGCTCGGCGCCAGCCCGCGGATCGTGTTCGAGGCGGTCGGCGCCGAGGGCATGCTGGGCAAGGCGATTCAGCACGCGGCGCTCTACGGCAAGGTCGTCTCGCTCGGGTTCTGCACCCACCCCGACCCGGTGATGCCGGCGATGGCCAGCTACAAATGCGTCACGCTGCAGTTCCTGGTCGGCTACGCCAAGCGCGACTTCCTCTACATCGCCGACCAGATGGACAAGGGCCACACCGATCCCAAGGCGATCATCACCAGCGACATTCCGCTGGTCGATCTGCCGGCGACATTCGAGCGGCTGCGCGGCCCCAACAACGAGACCAAGGTCCACATGGTCGCGCTCTGACGCGGCGGGAGAAATCGGGATGAACGAAGCGGAACAACGCGGGCTCGAGCTGTTCGCCGAGGTCTACGGGGCGGAAATGGCCGACGGCGCCCGTCGCTACTACGAGAGCGGCACCGACTTCGGCGCCGAGCAGGCGCGCTGGACCATGGAATGGGCGTTCGGCTCCGTCTGGTGCCGCGAAGGGCTGTCGCGCAAGATGCGCAGCTGCGTCGTGCTCGGCATGCTGATCGGCCAGGTCCAGCCCGAGGAGATTCGCTATCACACCAAGATGGCCATCGCCAACGGGCTGACCCGCAAAGAGCTCGAGGAGATCTTCTACACCGCCATTCCCTACTGCGGCTTCCCGGCCGCGGCGACCGCCAAGGCGGCGATGCTCGAGGCGTTTGCCGAGCTCGGCGGCCAGGGAGAGAGCGCATGACCGGTCCCGCTGACACCCCGCTGCTCGAGCTGCTCGCGCCCCTGAACGATTCCGTCGCGCGGCTCGCCGACACCTGGCGGCCCGACGATCCCACCTACCGCGCCGACGTCTATCGCCAGACGCTGACCAGCCTGTCCTACGCCTACTTCGCCTACTTCCACGCCGATGCCGAGCACCCCGACTGGGCGCCGCTGTGGAACCCGGTCTACACGCTCCAGCCCAACCCCGACGACATCTACATCCAGTCGCCGATCCGCGGCGACCTGGCCTACCGCGTCTCGGGCAACCGCGGCACCT
>JAEKKO010000095.1 GCA_019510335.1 Novosphingobium sp. | reverse complement strand
TTCGTGTCACGCGACCGTCGGCACGCGCAGCCGCGGCAGGCTCGAGCGCAGCAGCGGCACGGCGGCGAGCGCGATGGCACCAACGACCGCCGCAGCGATTTTCGGGTCAGCCATCACGACATCGCGGGCCCGCGACAGCTGGCGCCCGGCCCACCCCGTCCACGATCTCAGGCGAGCGCCGCCGCTGTTCCCGATCGGCATGTGGACTTTGGCATGCGGCATGGCGGAACCGGGAATTCTGGACATCGCAACTTCTCCAAATGGCGATGCCTGTTCAATTCCGGCGGCACAGCTCCGTTCCGTGGGAAGCCGAAGTTGAGCCTGAAGCCCTCCCCTCAAGGAGACGGGCAAAGTGGCCTCAAATCTCCATCTGCGTCCCGAGCTCCACGACCCGATTGGTCGGCAGCCGGAAGAACTCCATCGCGCTCGCCGCGTTGCGCAGCATCCACGCGAACAGCTTCTCGCGCCAGATCGCCATGCCCGGCTTGCCCGAGGCGATCAGGGTCTGGCGCGAGAGGAAGAAGCTGGTCTTCATCATGTCGAACGGCGCACCGCACATCGTGACCTGCTTGAGCGCAGCGGGCACGTCGGTTTCCTCGAGGAAACCGAAGCGCAACTTCATCCGGTAGAAGCCCTGCCCGAGGTCCTTGATCGCATAACGCTCGTCCGGGTCGACGTAGGGCACGTCCTGGACGGCCACGGTCAGGATCACCACCCGCTCGTGCAATACCTTGTTGTGCTTGATGTTGTGGAGCAGCGCCGACGGCACGCCGGCCTCGCTCGAGGCCATGAAGATCGCCGTCCCCGGCACGCGCGCCGCGCTCGAATGGGCGCTCTTGGCGAACACCTCGATTGGGATCGTCCCCTCGGCCATGTTCTGGCGCATCAGCGCCCGGCCGCGCGACCAGGTCGTCAGCAGGGTGAAGATCGACAGTCCCATCATCAGCGGCACCCATCCGCCATCGGGGATCTTGGTGAGGTTGGCGCTGAGGTAGCCGGTGTCGAGCGCGAAGAACAACGCTAGCAACGGCACCGCGGTCCACGGCTTCCACTTCCACAGCTGGAACAGCACGACGGTCAGCAGGAAGTTGTCGATCAGCATCGCCCCGGTCACGGCGATGCCATAGGCCGCGGTCAGGTTGGTCGAGCGCTTGAACACCAGTACCAACAGGATAACCGCGATCATCAGCGCCCAGTTGATCACCGGGATGTAGATCTGCCCGGCGGCGGTCTCGCTAGTGTGCTTGATCGACATTCGCGGAATGAAACCAAGCTGGATGGCCTGCTGGGTGACCGAGAATGCGCCGGTGATCACCGCCTGGCTGGCGATGATCGCTGCCAGGCTGGCAATGATCAACAGCGGCCACTGGAACCAGTCCGGGGCAAGGAAATAGAAGGGGCTCTTCAGCGCCGCCGGCTCGCGCATCAGCAGCGACGCCTGGCCGAGATAATTGAGGACCAGCGCCGGCAGCACGAAGACCAGCCACGACAGGCGGATCGGGGGCCGCCCGAAGTGGCCCATGTCGGAATACAGCGCCTCGGCCCCGGTCACCGCCAACACCGCCGAGCCCATCGCCAGGAACCCGCGCATCGGATCGGTGATGAACAGCGCCGCCGCGTGGTGCGGGCTCAAGGCATAGAGCACTGTCGGATAGGCCACGACACTGATCGTCCCGAGTGTCGCGATCACCGCAAAATAGAGCAGCATGACAGGCCCGAACAGCGTCGCCACCCGGGCCGTGCCGCGGCTTTGGATGAAGAACAGGAACACCAGGATCGCTACCACCAGCGGCACGACGAGATGGCCGAATCCGGGCTCGTAGACCGCGAGGCCTTCGATTGCGCCGAGCACCGACACGGCCGGGGTGATCATGCTGTCGCCGTAGAACAACGAGGTCGCGAAGACGCCGAGCAGGATGATCCCCGTCGACCAGCGGCGGCCCGAGACGTTTTGATTGATCAGCGCCAGCAGCGCCAGGCTCCCGCCCTCGCCCTTGTTGTCGGCGCGCATGATGATCGACACATACTTCAGGGTGACGATGATCATCATCGACCAGAACATCAGGCTGACGATGCCGAACACGTGGAGCCGATCGAGCGGCAGGCGGTGGTGCCCGGCGAAGGTGTCGCGCATCGCGTAAAGCGGGCTGGTGCCAATGTCGCCGAAGACGACGCCGATTGCGCCTACCGCCAGCTTGGTCAGGCTGCCGTGGTGATGGTGTCCGGCGATCTCGGGTCGGCCGCTGTCCACGGCGGCCCCGCTGCCGGCGATCGCCGCAGCCCCATGCTCGACCGCTCCGCTCATTGCTGCGTCAACCCCTTGCGCAAGCGACGGTTCCGCGCGCCTCACGCGCGGGCCGGACTCTCGCCGTTAGCAGTCCGTGCAACCGCCGGCAACGACCCTGAACGGACGTTCAGGGGGCACCGTCGCGCGGCGGGACGGCGACGCCCGCGGCGCGCTGTTGCATGGCGATCAACGCATCGAGACGGGCGAGGCGCTCGGCAATGGAATTGCGCCATCGCGCGTTCGACGGCGCCTTGGCGAGCACCCCGGCCCACAGTCCGCGCGCCTCGCCGAAGCGGCCGGACTGGGCCAGCGCCAGCCCGAGGAAGTAGGGCGCCGCCGGCGCGTCGGGCGCGGCCGCCGCGGCCTCGCGGTAGGCGTGGAGCGCGGCCGGCGACAGCGTCCCCTCGGCATGGGCCACGAGCGCGTTGCCGAGCGCGACCCAGGCGTCGGAATCGCGGGGATCGTGCTGAACGGCGCCGAGCAGGACCCCGGCTGCTTCGGCCTGCTCACCGTTGCGGGCAAGCGCGTCGCCAATCACCACCCAGCGGTTGCGCAAGTTCGGCCCGCCGTCGAGCGCCTGGCGTTCGGCGACGAGCTCGGCCGGGTCGCCAAGCTGGGTCGCCGTGTGTGTCTTGGGCGCCGCCGGCGTGCCGGGGCTGCCCTGCAGCGAATAGCCGGTGATCCCGAGCAGGAGCGCCGCGCCGACCGCCTCCCACGCCGGCCGCGGCGCCTTGAGCACGAACGCGATGACCGCGAACGCGGCGAGCGCGAGCAGCAGGACGACCACCCAGGTCACGCCGCATCTCCCTTGCGGAAGCGTCGCCGCAGCAGCAAAGCGGCGAGGGCGAGGAGCACCAGCGGGGCGGCGAACAGCGGCCAGGTCAACCGGGTCAGCCGCGGGCGATAGCTGACGTAGTCCCCGTAGCGCTGGATCAGCCAGGCGCGGATCGCCTCCGGGTCCTCTCCAGCGGCAATCCGCAAGCGCACCTGGTTGCGCATGTCGCCGGCGATCGGCGCGTCGGAATCGGCAATCGACTGGCTCTGGCAGCGCAAGCAGCGCAGCGTCTCCATCAGCGCCTCGGCCTTGGCCTCTAGCCGCGGGTCATCGAGCTGGCGATAGGCGTACGGCGCGGGGGGCATGGTGTCCTGGGCGGCGGCGGGCGCGAGTGCAGCGAATGTTACTGCCATGACAGCAAGTCGGAGACGGCATGACCCCCTCACCGGCTCGCCTCCTGGAGCTTGGCCAGGATCATCGGCACTTGCTCGGCGCGGATTTCGCCAATGTGCTGGTAGCGGATCACGCCCTTGCCATCGACGACGAAGCTTTCCGGCACGCCCGAGCTGCCGATGGCGAGCTGGACCGCGCTGACATCGTCGGCGCCGATCCGGGTGAACGGGTTTCCATTGCGTTGAAGGAATTCGCCGAGGTCCTCCGGCCGGTCGCGAATCGCGATCCCGTAGATCTCGACGCCACGGGCCGATCATCTGGCTCGCCACCTCACGGTCGGCGGGAATCAACAGCCCGGCAACGACCAGCACGACGAACCCGGCGAACAGCGCGAGCGGAAGCCACAACGCCCAGCGCGGTGCCTTCCGCCGCGGCTCGGGCGCGCTCGCGCTCATCGGCCCTGCCGACCGCGGCGGTAGGCGATCTTGTCGCGGGCGACGATCCGCCGCAGGTCGCTGGCGACGCGGCCGATCAGGGCAAGGAACCCGCCGAGCGCGACGAGCACGCCCCCGCCCCAGATCATCGTCACGAACGGCTTCCACCACAGCCGCAGCTGCCAGCGGCCGTCCTCGGTCTCTTCGCCCAGCACCACGTAAAGCTGCCCGTTCCAGCGGGTCCGCAGCGCCGAGACGCTGGTCGTCTGCGGCGGCGCCCAGAAGGTCCGCGACTGCGGATGCAGCACCACCGTCCCGCCGTTGTTGTAACGCGCCTGCATCTCCGCCTGCAGCGCCGTCCAGTTCGGCCCAGCGACCGGCGCGACGCCCGCCAGCAGCACGCGCCACGGCCCGACGGCGACGGTGTCGCCGACCCGCGCCGCGAGCAACCGCTCCTGGGTGAAAGCGCTGTCGCAGGCCATCCCGAACAATGCGACCGCCAGGCCGAAGTGGGCGACGACCATGCCCCACACCGGCAGCGGCGTCCGGCGCAGCTCACGGCCGAGCAACGGCAGCACGCTGGCCACCGCAACCGCAGGCGCCATGGCGAGGCCGAGCAGCGGCAGCAGCGCGATGTATGTCGTCAAGGCCAGCACTAGCCCGGTGCCGAGGGCGAGCAGCGCCGGCGCGATCAGCCTGGCGCCGATCCGTCCGAACCGGTCGCGGCGCCAGCGCAACAGCGGCCCGATCGCCACCACGATCAGCATCGGAATGGCGAACAGCGCCGCCATCGGATCGAAGTACGGCGGCCCGACCGAGACTTTCTCGCCGAACGCCTCAGTCAGCAGGGGATAGAGCGTGCCGACGAGGACGATGCCGAGGATCGAGGTCAGCATCACGTTGTTGAACACCAGCGCGCTCTCGCGGCTGACCACGGCGAAGCGCTTGCCCTCGGTGACGGTCCCCGCGCGCAGGCCGAACAGCAGCAGCGCCCCGCCGATGTCGATCGCCAGCAGGCCGAGGATGAAGGTGCCGCGCAGCGGGTCGATCGCGAACGCGTGGACGCTGGTTAGGATGCCCGACCGGACCAGAAACGTGCCCACCATCGACATCGAGAAGGCAATCACGCCGAGCATCACCGTCCACGCCCGCAGCGCGTTGCGCGAGGCGAGGACGCCGGCCGAATGGAGCAGCGCGGTCGCGGCCAGCCACGGCATCAGCGAAGCGTTCTCGACCGGGTCCCAGAACCACCAGCCGCCCCAGCCGAGGTCGTAATAGGCCCAGTAGCTGCCGGCGGTGATCCCCAGCGTCAGCAGCAGCCACGCGCCGAGCACCCACGGCCGCATCGTGCGGGCGAACGCCGGGCCGACCTCGCGGGTCACCAGTGCGCCGACTGCGAAGCTGAAGGCGACCGACAGCCCGACATAGCCCAGGTACAGCGTCGGCGGATGGAATGCGAGGCCGGGGTCCTGCAGCAGCGGGTTCAATCCATGCCCCTCGGCCGGCGCTGGCGAGAGTCGCTCGAACGGGTTTGAGGCGAGCAGCAGGAAGGCATAGAATCCGAGGCTGACGAACGCCTGGCCGGCGAGCGTCGCCAGCATCGTCGGCTCCGGCAGCCGGCGCTCGACGAGCGCGACGAACGCGCCGGCGACGCCCATCACCGTCACCCATAGCAGCATTGAGCCTTCGTGGTTGCCCCAGGTTCCGGCGAGCTTGTAGATCAGCGGCTTGGCCGAATGTGAATTCTCCGCGACCAGCTTGACCGACAGGTCGGTTGTCGCGAACAGCGCCATCAGGCTGAGGAACGCCAGCAGCGCGAGCGCGCCCTGGACCACCGCCACCGGCCGCACGACACCGCCGAGCACCGCGCCGCGAGCGCTCAGCCCGAGCGAGCCTGCGAGCAGCTGCAGCGCGGTCAGCGCCGCCGCCAGCCACAGCGCCGCGAGGCCGAACTCGGCGATCACTTGGTCTCGGCCACGGTCTGCCGGGCCTGGGCCTTGGTCATCTCCTGGAGCTCGCGCGGGACGTAACGCTCGTCGTGCTTGGCGAGCAGCGTCGCGGCATGGAACGTGCGGTCGGAGCCGAGCTTGCCCTCAGCGACAACGCCGGAATCCTCCTTGAACAGGTCAGGGACGATCCCGCTGTAGCTCACCGGCACCCGCGCCTTGCCGTCGCTGACGATAAAGCGGATCGTGACTCCGTCGGGCATAGTCTTGAGCGAGCCCTTCTCGACCATCCCGCCGAGGCGGACCGCACGATCGGGCGCGGGCGGGTGCGCAGTCATGTCGCTCGGCACGTAGAAATACGAGGCCTGGTTGCGCAGCGCCCACGCCGCGAGCAAACCGGCCGCGAGCAGCGCGACCAGCGCAATGATCACCAAGACCAGCCGCTGGTGCTTGGGCTTGAGCGCGTTAGCCATGACCAGAACGCCTCACCGCCCGCGGCTCCGTTCCCGGCGGCGCTCGGCGCGGCGCATCGTCAGCCAGCTCCACGCGATCATCGCGGCGGTGCCGCCGATGCCGACGACATAAGCGGCGAGCACGTAATGCCATTGGTTCAGCGCCTCGCGCATCAGGCCGCTTCGGCTGCGCCGCGGGCCTTGCGCCGGAGCCGCGTCTCGGCCTGCATGTCGGCCAGAATCGCCCGCATGCGGGCCAGCACGACCCCGCCGAAGATCAGCGTGAACCCGAGCATCGCGGCGAACAGCGGCCACAGGAACGCCGGGTCGATCGCCGACTTGCCGAGGGTGATGCTCGGCGGCTGGTGGAGGCTGTTCCACCACACCACGGAGCGGTTGATGATCGGGATGTTGATCGCGCCGATCAGGCCGAAGATCGCCGCGACCCGTGAGTGGCCGCCGTCCTGCTGGGCCGCCGCGGCCAGGGCGATGTAGCCGAAATAGAGGAACAGCAGAACCAGGAAGCTCGTCAGCCGCCCGTCCCACACCCACCACGTGCCCCAGGTCGGCCGTGCCCAGATCGAGCCTGTGGCAAGGCAAATCGCGCAGAACGCCGCTCCCGGGGTCGCGGCGGCTCGGCCGGCGATGCCCGCAAGCGGATGGCGCCAGGTGAGCTCGACCAGCCCGGCGCCGGCCAGCGTCATCCATCCCGCCATCGCCAGCCAGGCGCTCGGCACGTGGATGAACAGGATCCGTACGGTGTCGCCCATCAGCCGGTCGGGCGGCACCTCGACCAGGCCCCACGTCAGCGATGCCGCGGTCACGACGATGCCGCCGAGCAGCAGAAGCGGCGTCAGCCAGCGCGCGAGGCGCAGGAAGCGGGCGGGATTGGCAAATCCGTGCATCGATGAAGGTACGTCAGGTCAGGCGGCTCTCGGGCCGCCGCTTTGGCAGCGGCGATCTGTGGCGGCAAGGCAATACTCGCGCGCGCACCTTGCCCGCTGCGACTGGCCCGCGTCAGTGCGGCTTCGACAGCGCGCGGACGGCGTCGAGCGTCAGGCGCACGTGATCGCGATAGTCAAGGTTCGAATAGACCAGTTTGATCCGTCCATCGGGCGCGATCACGTAGCTTGTCCGGTTGGGGCGGTCGTTGGGCAGGTTGGCAACGCGCGCGGCAATCGCGGGCGGCAGCTTGAGCGGGACGTCGTAAGCGCGGATGATGTCCGGCGTGGCGACGCCAACCGCGAACTTGTCCCGGCACTCGGCGGTCGAGAAGCGCTGCAGCGTCGGCAGGTCATCGTTGGACATCCCGATCACGGTGGCGCCGGCGGCCTTGAAATCCTCGGTCGCGTCGGCGAACGCGTGCGCCTCGAGCGTGCATCCTTGCGTGAACGACTTCGGATAGAAGTACAGCACAACCGGGCCGCGACGCAGCGCGTCGTGCAAGCTGAAGGCGAACGTCTTGCCGGCAAGCGCACCCTGCGTCTTGAAGTCCGGCGCCTTGGCGCCTTCGGGCAGCTCAGCGGAAGAGACGGCGGGGAGCGCCAGCGCGAACAACGCGGCAGCGACGGTGGCAATCGGGGATCGGCGGGTCATGTTCACAATTTGAACCAACTGCCCCGAGTTGTCCAGCAGCAAGCCGTCAGTAGACGCCGCCCTGCTCCTCCGGGAAATCGGCGACGTTGGCCGTCTCGGGCCCCTGCTGCTGCTGCTGGCGCGGAGCAGGCGGCGCAACGGCGCGGCGGATCGCGGCGAGCAGCGCGTCGCGCTGAGCGGTGAGCTGGTCCTGGCGAGTTGCGCGGGGCGGCTCGGTATCGACCTTGAATGCCTCCCAGATCAGCGCGCTCTTGGGATCATCCGCCGGTTCGCCTTCGAACACCCGCTTGCCGCTGATGCGGTCGATCTTGACGAGGTGGATGCCGCCCGGCGCGGTCGCCGGAACGTGCGACCAGCGCGGCCTTGTGGCAATCACGAAGTCCTTGAAGATCGGCACCGCGAACGTCGCGCCCTGGGCGTAGCCGCCCAGCGGCTTGGGGTGGTCGTAGCCAAGGTACACGCCGCCGATGATGTCCGGATTGCCGCCGACGAACCACACGTTGGTCGGCCCCGAGGTCGTCCCGGTCTTGCCGAATAGCGGCAGCCCAAGGTCGCGCAAGCGGACGGCGGTGCCGCGCTGGACGACGCCTTCGAGCATATGGACCACTTGGTAGGCGGTGCGCGCGTCGAGCACCTGCCGACCTCGCGGGGCCAGTCGCGGCATCGGCTTGCCGTCCCATTCGGCCATGCTGCACTGCGGGCAGCGGCGGTTGTCGTCGCGCCAGATGACCTTGCCGTTCCGGTCCTGGATGAAATCGATCAGCGCTTGCTCGTGCTGAACGCCGTGATTCGCGAGCGCCGAGTAGGCATTGACCATCTGCGCCACGGTCGTGTCGCCGGCGCCGAGCGCCAGCGACAGGTACGGGTCGTAAGTGCCGAGGCCGACGCGCTTGAAGGTCCGCACGACCCGGTCCATCCCGGTATCGTTGGCGATGTGGACGGTCATCAGGTTGCGCGACTGCTCGAGCCCCCAGCGCATCGTGTGGACCCCGCCGCCGCCCTCGTTGGCGAAGTTGCGGAAGCACTTCTGGCCGAGCCCGGCGCCCTGATAGACGCAGAAGGTCTGGTCGGGGACCATCGTCGCCGGGGTCATCCCGTAGTCGAGCGCGGTGGCATAGACGAACGGCTTAATCGTCGAACCGGGCTGGCGCTCGGCCTGGGTCGCCCGGTTGAACGAATCGAGCCCCGGGTCGAACCCGCCCTGCATCGCCAGCACCCGGCCGCTGTGCGGGCTTTCGACCACCATTCCGCCGGAAACTCCGGGGATGTTCTTCACCGCGTAGCCCCCGCCGACAGGCGCCGCTGCGACGACGTCGCCGGCGCGCAGCGGGTCGGGGAGGCTGGTCAGCGGCGCGGTCGAGCCGTCGGTGAAACCGATCGTCGCGGCCGGGCCGTCACGCCGCGTGACGATGCCGATCCGCCAGTCCTGGTAGTTGATGGTCTTATTGAGGACGATCAGCTTGGTCTGCCAGTCATTCTCGCCAAGCTCGGCATGGGCGACGGGGCCAGCCCAGCCTTTGCCCGACCAGTATCGCAACAGGCCAGCGCGCAGCGCGTCCTGCGCAGACTTCTGCAGCTCAGGATCGAGCGAGGTGCGCACCCACAAACCACCGGCATAGACGCTGTTGGGCCCCTCCTCGGCCTTCTCGCCGTACTTGGCGATCAGCCGGCGCCGGACTTCCTCGACGTAATACCCGACGCTGCTGTTGTAGCTCTGGTTCTGGCGCGGGATCAGCCCGAGTGGCTGGGCCTTGGCCTCGGCCGCTTGCTCAGCGGTCGCCCAGCCATTGCGCACCATCTGGTCGAGCACCCAGTTGCGCCGGGCGATCGCCAGCTCGGCGTTCTTCTCGCGCCCGTACGTCTCGGGGGCCTTGGGCAGGATCGCGAGGAACGCCGCCTCGTGCAGCTTGAGATCGCCGACGTCCTTGCCGAAGTAGGCGCGCGAGGCCGCCTGCACGCCGAACGCCTGGCGGCCGAGCGGGATTTCATTGAGGTAAAGCTCGAGGATCTGCTGCTTGGTCAGGACTTTCTCGATCCGGCGCGCGAGGATCATTTCCTTGAGCTTGCGGCTGACCGAATACTCGTTGCCGATCAGGATGTTCTTGGCGACTTGCTGGGTGATCGTCGAGCCGCCCTTGGCACGCTGGCCCGAGCCGAGCTTGGTCGCATAATCGATCACCGCGTTGGCGAGCCCGCCGAAGTCGACGCCGCCGTGGGTCCAGAACGTCCGGTCCTCGGCCGAAAGGAAGGCGTTGATCACCGGCTTGGGAAAGTCGACGAAGCGCAGCTGGACGCGCCGCTCGCGGGCGTAGCTGTAGACGATCTCGCCATCCACGCCGCGGACCATCGTCGGCAGCGGCGGCTGGTAGGTCAGCAGCTTCTCGGCCGAGGGCAGGTTGCGCGCGACCGTCACCCAGACGAGCATGTACAAGGCGAGGAAAGCGATGAGCAGATATCCGCCGAGCCGGAACCAGCGGTGCTCGCGCCAGTTGGTGCGGAACCATCCGAAGGCACCGCTGGCATCGCGGCGAATCCGATATCGAAGCTCTTGCGGCGAAGGCAAATCTGGCATTTCCGAGCGCCCCTAGCACGCCCCTAAGGGCGCGTCATCCCGCTCCGTAGGCGAGGCGGGAGCGGCGTGCGAAGTAGACGCGCAAGGCACGCGCCGTGGCGTCCGCGAAGCTCGCCTGGCCTTGCGGAGAGGCCAGACGATCAGCATCGGCGGGGTTGCTTATGTAGCCCGCCTCGAACAGCAGCGACGGCACGTCCGGCGCCTTGAGCACGACGAAAGCTGCCTGCTGGCGCGAGCGCTCGCGGAACGGAAGCGTGCCGGATCCTTCGCGCAGGATCAGCGAGGCGAGCTCGGCGGCGTTTTCCCCAGCTTCCCGCTGGGCGAGATCGACGAGGATCGCGCTGACCGAATCGCTGGTCTTGGCCAGCGGTACGCCGTTGACCGCATCGGCGCGATTCTCGCTCGCGGCGAGCCGCTCGGCTTCCTCGCTGCTTCCGCGCTCCGACAGCGTGTAGACGGTGCCGCCGCGCGCCTCGGAGTTGCCGGCGCTATCGGCGTGGATCGACAGGAACACGTCGGCGTTGAGGCGGCGGGCGATGCCCGAACGCTCCTCTAGGAACAAGTAGCGGTCATTGCCGCGCGTCAACGCGACGCGGACCCCGCCGCCGGCGAGCAGCTTGTCGCGCAGCGCCTCGGCCAGCGCCAGGGTCAGCGCCTTTTCCTTGATCTCGCCGTTGCCGGCGCCCGGATCGCGGCCGCCGTGGCCGGCGTCGATCACCACCAGCGGGCGGCTGGCATCGAGCGGTCCTTCGATTTTCGGCAGCCCGATCTCGCCGCCCGCAGGCGGCAGCGTCACCCGGACGACATAGTCCTGGTCGTGCCGCGCGGCGCCGAACGCGCGGTCGGTCGCGAGCACGCCGGCAACCACCGCGAGCGGCGCAATCAGAACGATCCCAAGCGACAGTGCACGACGCATCCCAAGCCTGATTAATCCTTGCCGGTCCTGGGCGCAACAGAGCGCGGCCGCGGGGCAACTCCGCCCATTAAACTTGCCGTCCATGAACGGCGATGCTAGCGAGGCCCGAACCGGGACGTCCCTGTTCCGATCCTCCCGCGCAGAACCCGTCGCAATGGCGGTAAACCCGCGTAGCGGCAGGTTCGGAAGCGACTCTCCGGTCAGTTCCCCGGCCAAGCCGCCGGGACCCGCACAGGTTGACGCAGTGATGAGAAGCCTTTCGTTGTCGTGCCTACCGCAGCCCGATGGGGCGATGGCTGGCACGATGGACGGCCGCGCGCGCCCGGTTTCGCCGCGTGATCGCTTCGCTGCAGACACGAACCCCACCGCTGCCGCGCCATCGCTCCGGGCCATTGCCCCAAGCCTCGCGCGCGGCCGTATCCCGCATATTCGCGCCGCCTCGCCGGGGACACCCGCGCCGCGACGCGCTTGGAGAATTCATAATGACCACGCGCATGCTGATCGATGCGCGCCACCCGGAAGAAACCCGCGTGGCCGTGCTCAAGGGCAATCGGATTGAAGAGTTCGACTTTGAATCTGCCGATCACAAGCAGATCAAGGGCAACATCTACCTCGCCAAAGTCACCCGCGTAGAGCCATCGCTTCAGGCGGCGTTCGTCGATTTCGGCGGCAACCGCCACGGCTTCCTCGCGTTCAGCGAAATCCACCCCGACTACTACCAGATCCCCAAGGAAGATCGCGAGCGCCTGCTCGCCGAGGAAGCCGCCCATGCCGAGGAGGAGGCCGCGCTGCGGGCCGCCGCCGAGGGCGAGGAAGACTTCATCGGTGACGACGATCTCGGCGAGGACCTCGCTGATGATCTTGCCGGCGATGACGGCGTCACCGAGATCGACACCAGCGAGAAAGACCAGGTCGCGACGATCGAGGGCGGCCACGTCGAAAACGGGTTCGACCACGCCCGCGACGAAGCCGACGAGGCCGGCGACAACGACGGCGATCGCGAGGACCGCGACGAGCGGGACGACCGCCAGCGCCGCGGCCGCCGCCGCCAGGGCAACCGCGCCCAGACCCGCGAGGTCGACGAGCTCCGGGCCAAGCGCATGGCCCTGCGCCGGCGCTACAAGATCCAGGACGTCATCCAGCGGCGCCAGGTGCTGCTGGTCCAGGTCGTCAAGGAAGAGCGCGGGAACAAGGGCGCGGCGCTGACCACGTACCTGAGCCTCGCCGGGCGCTATTGCGTGCTGATGCCGAACTCGAGCCACGGCGGCGGCATCAGCCGCAAGATCAGCTCGGCCGCCGACCGCAAGCGGCTCAAGGCGATCATCGGGGAGCTCCAGCTGCCCAAGGCGATGGGCTGCATCGTCCGCACCGCCGGGCTGTCGCGGACCAAGACCGAGATCAAGCGCGATTTCGACTATCTCGCCCGGCTGTGGGACGAGATCCGCGAGCGCACCCTCAAGTCGAGCGCGCCGGCGGTGATCCATTCCGACAGCGACCTGATCAAGCGCGCGATCCGTGACATCTACAACCGCGACATCGAGGAAGTCGTGGTCGAGGGCGAGGCCGGCTACCGCGCCGCTCGCGACTTCATGAAGCTGCTGATGCCGAGCCACTCGCGCCGGGTGAAGCACTATGCCGACCCGGTCCCGCTGTTCCAGCGCTACGGCGCCGAGGACCAGCTGGCCGCGCTGTACGAGCCGGTCGTCCAGCTCAAGTCGGGCGGCTACCTGGTAATCAACCCGACCGAGGCGCTGGTCTCTATCGACATCAACTCGGGCCGCGCCACCAAGGAGCACGGGATCGAGGCGACCGCGCTCAACACCAACCTCGAAGCGGCGCGCGAGATCGCCCGTCAGCTGCGCTTGCGCGACATGGCCGGGCTGGTGGTCATCGACTTCATCGACATGGAGTACGGATCGAACGTCCGGAAGGTCGAGAAGGCGATGAAGGACGCGCTCAAGAACGACCGCGCGCGCATTCAGGTCGGGCGCATCTCGAGCTTCGGGCTGATGGAGATGAGCCGCCAGCGCCTGCGCACCGGCGTGCTCGAGGCGAGCACCCGCTCTTGCCCGCACTGCGACGGCACCGGCCTGGTGCGCACCGCGTCGAGCGCCGGCCTGACCGCGCTACGGCTGATCGAGGACGAAGCCGCCAAGGGCAAGGGCAGCCTGATCTCGCTGTTCGCCAGCACCGAGGCCGCGGTCTACTTGCTCAACGCCAAGCGCACCGATCTCGGCGAGATCGAATCGCGCTACGGGGTCCAGGTCGAAGTCCTGCCCGAGGGCGAGAACGAGGGCGCCAAGATGCGCGTCGCCTCGTCCGGACCGAGGCCCGAATTCGTCCCGCGGTTCGAGCCGCTGGTCGAGCCCGAGCTCGCGGAGGAAGACGAAGCCTTTGATCTGGACGAGGACGAGGACGAAGAAGAGAGTGAAGCGCGCGAAAGTGGCGATGAGGGCCGCGACGAACACGGCCACTCGCGCCGCCGCCGCCGCCGTGGTCGCGGCCGCGACCGTGGCGACGAAGTCGCCGAAGCTCCGCGCGAAGCCGACGACGCCGAGGATCGCGCCGAATCGGCTACCGCCGCCGCCCCAACCGCACCCTCGGGCGCTGCCAACGACGACGATGGCGAAGGCCCGCGCAAGCGCCGCCGCCGCGGCCGTCGGAGGCGCGGAGGCCGTGGCCGCGACGAGGCCGCGCTCGAAACCGTGAGCGCAGCCGCGAGCGAGCTGCCCGAAGGGATGCCGGCCGACGAACCGCAGGCGGAAGCCGAGTTCGCCGCCGCCGCAGCCGGTGAAGGCACTGCCGATGCGCTGCTCGGCGAAACGCCCGCCGAGCCAGCCGCGCCCAAGCGCCGCGGTCGCCGCAAGGCTGCGGCGGAGCCGATGGCGGAGCAAGTCGTTGCCGAGCAGCCCGAAGCGGCCGCCGCCGACGCGGAGGTTCCGGCCAAGCCCAGGCGCGCCCGCCGCAAGGCTGCGCCGACCGAGGGCGAAGCTGCAGCCGGCGCGGCCGAACCCGCGGCGGAAAAGCCCAAGCGCACCCGCCGCAAGACTTCCCCGGCTGGGGCCGAAGTCGCCGAGCTCACCGCCGCACCCTCGGAGCCAACGCCCGAGGCCGAAGCCGAAGCGCCGGCAAACCCGCACGCCGAGCCGGCCTTTGCCGAGTCGGGCGAGTCGGCGCCGGGGGAGCCACCGCGCCGCGGCTGGTGGCAGCGCACCTTCGGCGCCTGACGCAGCCGGCAAGTCCCTGAATCACCCCATTGTCCCTCACCTGAACAGGGCGAAGGATGATGGGGTCGAGCCCGACCAGTGCTGACGAGGCGCGAAATTTGCTGTCGCCAGGAGTCCCCGTTCAGGGGTGCTTGAGGAAGCGGAGGTAGAACGCGGCGAACACCAGCACGATTCCGATGTTCGCGATCAGCCGCTCCCAAAACCTGTTTCTGAAGAAGACGACGTCGACAGCGACGATCACGGCGGCCATCGCCAGCCCGTAAACGAGTACATGCGCCTGTCTGTTCATTGCTGTCCGTCTCCGTGTGACCGCAAGAGAGCCGCTCCTACCCTCGCTTGACCGCCCTGCCCCACTCCATCCAGCTGGCGATCTTGATGCCGGTGTCACCGTAGCGTTGGCCGAGCGGCTCGGGCTCAAGCCCGGCGGCGGCGATTGCCGAGGTCACCGGCCGCGACAGGTGGCAGTTGCCGAATACCCGGCTCCACAGCGGATCGAGCCGCTCCTGCCAGCGGGCGAGCTTCGGGTCGGGCGCGCGGCCGTGCTCGGCATAAAGCAGCATCCCGCCCGGACGCAGGACGCGTCGCAGCTCGGCCAGGGTTTGGCGGTGATCGCCGACCGAGCACAGCGTAAACGTGCAGACCACCGAATCGAAGATGGCGTCGTCGAACGGGATCGCCTCGCCGCGGCCGTCGCAGATGTCGGCGTCCCAGCCGACGGCCGCCGCCTCGGACCGGGCATGGTCGAGCAGCCTGGGAGACGGGTCGATCCCGGCGAAGCTGGTCACGCGCGCGCGATCGTAGAGCGGCTGATTGATCCCGCCCCCGCAGCCGAGCTCGAGCACCCGGCCATGCGCGAGCGGGACCACATCGCGCCTAAGTGCCATGATCGGTTCCATCGCGCAGCCGCAGCGCACGATCTTGGGCACGACCGTCTCGTCCCACCAGTGTGCAAAGCCCATGGCTAGCAGCCCGCCTCGGCGGCGTAAGCCCCCGTCGAATCGCCGATGATCCGGAAGGTGCGCGAGGTGAAGCGCCAGCCGTCCGCAGTGCGCCGAAATTCGTCGCGGTACTCGCCGATGATCTGGCGCCCTTGCGGGAACATCGCCGCCGCCAAGACGGACGAGGCGCGGGCATTGTCGCCATCGACCTCGACCCGCACGCCGTGGATCATCGGCCACATGTTCGGCCCGGTCGCTGTGATGCCGGACCCGACGATGCCCTCGACGCCTTCGGTCCGCCGCACCAGCGTGTCGACGGCGGGGTCCCGCGGGTCGATGTGGCGGACCTCGAACCACGCGTCGGGCATGAACAGTGCCCGGCACGCGTCGGGGTCGCGCAGACGGATGGCTTCGGCGTAAGCATAGACCAGCTCGGCAACGGCCGACCTCGCCTCGAGCTCGGCGATGCGCGCTTCGATCGCGGCGATCGTTTCGGCGCTCATCCCGCGAACTCGTTGAGCATCGCCCGAGCCAGCGATAGGGCCGAAGCCAGGTCCCTCGCATCGTCGAGGACCGCCTCGAGCTGGTCGAGGAAGGCGCGCACGTCGGGTCGCACGAAAGGCTCGGTCACAGCTGTTCCACTCCCCCAGCCATCTTCGCGAACTTCTCGATCATCGCGCGTATGTGACATCACAAGTCGCGGGCTTCTGGCAGATCGCGGCCCTGTAGGAAAGCGAGCCGCGCCGCGCCGCTCAGACCCCCGCCGCCATCCCGCCAGTGACCCGCAGCGTCTCGCCGGTGACGAACCGCGCCGCCGGCGAGGTCAGGTAGAGCATGGCCTCGACGATGTCGGACTCGTCGCCGTCGGCGCCGATCAGCTGCATCGCCTTGACCCGCGCCTTGGTCGCCTCGGGCAGCTCGGCGCGGATCGTCTCGGTCAGGATCAGGCCCGGCGAGATGGCGTTGACGCGGATGCCGTCGCCGCCGAGCTCGCGGGCGAAGGTGATCGTCAGCCCGGC
>JAEKKO010000187.1 GCA_019510335.1 Novosphingobium sp. | reverse complement strand
TGCAACACCATTCCGACGCCCGACGGCGGCACCCACGAGCAGGGCCTGCGCGCCGCCCTGACCAAGGGCATCCGCGCCTTCGCCGATCTGGTCGGGCAGAAGCGCGCCAAGGACATCGCGCCCGAGGACATCATCACCGGCAGCGAGATCATGCTCTCGCTGTTCATGCGCGAGCCGCAGTTCCAGAGCCAGACCAAGGACCGCCTGACCTCGCCCGAGGCCGCGCGCCTCGTGGAGAACGCGGTGCGCGACCACTTCGACCATTTCCTCTCCGACAATATGGAGCGCGGCAAGGCCCTGCTCGGCCACGTGCTCGAGCGGATGGACGAGCGGCTGCGGCGCAAAGCCGAGCGCGAAATCAAGCGCAAGACCGCGACCAACGCCCGCAAGCTGCGCCTGCCGGGCAAGCTCACCGACTGCTCGGGCGAAGGCAACGGCGAGACCGAGCTGTTCATTGTCGAGGGCGACAGCGCCGGCGGCAGCGCCAAGCAGGCGCGCGACCGCAAGACCCAGGCGATCCTGCCGATCCGCGGCAAGATCCTCAACGTCGCCAGCGCCACGACCGACAAGATCCGCGGCAACCAGGAGATCGCCGACCTGCTGCTCGCGCTCGGCTGCGGCAGCCGCAAGGACTGCAATCCCGACGCGCTGCGCTATGACCGCATCGTCATCATGACCGACGCCGATGTCGACGGCGCCCACATCGCCACGCTGCTGATGACGTTCTTCTTCCAGGAGATGCCCGAGGTCGTCCGCCGCGGGCACCTCTACCTCGCCCAGCCGCCGCTCTACCGCCTGACTGCCGGCGCAACCAGCGCCTACGCCCGCAACGACGCGCACCGGGCCGAGCTCGAGGCAACCACCTTCAAGGGCAAGAAAGTCGAGGTCGCCCGCTTCAAGGGCCTCGGCGAGATGAACCCGCAGCAGCTACGCGAGACGACGATGTCGCCCGCCAGCCGCTCGCTGCTGCGCATCACCCTACCCCCCGAGTACGAAGGTCGCGCCGCGGTCAAGGACCTCGTCGACCGCCTGATGGGCCGCAACCCCGAGCACCGCTTCATGTTCATCCAGAACCGCGCGGGCGAGCTCGACCCGGAGCTGATCGATGCGTGAGGGAGAATAGGGCTCCGTTGCCTAGCCAACCGAACGATGGCATTATGGTCATATAGTTGGTCAGGAGCCAAAGGAATGGACGCCATCAATCTCGCCGATGCTAAGGCGCGGCTCAGCGAATTGGTCCACCGGGTCGAGGCCGGAGAGACGGTCGAAATCCTGCGGCGCGGCAAGCCAGTCGCCAAGCTTACGCCGATTACCGATCAGAAGCTGCCGATCGACGTGGAAGCACTGCGACGGCTGCACGCCAGACTGCCCTTTCAACGAGAGAGTGCTGGGGAGTTCGTGCGGCGAATGCGGGATACCGACCGCTTCTGATGATCTATTGCGACACCTCACTGCTCGTTGCCTCGCTCCTCCCGGAAGCTGAAACTGAGCGCGTGCTGACGTGGAAGTCCCGCCAATCGGCCGAGCCACTGGCAGTGAGCGGGTGGACCGTGACGGAGGTTTCAAGCGCGCTTTCGCTCAAGGTCCGTTCCGGAGCGATTTCACTCGAGAACCGCACCGAAGTGCTGAACCTGTGGCACCGGTTGCTCGAGCAAAATCTAGTGGTCGTCCCGGTTGCGGCCGCCGCGTTCGAGTTGGCTGCGACATTCACGGATCAGGTGGAGCTTGGCCTTCGTGCCGGGGACGCGCTTCACCTGGCGGTTGCTTCCCTCGGCGGATACTCGGTGGCTACCCTTGACCGGGGAATGGCCGATGCCGCGATCGCTTTCGGGTTGGCGGTCGAAGCGCTAGACTGAGTTACTCATAAGCCTGCAATTCAATCTGCTGGCCCAACGCCAGCAGGCCGGTGCTGATGACGTCGGTCCATATCTCCAGCTGCTCAGGTTCGGCTTCCGAGGCGAAACTCGACGTGGTTGAGGCGCCGCGCCGCCGTGGCGGTCAATGCAGTTTCGAGGTCGGCCATGGCTCGCGCTCCCTTTCCGATCGGCTGGGCTTCAGCTTATCACCGCCGGCGATCACCGCGGGAGAGGCCACATGAAATTCTGGCAGAGCATTTCCTGGGCCGAGGCCGACCAGCTCGTCGAGATCGCCAGGTTCGCCGAGCAGGCCGGCTTCCACGGCGTGATCAACTCCGAGCACTTGTTCCTCACCCGCAAGACCGGCTCGCACTATCCATACACCGAAGACGGCAAGATGAACCACGCGCTCGACTACGACTATCCGGACGTGTGGAGCTCGTTCGCGGCGATGGCGGCGGTGACGAGCACCCTGCGCTTTTCCTCCTCGGTCTACCTGCTGCCGCTGCGCAATCCGATCGAAGTGGCCAAGCAGGCCGGCACGTGCGCGCTGATCAGCAACGACCGGGTGACGGTCGGCTTCGGCGTCGGCTGGCAGAAGGAGGAGTTCGACGCGATGGGCGTCGACTTCCACACCCGCGGCAAGCGCACCGACGAGATGATCGAGGTCATGCGCAAGCTATGGACGGGCGGCGTGGTCTCGCACCACGGGCAGTTCTTCCAGTTCGACGAGATCGAGATGCGCCCGGTTCCGAACCGGCCGGTGCCGTTCTACTGCGGCGGCAAGAGCCCGGCCGCGTTCCGCCGCGCGGCGATGCTGTGCGACGGCTATGTCGGCCCCGGCCACTCGATGAACGAGATTCCCGGCCTGATCGCCGAGCTGAACGCCCTGCGCGCCGACAGCCCCCGCGCCGGCGAGCCGTTCGAGACGATCGTCCCGATCCTGCCGATCGACCCGAACCGCGGCGCCGACGACTACAAGCGGCTTGAAGACATGGGCGTCACCGCCACGTTCCTCCCCCCGTTCGACGCCGGCGGAATCGATCGCGGCCACACCGTCGGTCTCGGCCGCCGCTCCAGCCTCGACGAGAAGAAGCGAATGATGGAGCGCACCGCCGGCACGATCCTGCGGCAGATGGACAGCCATTCTGCCTGAAACGGCGTAGCTCACATCAGGCGAAGCTTGCCACCATGGTCGGGATCACGCGCGTGGAAACAGGTGCGCCGAGGAACAGGAGCGCAAGCTGCTGCTCGATCGCATGCGACAGCGCCTTGCGGCGTTCCCGCTTCCGCCGCGTCCGCGAACGGTGAGTCAGCGGCGTCTCCACCAGCGGCTTTTCCACTGGATCGACCGGCACGTGGTAAACCCGTCCGACGGTGGTCGCCCCGGCATCGAGCCAGAACTGCCCGTAATCGAGTTTGATCTTGTGAGACGCGTAAGCCATCGCGATCTGCTCTTGTTCCCCGACCGCAATCAGCTCGGTCACGTTGAGCACGCGTGCCAGAGCCCGTACAGCCAGGACCAGCATCGCCGCGGGCGAAATCTCGCCGTTCAGTTTCGCGGCCTCACGGATTTCGACGCGACAGCGATAGCCACCCTGCACCCCGCCGATAACGATCGCATCCATGGTCGAACCCAGGATGCCTTTCGGGACAAGGCTGAAGGTCAGCGTGAACAAGCTGCTCGTGCGAAAGCAGAACCGGAGCTGCAGCTCGCCTTCCATCGGCGACACCGACGCCGGCTCGAGGAGGATTTGCAGCGGCGGGTGCGAGCCGGCAAACGATTGCTCCC
>JAEKKO010000186.1 GCA_019510335.1 Novosphingobium sp. | reverse complement strand
TCGAGGATCTTCAGGCCGGCGACTTGTGCACGGTCCACCCGGTGGTCCGCACCCAGGAGGGCACCGGCCGCCCGTACCTGTTCGTCAACGAGAACATGACCGCCTGCATCATCGGCCTGTCCGAGGCGGACAGCGATGCCCTGCTCAGTGAGCTGTTTTCGTATCTCTACGTCGATGTTGCCGTGTACGACCACGACTGGCGCCGGGGCGACCTGGTGGTGTGGGACAACATGGCCCTCCAGCACGCGCGCGGGGCGGTCGGCGAAGGCGCGCGGACGCTACAGCGCGTCACCTGCACCCGCTTCACGTATCTCGAACAGTACCCGGCCGACACCGTCGGCGAAGACCTGCACAATGCCAATCTGCTGGTCGCCGCTGGATGACCGGCGATAGCTCAAGGCATTTCTGGTTCTTGGACGTGTCGTATCCGGCGCCGAACAGGAAGAACAGCAGCTCGCGCACTTCCTTGGGCGTCATCGCCGGCGAGGTGACCTGGCGCCGCTTTCCCGGCGTCTGGGGAATCGAGTCCCTGCCGATCCATTTCACTCCGGCGTCTGCGGAACAGCCGGCCAGCACACCCGTGGGAGCCTGACGATGACCGAAGCCGTCCTGGAGAAGCCGACCCTTTCGCCCGAAGCGCCGGGCAAGTGGCTCGATCGTGGCTATGAGCCGCTATACGAGTTGAGCTGGCGCGAGGTCGAGGAGCTCCAGCTCGCCGCGCTCAAGCTGCAGTTCGACAAGTTCTCGACCTCGGTCGCGGCGCTCGAGAAGTTGGCGAGGCGTGAGGGCGTTTCCCGCGTCGACAGCCTCGAGGACGCGCTGCCGCTGTTGTTCGATCACCGCGTTTACAAGAGCTACCCGCTGGCGCTGATCGAGAAGCGCGACATCCGTAAGCTCAACGCCTGGCTGGGACGGCTCACCACGCATGACCTGTCGCAGGTCGATCTCGACGGCGTCACCATGGTCGACCAGTGGCTCGACCGGCTCGACGATTTCGGCATGCTCATCGGCCACTCGTCGGGGACCACCGGAAAGCTCAGCTTCGTCCCGCGCTCGCAAGTCGAGTTCCCAGCCTGGCAGCGCTCGTACTACGAGGGGCAGCGGGCGACCACCGGCGTCGATCCCTACACCGACAAAGTAGAGACGTTCTTCCCCGGCTACCGCGGCGGGCATCAGATGATGATGAAGATGCTCGGTCTCTTCAACATCCCCGCAGCAGGTGGCCCCGAGCACTACCACACGCTGTACAGCGGCCACATCTCGTCGGACCTGCTGTCGCTGGCGGCGCGGATGCAGGCGGCGGAGGACCGCGGCGAGCTCGAGCAGCTCGGCCTCGACCCCTCGCTGCTCAAGGCGCGCGACGACCTGATCGCCCAGGGCAAGCGTCGCGAGCAGGACATCGAGAGCTGGTTCTTCACCCTGTTCGAGGAATTCCGGGGCCAGCGGGTCAAGCTCGGCGGAAGCTTCGGCGACCTCATCAAGACCGCGCGCAGCGGCATCGCCAAGGGCCTCAAGCCCGAGTTCGGCGCCGGCTCATTCATCATGACCGGCGGCGGGATGAAGGGCCTCAAGGATCCGCCCGCGGACTGGGAAGGCTTCGTCCGCGACTACTTCGGGATCGAGACGATCGGCATGTTCTACGGCATGTCGGAAGTCATGGGGATGTCGCCGCGCTGCTCGCAAGAGCACTTCCACATCATGCCGCACACAATCCCGCTGCTGTTCGACCGCGACATGAAGCTGCTCCCGCGCAAGGGCTCGCAGACCGGCCGCTACGCCTTCTTCGACCTCATGGCCGAGACCTACTGGGGCGGGTTCATCTCGGGCGACCAGGTCACGATCTATTGGGAAGAGGACTGCGCCTGCGGCTGGAAGGGCCCGCGGATCGGCCCCGAGATCACGCGCTTCCACGAGATGGAAGGCGGCGACGACAAGATCACCTGCGCCGGCACCGCCGAGGCGTACAACGATTTCATGCAGTTCGTTTCGGGAGACGCCTGATGAGCAACGACATTCTCCAGATCCCAATCGTCGCGCGCGGCCGCATCATCCTCCCGGCAGAGGACGACCGCGTCGAGTACAAGGGCCGCGGCGGGGCAGATTTCGCATCGCCCGATCCGCACCAGCACATTCATGACCTTGTGCTCGGCAACACCGCGCTTCTCGCCGATCTCAACGACATGAGAATGGCAGCGATCATTGAGTTCCTCGACGCCCTCGGCAAGCGCTTGTGGCTCGACGACAACCCGTGGCTGCAGCAGTCGTTCGATGTGGCGCTCAAGGCCGGAGGCTTGGCCGAGCCGATCCTGCGCGGCGTTTACGATGGCCTGCCGGGGATGTTCGAAGGGGATGCGGTGGCGGCCCAGGTCGAGAAAACCATTGGTGTGCGCTATCTCGATGGCTGGGTCCCGGGCGATGCGCCGTACGACAACGTCCGCGTCCGCGCCGTCGGCACGCGCCAGCTGCACATCACCGCCGGCAACGTGCCCGTGGTCGCGGGATTGACGATCATCCGCGGGGCGCTGACCAAGTCCGATATCCTGATCAAGACCCCTTCGAACGATCCGCTGACCGCCAATGCGATCGCCCGGACCATGATCGAGCTCGACGCTTCGCACCCGGTCGTCAAGCACCTCGCCGTCGCCTATTGGAAAGGCGGCGACGAGTTCATGGACTCGCAGATCGTCCGCACCAGCCGGATCGACAAGATCACCGCCTGGGGCGGAATGAGCTCGGTCAAGCACATTCAGAAGTTCCTCTCGCCCGGCATCGACCTGACCGCGCTGAACCCGAAGTACTCGATGTCGCTGATCGGCGCCGAAGCGCTGGAGAGCGAGACAGCGATGGACGAGGCGGCGCTCGGGATCGCGGTGATCGTCGGTTTCTACAACCAGACCGCCTGCGCCAACACCCGGATCGTCTATGTCGAGAGCGAGACCGACGACCAGTCGATCGACAAGCTTGTCCAGCTCGGCCGCAAGATCATCGCCGCCTACCCGAAGCTGCCGGAGGTGATCTCGACGGCGGTCGAGATGCCGAACAAGGACCTCGAAGCGGAGATGGACGCGATCGTCGACGAGGATGACTTCTATCATGTCGAAGGCGACACGCTGACCGGCGGAGTGGTGATCTCGAAGTTCTCCGACCGCGTCGACTTCTACGACAAGCTCAGCAACCGGGTGGTCAACATCGTTCCCGTCTCCCGCCTCGAGGAGGTCGTCAAATGGTGCGACGACACCACCCAGACGGTCGGAGTCTATCCCGAAGCGGTGCGCGACCGGCTGCTCGATGGGTTCGCTCTGGCCGGAGTGCAGCGGATGGTGCCGCTCGCCGGCGGCGATCCGCTGCAGATCTTCCACGACATGCACCAGCTCCCGCCGGGCATGCCGCACGACGGGATCGAGCCGCTGCGCCGCAACGTCCGCTGGGTGATCGATCAGCGCCCCGCGGCCGCGCACGACCTCGCGCTCAGCATCGCGGCCGAGTAAGCATCTGCGCGGCGCCACAGCCGCAAGACCATCCGTGAAAGAGGGGGAAGCATGGCGCCGCTCGAAGGGAAGATTGCGCTCGTCACGGGCAGTGGCCGCGGCATTGGCCGGGCCATCGCGCTCAGGCTCGCCCGCGACGGCGCGACGGTCGTCGCGCATTACTCGGGCAGCAGGGCGGGCGCCGA
>JAEKKO010000185.1 GCA_019510335.1 Novosphingobium sp. | reverse complement strand
GAGATAGATATGCGGCGCCTGCTGCATCGATTCCGTGAGCCGCCTGGCGATCGTCTTGCGCATGCCCGAGAGCTTCTCGACCGTGTGCGGGATGCGGTCATCGAGCAGCTGGCGGGTTTCGGGCGCCATGTCGACGCTGGCGGGCTTCCCAGCCGCGGCGGGCGCGGCGACGGGAGCCGGCGTCGCCGTAGGTGCAGCGGCCTTGGCCTGATCGTTCGCAGGTTTTGCCGTGCCGCCCTTGGCGCCTTCGATGTCGGCCTTGACGATGCGGCCGTGCGGGCCGCTGCCGGTCAGGGCGGAAAGGTCGACGCCCTTTTCGGCGGCGAGGCGCTTGGCGAGTGGTGATGCGAGGATACGTCCCTCCTGGGCCTGGGTTGCTGTGGGCGCGACTGCTTTCGGCGCGGGAGTGGGTGCCGGGGCTTTGGGTTCGTGATCCCCCGCGGAGGCGGGGGTCTCAGGCGGCTGAGCGGAAGGCTGCGTGTCATTGCCTGAGGCCCCCGCCTTCGCGGGGGAGCTGGCATCCTCGTCTTCGCCCGCCAGCGTGGCGATGACCGTGCCGACTTTCACCCCGTCGCTGCCCTCGGCCACGGCGATCGAGGCGATCGTGCCTTCGTCGACGGCTTCGAATTCCATCGTCGCCTTGTCGGTCTCGATCTCGGCGAGGATGTCGCCCGAATGGACTTCGTCGCCTTCCTTGACCAGCCATTTGGCGAGCTTGCCGACTTCCATGGTCGGCGAGAGCGCCGGCATCTTGATCTCGATAGGCATGGTGCGTCGGGTCCTCGGCGGTGCTCGTCCCGTCCTTGGCCAAATTGCCCGGTTTGGGCAAGAACCTTGGGGCAAGAACCTTGCGTAGATCGCGAATGTGACGGATATCGCATCGGCGGGGGGAATGGGACGATGCGCGTCTATTTGGTGATCATCGACGAGAGCGAAGAGGCGCTGACCGCGCTGCGCTTCGCCGCGCGGCGCGCGGCCAAGACCGACGGCACCGTGCACCTGCTCGCCATGGTCGCGCCGCAGCCGTTCAACGCCTTCGCCGGGGTCCAGGCGACGATCGAGGAAGAGGCCCGCGCCCGCGCCGAAGCCCTGGTGACCGCGGCGGCCGGCAGCCTTTTGTCGGAAAGCGGGCGGATGCCGGTGATCTCGGTGATCCAGGGCGAGGCCGAGAAAGTCGTGCGCGACTATCTGGCCGAGCATCCCGAGGTCTCGGCGCTCGTGCTCGGCACGGCCAAGGACGGCGGCCCCGGCCCGCTGGTCGCCCATTTCACCGGCGCACACGTGTCGCACCTGCCCTGCCCGGTCTTCGTCATCCCGGGCGGACTGAGCAATGAGGATATCGACCGGGTGAGTTAGTCGCTGGCGGATCGCGCGTGCTTCGACAGGCTTGGCATGATCCTTCGACAAGCTCAGGATGAGCGGAACTCAGCTATAAACCAAGACCCGCTCATGCTGAGCTTGTCGAAGCACAGGCGCTAAGGTCGCGCCTACTTCCGCTTCCCCTGATGCCGCACGTTCGCCGGCCGCCCGCGCCGGCCCACCAGGTGCCCGCCCTTGCGCTTCGCGGTTGACGGCTGCGGCTTGCCGCGCGCTTCGATGCGCGCGCCGGCGCCGTGCTCGGGCTCGAACTTGAGCGCGCCGGTCAGCGGGTTGGCCTCGGCCAGCTTCAGCCGCAACCGGTCGCCGATGGCATAGCGCGTGCCGCTCTGCTCGCCTTCGAGCACCTGGGTCTTCTCGTCATAGTGGAAGCGTTCGGCGCCGAGCGTCGAGACCGGCACTAGCCCGTCGCCGCCCAGCCCGATGATCGTGGCGAAGAAGCCGAACTTCTGCACGCCGGTGATGCGCGTCTCGAAAATCTCGCCGACGCGCACCGAGAGCCAGGCCGCGACATAGCGGTCGATCGTCTCGCGCTCGGCCGCCATGGCGCGGCGCTCGGCGTCACTGATCGCCTCGCTGACGCGGACCAGGTCGGCGCGGTCGCGCTCGGACAGGCCCGAGGCCGGCGGCAAGCTGCCTTTCGGCGCCGGCTGCTCGAGGCCGAAGGCATCGACCAACGCGCGGTGCACCAGGAGGTCGGCATAGCGGCGGATCGGCGAGGTAAAATGCGCATAGCTGCCCAGCGCCAGGCCGAAATGGCCGACATTGGCGGGCCCGTAATAGGCCTGGGTCTGGCTGCGCAGCACGGCTTCCATGATCAGCGCCTTCTCGGCCTCGTCGGCGACGTCCTTGATCAGGCGGTTGAACAGGCTCGGCGTGATCACCTGGCCCAGCGCCAGCTTCTTGTCGAAGGTCGAGAGATAGTCCTTGAGCGCGACCAGCTTCTCGCGGCTCGGCGGCTCGTGCAGCCGGTAGACCACGGGCGCGACCTTGCTTTCGAGCGCCTTGGCCGCGGCGACGTTGGCAGCGATCATGAAGTCCTCGACCACGCGGTGCGCGTCGAGGCTTTCGCGCAGGCGGATCTCGGCGATCCGGCCCTTCTCGTCGAGCATGACGCGGCGCTCGGGCAGGTCGAGCGCCAGCGGATCGCGCACATGGCGCGCCTTGGTCAGCGCGCGCCAGGCGGCCCAGAGGTTCTGGAGGTTCTCGCCCGCCGCACCGGCATCGATCCGCGCCTGGGCATCCTCGTAGGCGATGACCTCAGCGATCCGCACGATCGCGCGGGTGAAGCTCCAGTCCTTGACCTTGCCCTCGGCGTCGATCGTCAGGTGGCAGGCCATCGCCGCGCGGTCCTCGCCGGCGCGCAGCGAGCAGACGTCGGCCGAGAGCACTTCGGGCAGCATCGGCACGACGCGGTCGGGAAAATAGACCGAATTGCCGCGCTTCCGCGCCTCGCGGTCGAGCGTGCCGCCGGGGCGGACGTAGAACGAGACGTCGGCGATGGCGACCAGCGCGCGGAAGCCGCCCTCATTGGCTGGGTCATCGTCGGGCTCGGCCCAGATCGCGTCGTCGTGGTCGCGCGCGTCGCTGGGGTCGATGGCGACGATGGGGAGGTGGCGGAGGTCCTCGCGCTTGGCCTCGCTGAGCGGCAGCTTGGCGGCGAGCTGGGCTTCCGCCAGCACCTCCTCGCCGAAGACGTTCGGGATGCCGTGCTTGTGGATGGCGATCAGGCTGAACGCCCGCGGTGCCAGGGGATCGCCGAGCACTTCGGTGACCTTGACCCCGGCGCGCGGGCTCTTGCTGACGGGCTCGGCGAGCACGAGCTGGCCCGGCTCAGCCCCGCCGAGATCGGCGATCGGCGTCGCGTTGCGCAGCCGCTTGTCGACCGGGGCGAGCCAGCCCTTCCCCGCACCGTCGATCTCGACCACGCCGAGCAGCTGGTCGGCCATGGCGGGGAGCTTCTTCATCGGGTGGGCTTTCCAGCCCGAGCCGACCTCCTCGGTGCGCGCGAGCACGCGGTCACCCTTGCGGAGCGCGCTGCCGCGGCCCTTCTCGACCAGCCTCAGCCGCGGCGGCGGCGTGGCGTCGTCGGGCGCCCAGCTATCGGGCACGGCGATCGCCTGGCCGTCCTCGATGTCGACGACGCGCAGAACGGTGACGCGCGGCACGCCGCCCATGCGGTGGAACGCGGTGCGCTTGCCGTCGATCAGGCCCTCGTCGGCCATGTCCTTGAGCAGCGCCTTGAGCTGGATCTTCTCCTGCCCCTGGAGCTTGAAGGCGCGCGCGATCTCACGCTTGCCGGCGGGT
>JAEKKO010000094.1 GCA_019510335.1 Novosphingobium sp. | reverse complement strand
GTCCGCTGGACCGACGGCGACCGCGTCGGGATCAGGTTCTGCAGCCCACTTGCCGCCGCCACCCTGGCGCAAATCGGCGCAGCGCACGGCCGCACCGCCCCAGCCGTCCATCCGCTCCGCTCAGTCAGCGCCGAATAGGTCTGATTCGGCCGCGCATAGACCTCGTCACCGGGCTTGAACGTTCGCACCTTAGGGCCGACGCGGACGACGACTTCCGCCACATCGTTGCCCAGGATGAGCGGTAGCCGGTAGGGCAGGATGGCCTTCAACTCACCGTTCCTGATCTTCGCGTAGAACGGGTTTACGATCGCGCAATTGACCTGAACCAATACGTCGCGCTCACGCAAGTCCGGCTCGGGAACTTCACCCAGCCGCAAGTCACCGGTTCCATAACGATCGAGGTGGAGTAGGCGGTTGTCCCACACCAGCAGGTCGCCTCCCCGCCAGCCGATAGAGGAATTCAGGAGCGTAAAGGACGCTGGTGACCGCCCGCGTAAGCTCCTTGCTGCGCTCTGGCTCAACCCCTCAGATCTCCTCGGTCATATCGCTGGGGACAAATGCCAAACGATTGCTGCGCCGGCCTTTCCAATGTGATAGCACGATGTGGCGAGTCGCTCTGGACGGGCGTCGGACCATGACGGTGGCTACTAAGGAGGCTACCTATGAGGTTCAAACTCGCTGCTGCGCTCGCATTATCGGCACTCTCAGCGGGCGTTTCTGCGCCGGCAACAGCCGCAGTCTATGTCTTCAGCGCGGGGCTGAGTGGATCGCAGGAAAATCCTGCAGTCGCTTCGCCGGGCACCGGCAGCACACTCGTGACGCTCGATGATGTTGCAAGCACTTTGCGCGTCCAGACCGTATTTTCAGGGCTCCTCGGCAATTCGACAGCCTCTCACATTCACTGCTGCGCGCCATTTGGCACGAACGCTGGCGTTGCCACAACGACGCCCTCGTTCCCCGGGTTTCCTCTTGGGGTCACGGCTGGGGTGATGGATCAAACCTACGATATGACACTCGCCTCGTCTTATCGGTCAGGGTTCATCACCGATAACGGTGGCACGGTAGCAAGCGCCTTTTCGGCTCTGGAAGCCGGAATGCTCGCTGGCCAATCGTATCTGAACATTCACTCAACGGCATTTCCGGGAGGCGAAATCCGCGGCCAGTTGGCGCTGGTAGTGCCCGAGCTCTCGACATGGGTGATGATGATCGTCGGCTTCGGCCTGATCGGCGGCATAGCCCGGCGACGCGCGCCCGCTCCATCGCCGTGCTGAGGTAGTCCGCGCCTGTTGTGCTGGTGCTGGTGCTGGTGCTCACTACACCTCAGAAGCGTTGCTCAACTGAGCGATAATCCGGTGTTCTCCTTGCCAACTCTGTCAGCGTGATCAACCCGGCCCAACCGGGGATCTCCGTCACCAGCATTCCTGACAATGATTGCGGTTCGTGCCATAAGCGCCTCATGGCCACACGCAGGGAGTCTTTGGGACGAACCTTTGAGTGGCGTTCCACGAGACGATCGCTGATGGTCGCCTTGCTCGTAGGCACGATCCTCAATGGCATAAACCAAGGCCCCGAGCTTCTTTCAGGCGGGCACCCCAACATTTGGAAGATGTTGCTCACCTACGTCGTCCCGTTCACGGTCGCGAGCTACGGCAGCTACGCGGCTTTTCGCAGTCAAACCGTCGTGCAGACGCGATGAGCGATTCCTGCACGAGGTCTTCCAGATCGAACTCCCGATCCAGCAGCGCGGCCGCGGCCGATAAAATCAGCTAAGTCATGGAGCGGGTGAAGGGAATCGAACCCTCGTCGTAAGCTTGGGAAGCTTCTGCTCTGCCATTGAGCTACACCCGCAAACCTGCAGAAAACCGTGGTTCTCAAAAGGCGCGCGCCACCGGTTTACAGCTTGGTATACACCTAGCTGCGGAGGCGCTCGCCGATTGCCACAACAACGTGGCTCTGGTCAACGTGGCACCTGCGGATGGCTGCGGCTGGCCGTCGCGCCCTCCCCCCGAGGTGATACAGCCCAAGGCGGCTGACGGAGGGGCAGAAGCCTAATCGCCCGCGAAGTTCAGTTCCAGCGAGACGTTGTTCGGATCGGTCACGAAAATCTGCCGCAAATCGCCGAAGCGGCGGTCGTTGACGCGATGGTCGAGGTTCAGCTCCGCGCAGCGGCGGAGCATGTCGTCGAAGCCGCGGCAGGCGAGCGCGACGTGGTCGATCGAGCCGCCGGCCGCGCCGTTGCGCTCGCCATGGCGCTCGGCGTTGTAAGCCTGGAGGTGGACGATCGGCCGGTCGTCGGCGTCGCAGAGCCAACGCCCCTGGAAGCCCGGCATGACCATCGGCGGGGTCTTGGCGCGGAAGCCCAGCACCGCCTCATAGAATTTCGCCGTCCCCTCGATATCGTCGGTGACGATGTTGACGTGATCGACTCCGTTCACTTGCATCGCCGCTCTCCTCAGCTCCTGAACACCACCGTGCGGCTGCCGTTGAGCAGCACCCGATCCTGCAGGTGCAGCCGCACGGCTTCCGCTAGCACCCGCCGCTCGATGTCGCGGCCCTTGCGTACGAGGTCGTCGGGCCGGTCGGCGTGCGTGATCGTCTCGACATCCTGATGGATGATCGGGCCTTCGTCCAGTTCGGCAGTGACGTAATGGGCTGTCGCGCCGATCATCTTGACGCCGCGGGCGTGCGCCTGGTGATACGGCCGCGCGCCCTTGAAGCCGGGCAGGAACGAGTGGTGAATGTTGATGCAGCGCCCGGCGAGCTCGGCGGCGAACGGGTCCGACAGCACCTGCATGTAGCGGGCGAGGACCACCAACTCGGCGCCGGTCGCTGCAATCAGCGCGCGCACCGCCGCTTCCTGGTCGGCCTTGGCCTCGCGCGTCACCGGCAGGTAGTGGTACGGAATGTCCTCGGTCAGCGAGATCGTCAGCGCCTCGCGCGGGTGGTTACCGACGACCGCGACCACCTCCATCGGCAGTTCGCCGATACGCGCGCGGTAGAGCAGGTCGATCAGGCAGTGATCGAACTTGCTGACCAGGATCAGCACCTTGCGCCGGCCCTCCCGCGGGCGCAGGCGCCACGCCATCGCGTATTCCTCGGCGATCGCGGCAAATCCCGCGCGCACCGCCGCTGCCTCGGCGCGGCGCGGATCGAAGGCGACGCGCATGAAGAACGCCCCGCTCTCCGGATCATTGAACTGCTGCGCCTCGAGCACGTTGCAGCCATGAGCGTAAAGGTAACCGGTCACGCGGGCGGTGATCCCGACGCGATCCGGGCACGACAGGGTGAGGACGAGGGCTTCGCTCATGGCATCCGGAAAGGACCCGCGCAGCGCCTCAGCGCCGCTCGAGCGCGGCTTCGCTTTCGGCCAGCAGCGTGGCGATGATCTCCGGCACCGGCTCTTCCTTGGTCACCATCCCGACCGATTGCCCTGCCATCAGCGAGCCGTGCTCGACGTCGCCGTCGATCACCGCGCGGCGCAGCGCGCCGGCCCAGTAGTGCTCGATCTGCAGCTGGGCCTCTTCCATGGCGATGCCGTCCTCATCGAGCGCCTGGGCGACTTCGCGCTGCTTGGCGGTGAACAGCTCGGTGCCCTTGTTCTTGAGCGCGCGGACTGGGATCACCGGCAGCCGCGGGTCGACCTGAACGCTGGCCACCGCATCGCGAGCCGAGGCGCGGAAGAACGCCTGCTTGAACTTGGGATGGGCGATGCTTTCGCTGGCGCAGGCGAAGCGGGTGCCGAGCTGGACCCCCGACGCGCCCATCTCTAGGTAGCCGGCGATCAGCTCGCCGCGGCCGATCCCGCCGGCGACGAACAGCAAGTGATCCTCGCCGAGCACCGGCAGCATTTCCTGCGCCAGCACCGAGGTCGAGACCGGCCCGATGTGCCCGCCGGCCTCCATGCCCTCGATTACCAGCGCGTCGGCGCCCGAGCGGAGCAGCTTCTTGGCCAGCGCCAGCGTCGGGGCGAAGCAGACCACTTTGGCCCCGCCGGCCTTGATCGCCTCGACGCTGCCCTTGGGCGGGATCCCGCCGGCGAGGACGACATGGCCGACGCGGTGGCGCACGCAGACCTCGATCAGCTCGAACAGCTGCGGGTGCATGGTGATCAGGTTGACGCCGAACGGCTTGTCGGTCAGCGCCCTGGTCCCGGCGATCTCGCCGTCGAGCAGCTCCGGGCTCATCGCCCCGCAGGCGATCACCCCGAACCCGCCGGCGTTGCTGATCGCCGAGACGAGGTGGCGCTCGGACACCCAGCTCATCGCTCCGCAAAGGATCGCGTGCTCGCAGCCGAAAAACTCGGCGCCGCGCTGCATCAGGT
Source organism: Novosphingobium sp. (assembly GCA_019510335.1). Lineage (GTDB taxonomy): Bacteria > Pseudomonadota > Alphaproteobacteria > Sphingomonadales > Sphingomonadaceae > Novosphingobium. Next base: position 21,446 of record JAEKKO010000094.1, on the reverse strand, counting down.
GGGTGGTCTTGGGATATTTGGTCATCATGGCACCCGAGCAGCGTGGGCGGCGGCTCTAGGCCGCCTCGTCGTGGGCGTCGAGGCCGTAGGCGGTGTGGAGGACGCGGACGGCGAGCTCGGTCTCGTCCTCGTCGATCAGCACGCTGACCTTGATCTCCGAGGTGCTGATCGCCTGGATATTGATCCCGCGATCGGCGAGCGCCTTGAACATCGCCGCGGCGACCCCGGCATGGCTGCGCATCCCAACGCCGACGACGCTGATCTTGGCGACCTTGCCGTCGGAGATGATCCGATTGAAGCCGATCGCCTCTTTCTGTCCCTCGAGCAGCGCCTGGGTGCGGGCGAGGTCGGCGTGGGGCACGGTGAAGGTCACGTCGGTCTCGCCCCTCTCGCGGCCGACGTTTTGGATGATCATGTCGACGTTGATGTTGGCCGCTGCGAGCGGACCGAAGATGTGCGCCACCGCGCCGGGGCGGTCGGGGACGCGTGTCAGGATGACCTTGGCCTCGTTCTTGTCGGCGGCGATGCCGGTGATCATCTGGCGTTCCATGTCCGCTCCTTCCAGTTCGTCTTCGGCGACGATCAGCGTCCCCGGCAGCGCGTCGGCCGGCGGGGCCCCGTCGTCGATGAACGAGGACAGCACTTGCACCCGCACCCGCTCCTTCATCGCCAGGCTGACCGAGCGCGTCTGCAGCACTTTCGAGCCGACCGAGGCCAGCTCCAGCATTTCCTCGTATGTGATCTTGTGGAGTTTGCGGGCCTTGGCGACGATCCGCGGGTCGGTGGTGTAGACGCCGTCGACGTCGGTATAGATGTCGCAGCGGTCGGCGTGGATCGCCGCGGCGACGGCGACGGCGGAGGTGTCCGAGCCGCCCCGGCCCAGCGTGGTCAACCGGCGGTCTGGGGTGAGACCCTGGAACCCGGGAATCACCGCGACTTCGCCGGCCGCCATCGAGGCGAGCACGGCCGCGGAATCGATCTGCTCGATTCGCGCCTTGGCGTGGGCGTCGTCGGTCCGCACCGGCAGCTGCCAGCCGAGCCACGAGCGCGCCTTGCAGCCCATCGCCTGGAGTGTCAGTGCGAGCAGGCCCGCGGTGACCTGCTCGCCGCTGGCGACGACCACGTCGTACTCCGCCGGATCGTAAAGCGCATTGGCCTCGCGGCAGAAGTTGACAAGGCGGTCGGTCTCGCCGGCCATCGCCGAGACGACGACGGCGACTTCGTGGCCGGCGGCCTGCTGGCGACGGACGATGTTGGCGACCCGGCGGATGCGCTCGGTCCCGGCCATCGAGGTGCCGCCGAATTTCATCACGATCCGCGCCAACGCCGCGCTCCTATCGCCGCCGAGTCAGAATGATATGCGCAGCAGGGCCCTCCCCGCGCGGCGGGCGCCCTGTTAGGGATGCGCCATGAGCAATGCAACCACCAACGCGACGACGATTCGCCCCAAGGACGCCGCGCACTTCGGCAGGCTCGCCGCCGAGTGGTGGGACCCGAAGGGCTCCTCGGCGATGCTCCACAAGCTCAATCCGGTGCGTCTGGAGTTCCTCCGCCATGCGATCGACGCCCACTGGGGCATCGCGCACGAAGTCCTGCGGCCGCTCGCGGGCAAGCGGGCGCTCGACGTCGGCTGCGGCGCCGGGCTCGTCGCAGAGCCACTCGCTCGGCTCGGCGCCGCGGTCACCGGAATCGACGCGGCGCCCGAAAACGTCGCCGTCGCGCGTGAACACGCCGCCGCGATGGGGCTTACGATCGACTACCGGCAGGGCGAAATCGCCACGCTCGGGGCGACCGGCTACGACCTTGTCACTTCCATGGAAGTGCTCGAACACGTCGCCGACAAGGCCGCGTTCGTCGCCGCCCTCGCCGCCGCGCTCGCGCCCCAGGGGCTGCTGGTGCTCTCGACCCCCAACCGCACGGTTCGCTCGCGGCTGCTGATGGTCGAGGCGGCCGAACGGATCGGCGCCATTCCGCGCGGCACGCACCGCTGGGACGATTTCGTCACGCCCGACGAGCTGCGCAGCTTGCTCACCGCCGCCGGACTGACGGTCGGCGCGGTCAGGGGCATCGGCTGGTCGCCCGGCAAGGGCCTGCACCTGACCGAGGACCTCACCCTCGACTATCTGATCACCGCAACCCGCGCCTGATTGCGACGAATTGGGGAACGCGCGGGCCGCCTCCGGGTTGATCGGCTGAGAGGACTGCGCATCCGTCGCGGCAGCAGGGGGGCCGAACCAGGAGAAAGGCCATGACCCTGTCACCGCTCGCCATCGCCATCATCATCATCGTCGTTGTCGTGCTCATCGGCGGCGGCTTGATCTGGTCGCGGCGGCGTCGCAGCAGCGCGCTGCACGATCGCTTCGGTTCCGAATACGAGCGTACGGTGAAGGCCGTCGGCAGCACTTCGAAGGCCGAAGCCGTGCTCGCCGAGCGCGAGAAGCGGGTCGAGGAGTTTTCGCTGCAGCCGCTCCCGCCGGCACAGCGTGAGGGCTTCGTCGGCGAGTGGCGCCAGGTCCAGGCACAGTTCGTCGACGATCCCCAACAGGCGCTCGGTCGCGCCGACGTGCTGCTCGGCGAAGTGATGGCTGCGCGCGGCTATCCCGTCAGCGATTTCGAGCAGCGCGCCGCCGACCTCTCGGTCGACCACGCCGAAGTCGTCGAGAACTATCGCGCCGCCCACGACATCGCGCTCAAGCACAAGCGTGGCGAGGCGAGCACCGAGGACTTACGCCAGGCGATGATCCACTATCGCGCGCTGTTCGACGACCTCGTCAACGAGCCCGAGCACATGCACCATCGCCCGAGCCGTTCGGCGGAACCCGCCCGCCATTGATTGCTCCGATTGGGTCCGCAGCACGCCCTAGAAGGCAATCCGTCATTGCAATCGCAGCGAAGCAATCCAGGGCCACAAGTGAGGCTCTGGATTGCCGCGGGCCTTCCATACTCGCAAAGACGAGTGGGTGTACGTCGTCCCTCTTCAGCGCGAGCCCTGTTTCGATGCGCCTCAAGCGGCCTTGCTGCTCATGGCCACGCCGGCGGCAACGTCGGCGAGCAGCGCGGCCCCGACGAACACCAGGCCGCCGACGATCGCGCCGGTCCGCGCCCGCGGCTTGCGCGCCGCCGCGCCAAGGGCCGCGAGGTCGAGCACGTCGCCGGCGACCCGCGCCCACGCGCCGGCGCTCGATGCCGGAGATGCGAGGAGCGCTCCGCCCGTTGCGATCTCGCGCACGCCGAAGCCGCGCACTACCTTGCTGCTCTTCGGCACCCCGAGCGCCCGCGCCACGCGCTTGCCGGCGAGCAGCTCGACGGTGCCGAGACCGATGCTGAGGGCGGCAAGGCCGTAGCCGATGTGGCGGTTTTTCATGCGTAATCTCCTGCTTCGAATGGGTAGAACGACAACGCTGCGCGCACGTTCCTGTCGAAGCGGATGCATGCGGTCAGCCGAGCACGCAGTCCCACGCCTCGGGATCGAACCCGACCAGCAGCCCACCGTCGTGCTCGACGATCGGCCGCCGGATCGCGCTCGGATGCGCGGCCATCAGCACGACGGCCTTGCCAGCGTCGAGCCCCTGCTTGTCTGCGTCCGAGAGCTTGCGGAAGGTCGTCCCGGCACGGTTCAGCACCTTCTCCCACCCCGCCTGCTCGACCCAGCGCGCGAGTTGCCCGGGGTCGGCGCCCTGCTTCTTGTAGTCGTGGACCGCGTATGGAATTCCACGCTGGTCGAGCCACGCGCGCGCCTTTTTGACGGTGTCACAGTTGGAAATGCCGTAGAGGGCGATCGCCATATCGTTATCGGGGAAAGCGGTGCACGCGCGGGTCGGCGCAGGCGAACAGCGTGTATTCGGCGTAGTAGTCGCCGCGGCCGCGGGCCTGGACGGCGGCGTGCTCGGACTCGCGGCGCCAGGCGAGCGCGGCCTCCTCGCTGGCCCATTCGGATAGTGCGACGACCTCGCCATCTTCGGCGACGTAGCTCTTGAACGAAAGGTAACCCGGCTGGGCTCGGGCCAGCGCCTCCATCCGCTCGGCGTCTGCGGTATAAGCGGCGGCATCGAAGCCGGCGCGCTTGCGGTTGCGGAAGACGACGAGGAACATGGAAGAGCGAACCGTTTGCACGCGCCCTTCGACAGGCTCAGGGCGAGCGGGGGTGCGAATTGAGCTTACCTCTAACCGCCGCGCGCGGGCTTCGACAAGCTCAGCACGAGCGGATGTGGGTGATAGCACAGTCGCCGCTCATCCTGAGCCCGTCGAAGGATCGTGCTGAGCCTGTCGAAGCACGCGCGCTTCGGTGCCGCTGTGGACTTTTCAGCGCGACGGCGACAAAGCCGCGCACCATGAGCGTCAACAGCTTCGGCCGCCTGCTGCGGTTCACCACCTGGGGCGAGAGCCATGGGCCGGCGCTCGGCGCGGTGGTCGACGGGTGCCCGCCGGGCCTGGCGCTGAGCGAGGCCGACATCCAGCCGTTCCTCGACGCGCGCAGGCCGGGCCAGTCGAAGTTCACCACCCAGCGCCAGGAGCCGGACGCCGTCCGCATCCTCTCGGGGGTGTTCGAAGGCCGCACCACCGGAACGCCGATCAGTCTGATGATCGAGAACGTCGACCAGCGCAGCAAGGACTATTCGGAAGTCGCCCAAGCCTATCGCCCGGGCCACGCCGACTATGCCTACGACGCCAAGTACGGCTTTCGCGACTACCGCGGCGGCGGGCGCAGCTCGGCGCGCGAGACGGCGGCTCGAGTTGCGGCGGGTGGGGTCGCGCGGTTGGTCATCCCCGAAGTGAGGATCACTGCCTACGTGACTGAGATCGCCGGTGATCCGATCGACCGCGCTGCGTTCGATTCCGACGAGATCGAGCGCAATCCGTTCTTCGCGCCGGATGCCGCCGCGGCTGCGCGCTGGGCCGAGAGCGTCGATGCAGCCCGGCTCGCCGGCTCATCGCTGGGCGCGGTGGTCGAGTGCGTCGCCGAAGGCGTCCCCGCCGGATGGGGCGCGCCGCTTTACGGGAAGCTCGATGCGGACCTCGCGGCGGCGATGATGGGGATCAACGCAGTCAAGGCGGTCGAGATCGGCGATGGCTTCGCCGCCGCGCGCCTGACCGGCGAGCAAAACGCCGACCGCATGCGCCCGGGCAGGGATGGACCGGAGTTCCTCGCCAACCACGCTGGCGGGATCGCCGGCGGGATCTCGACCGGGCAGCCGGTGGTCGTGCGCGTCGCGTTCAAGCCCACCAGCTCGATCCTGACGCCGGTCGAGACGATCACCCGCGGCGGGGAAGCGACCGACATCCGCACCAGGGGCCGCCACGACCCGTGCGTCGGCATTCGCGGCGCCCCGGTCGTCGCGGCGATGATGGCGCTGGTTCTGGCCGACCACAAGCTGCTCCACCGCGGTCAGTGCGGCTGATCCTCCGCCGGTAGCTCATGGAAAAGGCGGGCCCGGTTGCCGGACCCGCCTCTCCCCTCGTCACCTCGAGGTGTCGTCAGCGCACGGGGCGCACCGTGGTCTTTTCCGGCGCGATCGAGATGTGGACGGTCTCACCGTTCTGCCCCGGGAAGCCGGTGAACAGCGCCTCGACCAGGTTCGGCACCAGGTACGGCAGGCGGTTGGAGGTTGAAACCGCCTCGGCCTTGCCCTCGAACAGCCGGCGCCGGTCACGCCCTTCGATCTTCAGCGACGCGAAGCTGGTGTAGACCGTGTAGCTTTCGACCCCGTTGTCGAAGAACGGGTCATACCAGCCGTAGCCCCACAGGCCGCCGCCGTAGAAACCCCGCCCACCCCAGCCGCGCCGGCCATAGCCGTACCACGGGCCCCAGAATGGATCCGGTCCGAAGCCGGTCGAGCGGATGCGCTCACGCCCGCGATCGACGCCGTAGTCGAGCCGCGCGATCAGGGCTGCGTTCTGCGGATTGGCCACCGGGGTGTAGCCGACGCGTGCCAAATGGTCGGCGACGATCGCGGCATACTGGCCGAACTCGATGCCGCCGGCGAGTGCCGGGTTATCGGCGACGACCGCGATCGTTTCCCCGTGCGGCGGCGGCAGCTGCGAGCTGAAGCGCGACACCCGGGCGTCGAACGACTGGGTGCAGGCGGCCAGGGTGGCGAGAATGAATGGGACGAACAGCGCTTTGAGTGTGCCCCCAAGCGAGCGGATTGTGGCGTTCATTGGTCTCTCTCCGGATGCCCTGACGGCCATGACGCATGCGTCCGAGCTCGGGGCTGATCTCGATTGGATCACAAGCGCTTAGCAAGCGATCGCTGAATAGGCGTTGAATAGTGCCGTAAAAGCGGCCGCCGGTGAAGCGGGTTCAGCGCGGTGCAATCCGGGTGTTTCGCCAGGGACGTCAGCCGCGCAACAGCCCGAGCGCGGCATAGGCGGCCTCGAGCGTCGGCGCGGCAAGCGCGCGGGCCTTCTCCGCTCCGTCCCGCAGGATCGCGTCGAGCGCCCCGCGGTCGCGGCGCAGCTCGACGAAGCGCGCGTTGATCGGCGCGAGGTGGCTGGCCAGCAGCTCGCCGAGCGCGGGCTTGAACACGCCGAACCCCTCCCCGCCGAACTGCGCCAGCACCTCGGCCGGGGTCCAGCCGGTGACGGCGCCGTAGATCCCGACGAGGTTGGCCGCCTCGGGCCGTTCGGCGAGCTCCGCCGGATCGGACGGCAGCGGCGCCGGGTCGGTCCGCGCCCTGCGCACCTTCTGCATGATCGTGTCGACATCGTCGGTCAGATTGATCCGGCTCATGTCCGACGGATCGGACTTGCTCATCTTGGCGCTGCCGTCGCGCAAGCTCATGATCCGCGCCGCCTCGGGCGGGATGATCGGCTCCGGCAGAGTGAAGATCTCTGCCCCATTTCCGAAGTCGTTGTTGAACTTCTGGGCGATATCTCGCGCCAGTTCGAGGTGCTGCTTCTGATCCTCGCCGACCGGAACGTGGGTCGCCTGGTAGAGCAGCACGTCGGCCGCCTGGAGCACCGGGTAGGTGAACAGCGCGATCGAGGCGCCCTCGCGGTTCTTGCCGGACTTGTCCTTGAACTGGGTCATGCGGTTGAGCCAGCCCATCCGGGCCGTGCCGGTGAGCAGCCATTCGAGCTCCGCATGAGCCGGGACCTGGGCCTGGTTGAACAGGATCGAGCGCTGCGGATCGATCCCGCAAGCGACCAGCGCGGCGACCATCTCACGGGTGTTTGCGGCCAGCTCGCTGGGCACGAACGGCATGGAGATCGCATGAAGGTCGGCGAGGAAGTAGAGGCTCTGCCCGCCTTTTTCGGCGACCTCATCCTGCATGCGAACCCAGTTGCGGATCGCCCCGAGGTAGTTGCCGAGGTGAAGGTTGCCGGTCGGCTGGATGCCGGAGACGATGCGCATCGATGGAACTCGTGGTCAGGCGGCGCGGCGGCGCCGGAGGAATTGCAGGTCGTCGCGGCTGAAGGCCCCCAGCGCAAACGTCGCGGCCGCATAGACCAGCGCACCGGCGCCGACCAGTACCGCCAGCGCCACCATCCGAACGAGCCAGGTGCCATGGACGTACGGCATCAATTGCGGCTGCAGCAGCCACACCACCGCCCCCATCGCCAACGCGGCAACGGCGAGGCGCCAGGCGCGCCGCCGCAGCCGCGCGTCCGGCGCGAAGTGGCCGCGCCGCGTCAGCGTGCGATAGAGCATTCCGACATTGACCGTCGAGGCGATCGCCGTCGCCAGCGGCGGCCCCATGTGCGCCAGCGGCACGATCAGCGCGAGATTGAGGGCGAGGTTCACCAGCATCGACAGCATCGCGTAACGCACCGGCGTGCGCGTGTCCTGACGCGCGTAGAACCCCGGCGTCAGCACTTTGACGAGAATGTAGCTCGGCAGCCCGACCGAAAACGCGGCCAGCGCCTGCGCGGTGGCGTGAGTATCGGCGGCGTCGTAGCGGCCGTAGCCGAACAGCGCAGCGGCAATCGGCTCGCCGCAGAACACCAGTCCGACGGTCGCCGGCAGCGTCAGCAACAGCGCCAACTCGAGCCCGCGGTTCTGGGTCTCCATCGCCGCCGCATCTTCGCCGGCACCGAGCTGGCGCGAGATCGTCGGCAGCAGCACGGTGCCGAGGCCGATGCCGATCAGGCCCAGCGGCAGCTGGTTGAGGCGGTCGGCCATGTAAATGTACGTGACCGACCCATGCGGCAGCAGCGTGGCAGCGAGCGCCGTCGAGATCACCAGGTTGATTTGCACCGCCCCGGCGCCGGCGGCCGCCGGCCAGATCAGGGCGAGCAGCTGGCGGACGTCGGGATCGAACCGCGGCAGCCGTGGGCGCAGCTTCACCCCGACGCCGACGCAGGCCTGAGCCAGCCAGACCAGCTGGAGCACGCCGGAAACCGTCACCGCGATCGCCTGGTTGCGGGCGGTAATCAGCGGATCGCTCGAATGGAACAGCAGCAGCGCCGCGATCAGCGTCAGGTTGAGCAGGATCGGCGCGGCGGCGTTAACCCAGTGATCCGCGACAGCTTGACCGCGAAGGCGAACTGCTGGGGATCGACGCCGTTGAACTTGCCCGACAAGGCAAACGTCACCGGCCAGGCGAACACCTCCAGCGCGATGGTCATCACGATCAGCACCGGCAGCAGCACCGACAGGGCGCGCTCGGCAAAGGCGATGCCGGCGGGCAGGCCAGGCCCCTGCTTGTCGGCGACCTTCTGGTTGAACATCGGAATAAAGGCGGAGGCGAACGCCCCTTCGGCGAACAGCGCGCGGAACATGTTGGGCAGGCGGAAGGCGACCAAGAACGCGTCGGACGCAAAGCTCGCCCCGATGAACCGCGCAAACAGGGAATCGCGGACGAGCCCCAGCACGCGGCTGAGAAGCGTCAGCCCGCCGATCGTGCCGGTGGCCTTGACGAGGTTCATGGTACGCTGCCCGCGCCCGATCGGATGCGAGCTCTCATTGCCGATAAATCAGGCAGTGCCCGCCGGATCGCCGGCCGCTTGCTGCTGCTGGGCGAGCTGCTGCATATAGATGCCGTTGAAGTCGATCGGCTCGAGCAGCAGCGGCGGGAAGCCGGCGTCGCGCACGGCATCGGCGATCACCCGACGGGCGAACGGGAACAGAATGCGCGGCCCCTCGGCATAGAGGAACGCGTGCATCTGCGCCTCCTCGAGGTTGCGCATGCCGATGAGCCCGGCATAAGTCAGGTCGACGATATAAGCGGTGCCGCCTTCCGCCTTGGCCGAAATCACGATCTTCAGCTCGACTTCGTGGATCTCGGGATTGATCGGCCGGGCGGCAATGTTGAACTGCACGTCGAGCTGGGGCGCGTCCTGCCACTGGTAGCATTCCGGCGCGTTGGGGTTCTCGACCGACAAGTCCTTGACGTACTGCGAGACGATCCCCGCCGCGGGCAGCGTGTCCTCACCATTGCCGTTCGAAGGCGTGTCGAGGTTGAGGTCGGTGATGACATTGCCTTCGTCGGCCATGGTGACGCTGTCCTGCTGGGAAAGATGGAGAAACCGGTTGCGGCGCGCGTAGCATCGCGCCCGGGCGGCGGCAATGGCCCGGACGGGCGCCGACTCGCCTGCGGGTGGCGCCGGCTGCCCCGAAAAATGTCTCCTTCTGGCGCGTACACCCGTTGTTCAATTGTGTTCCGTAGCTATCTAGGGCATGATTGAAGGCCGTGTTGCAGCAGTGCCGCACGGGTTTTCCGGAAGCAGAGTAAAGCGTGACCGTCGAGATCGTCATTCTGGCCATGATCGCAGCCTTCCTTGGGCTGAGGCTCTATTCGGTGCTCGGCCGCCGCGCCGAGCATGAGGAAGAGCCGATTCCGGGCCGCTTCGATCCCAAGCCCGGCGTTCCCGCCGCTGCTCCCCCGACGCCGCGCCTGCAGGAGCGGACGGCGCCCGCACTCACTCCGCGGATGCGCGAGCTGCCGCCGGTGCTTCCCGCCGTCGAGCGCGGCTTGCGCGAGATCGCCTCGGCCGACCGGCGGTTCGACGCCTTTGCGTTCCTCAACGGCGCGCGCAACGCCTACCGGATGATCCTCGAGGCATTCTGGCGCGGCGACAAGGACGAGCTCGCGCAGCTGTGCGAGCGCGACGTCTACGAAGGCTTTGCCGGCGCGATCGACGCGCGCGCCGCTGCGGGCGAGACGCTCGAGAACCGGCTCGTGCGGATCGAGGACGCGACGATCGTCGCCGCTTCGTATCAGGCGCCGGTAGCCCGGATCACGGTGCGCTTCACCGCCGACATCGCCGCGGTAACCCGCAACGCCGAAGGACAGATGGTGGCCGGTTCGCTCGACGATGCGATCGAGGCGCGCGACGTGTGGACGTTCAGCCGAGACATCGCCTCGGCCGATCCCGACTGGCTGCTCGACGAGACCGACGAGGCCTGACGGGAGTGCTCGTCGGACTGCGCCGCGGGGTTGCGGCGCTCGCTGCACTCGCCCTTCTCGGTGCCTGCGTGCGGGTCATCCCGGAAGCACACCCACCTCCGGCGGTGCCGCTTCCCAGGCCTGCGCCGTCCCCTCCGCCTCCGCCCACTGCGGCCTTGCTCGGCGCCAGGCCCGGTCCCGCCGTGGCGACGCTTGGGCTCACCCCCACTGCGACCGCACCGGCGCTTGCCGCGTTCCGGGCCAGTTGCCCCAAGCTGCTGGCCCGCAGCGACGCCAGCGGGCTCACGCGCAACGCCGACTGGCAGGCCGCCTGCGCAGTCGCCGTCACCTGGCCGGATGCCAAGGCCGACGAGTTCTTCGCCCAGGCATTCGAAACCGCGATCGTCGGTCCCGGCAGCAGCTTCGTGACCGGCTACTACGAGCCCGAGATCGCCGGGACGCGAACGCACCAGCCGGGCTTCGACGTGCCGGTCTACAAGCTGCCACCCGATCTCGTCCGCTGCTGGCCGGCGACCGTTCCGCCCGAGCAGCAAGTCGGGAACGCGCCGCTCGGCCGGATCGATGAAACCGGTCAGTGCGTCCCCTATTATGACCGCGCGGCAATCGAAGCTGGCGCGCTCGCGGGCAAGAACCTCGAGCTCGCCTGGGCGGCCGATCCGATCGAGTTCTACTTCCTCCAGGTCCAGGGCTCGGGCCGGCTCCGGGCGCCCGACGGGACCGGCATGCGGATCGGTTATGCCGGGCAGAACGGCTATGCGTACACCAACATCGGCGCGGTGCTGCGCGATCGCGGGCTGATCGGCACCGGCCCCGGCCAGTACCCGGGCTCGATGCAAGGGATCGTCCGCTACTTGCGCGAGCACCCCGACGAAGGCCGGGCGCTGATGGACCAGAACCGCAGCTGGGTGTTCTTCCGCGAGCTGACCGGGATCGACCCCAACCAGGGCCCCGTTGGCGCGCTTGGCGTGCCCGTGCACCCCAAAGTCACCGTCGCCGCCGATCCGGCGTTCGTCCCGCTCGGTGCGCCGGTGTGGCTGGCGCTCGACCGGGCGGAAGCCAGCGGACTGTGGGTCGCGCAGGACACGGGCGGGGCGATCAAGGGCGCCAACCGCTTCGACACGTTCTGGGGCACCGGCGCCGAAGCCGCGGCCGTCGCAGGCGGGATGAGCGGACGCGGCCAGGCGCTGCTGCTGCTGCCCAAAGGCACGCTGGCGCGCCTCGTCGGGCAGTGAGGCCACCGCGGGGGCTGAGCGGCGAGGAGAGTGCCTTGTGGTCGCGCGTGGCGAGCACGGTGAAGCCGCTGCGGCGCGATCCTCCCGAAACTGGTGAGGTGGCGGCCCGGAGGACTGTTGGGAAGGGAACTCCTTCGAACACGCCCGAGATGACGCGCCGGGAGGACAACCCCCTCCACCATGACGCTGCGCGACGCGGTCCCCCTCCCCGTGCCGGGGAGGTTCGGCCGCGTCCGCCCGACCAGCGTCCGCTCGACCGGCACGGACTCGACGCTTCGTGGGACCGCAAGCTGGCGCAGGGGCTGGTGGCGCCGGACTTCACCCTCGATCTCCACGGCCATTCGCTCGACGCGGCGCACGCTCGGCTCGAGCACGGGCTGGCGCTGGCGCTGGCGCAAGGCGCGCGAGTCGTGCTGCTGGTCACCGGACGCGCCCGCCCAACCGACGATCATGCGGCGCGCGGCAGCCGTCGCGGGGCGATTCGCGCCAAAATGCTCGACTGGCTCGCGGCCGGACCGCACGCCGGCCGTATAGCAGCGGTCCGCCCCGCCCACCCGCGGCACGGCGGCGCCGGCGCGGTCTACATCGTGCTGCGCCGGCCGCGCGACTGACCGGGCTTCAGCTCAACCGCCGAAGCTGATCACCCCGCCGGTCGAGCCGAAGCCGCCGATCCCCCGATGGGTGTCGTCGAGCTCGTCGACCTTGAGCCAGCTGGCTTGGACCACCGGGGCAAGGACCAGCTGGGCGATGCGATCGCCGCGGCGAATTTCGAAGATCGCCTCACCGAGGTTGATCAGGATGATCTTGAGCTCGCCGCGATAGTCAGAATCGATCGTCCCGGGCGTGTTCGGCACGGTGATGCCGTGGCGCAGCGCCAGGCCCGAGCGCGGCCGCACCTGGATCTCGTACCCCGCCGGAATCGCGAGCGCGAGGCCGGTGGCGACGGCATGGCGGCCGCCCGGCATCAGCACGACGTCTTCGGCCGCGAGCACGTCCATCCCCGATGCGCCGTCGGTGGTGTAACTCGGCAATTCGAGACCGGCGAAATGCGGCAGGCGCTTGACCGGGATCGGCACGGCTTGGCTGTGGTGATTCATACCCCTTCGTCGGGGAGCTTGGCCGCGCCGTCAAGCGAGCCTCCGCGGGGCGCCCTCAGTCCGCGGCGAGCGCGGCAGCAATTCGGTCGACGAGCGCCTCGGCGACTTCGTCCTTGGGCAGCTGGGGAAGGCTTTCGACACCGCTGGCGGTGACGATGTGGACGGTGTTGGCGTGGCCGCCCATGACGTCTCCCGAAACGTCGTTGGCGATGATCCAGTCGGCGCCCTTGCGCTTGCGCTTCTCGGTGGCGTTGGCGATCACGTTTTCGGTTTCGGCGGCAAAGCCGATCAGCAGCTGCGGCCGCAGCCGTCCGGAAGCGCCGACGTTGGCGAGAATGTCGGGGTTCTCGGTCAGGATCAGCGCCGGGGGAGCGGAACCGCGCTTCTTCATCTTGTCGGCGGCGACGTCGCGGGTCCGCCAGTCAGCCACCGCGGCGACCATGATCGCCACGTCAGCCGGCAGCGAGGCCTTTACCGCGTCGGCCATTTCGCGCGCGCTTTCCACGTCGATCCGCCTGACGCCAGGGGGGGTCGGCAGAGCCACTGGTCCGGAGACCAGCGTCACGTCGGCCCCCGCGCGCGCGGCCGCCGCGGCGATGGCGTAGCCCTGCCGTCCGGACGAGCGGTTGGCGATGTAGCGGACCGGATCGATCGGCTCATGCGTCGGTCCGGCGGTGATCAGGACATGGCAGCCGCGCAAAGGGCCGTCGTTCGGCGGCCCTTCGGCTATTGGACCAGCATCGACATTGCGATCGAGCGCATCCGGATCGGTCGGCGGCGCCGCCCGCGCCTTGCCTTTCTTCGGCAGAAGCAGTCCGGACGCCTCGAGCGGCGGCGCCGGCTCGGCTTCGGCCGGAGGGGCGGCCGCCGTCTCATCCTCATCGAGCGCAGGCGCAAACTGGCGGGGAATGGTTGAAGCCGAGAGGGCGGCGAAGCTCTCTTCTGCGGCGACGGGCTCGGCGTCCAGCATCTGCCGAATTCCGGCCAGGATCGTTTCGGGCTCCGGCAGGCGACCGGGGCCCCACTCGCCGCACGCCATCGCGCCTTCGTCGGGCTCCATCACGGCGACGCCATCGTCCCTGAGGCGAGCGACGTTGCGCGCCGTGGCGGCGTGCTGCCACATCCGCACGTTCATCGCCGGCACCGCCATCACCGGCTTGTCGGTCGCAAGCAGCAGCGTCGTCGCGAGGTCGTCGGCGATGCCCGCGGCCATCCGCGCGAGGAGATCGGCGGTTGCGGGGCACACGACGACCAGGTCGGCTTGGCGGGACAGTTGGATGTGGCCCATCTCGACCTCGTCCTTGAGGTCCCATAGCGTGGTGTGGACGGGGTTTTCGCTCAGCGCCGCGAGGCTCATCGCCGTCACGAACTTCGCCCCGCCTTCGGTGAGGACGCACGTCACCGCGCCTTCCGCCTTGCGAATCAGCCGAACGAGCTCGCACGCCTTGTAGGCGGCGATGCCGCCGCCGACGATCAGCAGGATGCGCCGCCCCCTCATCGTGCAGATTTGTGCAACGGGAGTGGTTACCGTGCAATGACTTTGCGTGATGAAGCTCGCCATAAGGACTCGAGCGCGCGCGGCGCGAACGCGAGCCCGATGAACATGCCGGGCGCGACGATCATCCCCCAGTAGAAATTGTCGTTGCGCCCGGCGATGATGAAGGCGAGGCCGTACCCCAGATAAAGCAGCGTCGCGAAGCTTCCGGCGCTCGACTTCCACCCGGCCCAGCCGAGCACCATCAGGATCACCACGGGGCCTGCCAGCCAGTGCGGCAGGAACCGTAAGTTGCTCGACAGGACGATATTCGACAGCCACCCCTGCAGCCCGCGCAGCGCCAGCCACGACGGTGACAGCGGATCGCTCGGCAGCACCTGGCGGCCGATGATGTGGAGATGGATCGCCAGCGCGCCGAGGAAAGCGAGCACCAGCACGCTCCAGGCCAGCGCTTCGCGGCGGGCGCCGCGCCAGAAGGCATTGGCGGCGAGCAACAGCACGAACGGCAGCACCAGCTCGCGGATGGCCAGCGCCAGCGCGGTGACCGCGAACGCGGCGATCCAGTGGGAACGGGTGCGACCGGCGTCAGGCCTCGCTGGACGGTGCAGCCCCATCGCCAGCACCACCAGCATCCCCGCCCACAGTTCGTGGAGCACGAAGTAGTAGCGGTTGAGCCCGAGCGACACGCCCATGAACAGCAGCGCGACGGCAACCTTGCGCCGTGGGCGGCCGCCCGGCTCCTCGCCGAGACGGCGCCACCAGGCTGCGAGGCAGGCGAGCATCAGCGCGATGGCGGCGACAGTCTGCCCGACCGGACCCAGGGCGGCATCGAGGTAAGCGAGCGTCGGCAGCCGTACCGCGATCGCCGGGCGCACTGGGTACTGCGCCCGGCGGTGCTCGGCGACGATGAATGCGTAATAGTTCTCGCCGTGACGGATGCGCTCGATGGCGATGTCGTAGAGCTTGAGGTCGTCGTCGCGCGGCCGCGGCTTGGCGGCTTTGCCGAGCCCGACCAGCCCGGGCACCGTCGCCGGCTGCTTGCCCCGGGGTTCGGGCAACAGCGCCGCGAGCGCGAGCAGCGCCGCCACCGCGGCGAGCAGGATGCGCGCCCGTGTTTGCGGCCAACTGGCAAAACGGTCGTCGGCAGCGGGCACGGCGGCCTGGCTCAACGCGCCAGCCCGTGCGTCGCGGCGAGCCAGGCCAGCACGGCCCCCGCCACGATCGCCAGCAGGTGGCTGACCCAGCGCTCGAAGTGACGCTCGCCAGGCCACATCAGCTCGATCTCCGCCAGTGGGGGCTGGTCGGGCGCGCCGCCGCGCGGCGGGAACAGCTCCTCGAGCCGGCGGACCAGCATCGGCACCCGCAACAGCGTCTCGAAATCGGTGCGCAGCCGATCGGCCAGGGCCGCCTCGGGGCCGAGCTCGTCGCGGATCCAGCGGCGCACGAACGGCGCGGAGACGTCCCACATGTTGATTTCGGGATCGAGCGCGGTCGCCAGTCCCTCGACCATCACCATCGTCTTCTGCAGCAGCAGCAAGTGCGGCTGGGTCTGCATGTCGAAGTCGCGAGTGATGGCGAACAGGCCGTCGAGCATCTGGCCGACCGAAAGCTCGCTGACTGGCTTGCCGCGCATCGGCTCGCCGACCGCGCGCAGGGCCGTGGCGAATTCGTCGACCGAATGGTAGGCGGGAACGTATTGGGCCTCGAAATGGATTTCTGCGACCCGGCGGTAATTGCCGGTGATCAGGCCGTAGAGGATCTCGGCCAGCCACTGGCGCGCACGGCGATCGATCCGGCCCATGATCCCGAAGTCGATCGCCACGATCGTCCCGTCCGGCACGACGAACAAGTTGCCCTGGTGCATGTCGGCGTGGAAGAACCCGGCGCTGATCGCCTGCTCGAGGAACGCCAGCACCAGCCGGCTGGCGATCGCCGGAAGATCGTGGCCGGCGGCCTCGAGCGCCGCGCGATCGCTGATCTTGATCCCGTCGACCCATTCGACGGTCAGCACCCGCCCATTCGTGCGGTCCCAGTCGACGGCCGGAATGCGGTAGCCGGCAAAGCCCTTCATCGCCTCGATCAGTTCGGAGGCCGACGCGGCCTCGCGGCGCAAGTCGAGCTCGCGCACCGTCCAGCGCTTGAAGTTGGCGATGACCATGCGGGGGCGCAGCCGCTTGGCCTCGCCGCCGAGCGCTTCGAGGTGCGCGGCGGCCCATTCGTAAGTGTCGATGTCGCGCGCGAACTTCTCGCGAATGCCCGGGCGCAGGACCTTGACCGCGACGTCGCGGCCGTCCGGCGTCACTGCCCGGTGGACTTGCGCGATGGACGCGGAACCGACCGGCTCGGGATCGATGCTGGCGAACAGGGTCGACACCGGCCGGCCGAAGCTCGCCTCGATTTCGCTGCAGATCGCCTCGAATCGCACCGGGGGCAAGCTGTCCTGCAGGCTCAGGAGATTACGGGCGGCTTCCTCGCCGACGATGTCCGGCCGCGTCGCCAGCGTCTGCCCGAGCTTGATCGCCGCCGGGCCGATCGCCTGGAACGCGCCTGCGTAGTCGGGAACGCGCGGCTGGATCGTGCCGCAACGGGCGATCCGCACCAGCCGACGGACTTGTGGCGGAGTATTCGCATCGCGCTCGATGCCGCGCAACGCCCCATGGCGGGCGAGAATGCGGCCCCAATGCAGCAGTCGCAGGATGTGGGTTGCGGGCCGCGTCATTCGCGCGGCACTGCCGGCGACTGCATCAAGCCTTCCAGCCCGAGTGGATCGCGACCAGGCCGCCGAGGATCGGTTCGGCGCGGGTGCGGGCGAAGCCGGCGGCGCGAATCATCGCTTCGAACTCGCGCATCGGCGGGAAGCGGCGGATGGATTCGACGAGATAGCGATAGCTGTCGGCATCGCCTGCGATCGCCTGCCCAAGCCGCGGCACGACATGGTGCGAATAGAGATCGTAAACCTCCCGAAATCCCGGCCAGTCGGTCGTCGAGAATTCCAGGCAAAAGAAGCGCCCGCCGTAGCGCAGCGCGCGGTGCGCCTCGGCCAGGGCCGCGTCGATCCGGCTGACGTTGCGAATGCCGAATGCGATCGTGTAGGCATCGAAGCTGGCGCCGGGGAACGTCAGCGCCTCGGCATCCTGGCGGCTCCAGACGATTCCGTCGATCCCGCGCCGCGCCGCCCGCTCGAGCCCGACATCGAGCATGTCCTGGTTGATATCGCCGACCGTCACCTCGGCCCCGGACGCCGCCAGACGGAAGGCGATGTCGCCGGTGCCACCCGCCATGTCGAGGATCTGCTCGCCGGAGCGCGGCTTGACCCGCCGCACGAAGCGGTCCTTCCACAACCGGTGGAGCCCCCCCGACATGGCGTCGTTCATCCGGTCGTAGTTGCGCGCGACATTGGAGAACACGGCGCCGACGCGGCGCTTCTTCTCTTCGGGCGCAACATCCTCGTAGCCGAACGAAACGGTGTCGGGATCGGTCATGGGGCGGCGCTTTAGGGGAGTTTCGGTGGGGCGCAAAGGCTGATAGCGGCAGCGGCGATGCCCGAACTTCCCGAAGTGGAGACCACGGTGCGCGGGCTTGCCCGCTATCTCGTCGGCGAGCGGCTGGCGCGGGTCACCGCCCGGCGCGCCGACTTGCGCCGGCCGTTCCCCCTGGAACTCGCGCAGGCGCTGACCGGCGCGCGCGTGACCGGGCTCGGCCGGCGCGCCAAGTACGGCCTGATCCACGCCGACCGCGGCCAGACGCTGGTGTTTCACCTCGGCATGAGCGGGCGCTGGCGCATCGACCCGGCGGAAATCGGCAAGCACGACCACCTCGTGCTCGAGACCGGAGCGGGCAACGTGCTGGCCCTGTGCGACCCGCGGCGGTTCGGTTCGGTCGATCTCATCGACACCGATCGGCTCGCGGCATGGCCCCCGTTTGCCGCGCTCGGGCCCGAGCCGCTCGGCACCGAGCTCACGCCCGCGCACCTCGCCGCTTCGTTCGCGGGGAGGATCGCGGCGATCAAGCTGCTGCTGCTCGACCAGCGGGTGGTCGCGGGGCTGGGCAACATCTATGTCTGCGAGGCGCTGTTCCGCGCTCGGATCGACCCGCGCAAGTCCGCCGGCAGAGTCTCGCGCGCCGCCCTCGCCCGGCTGGTTCCGGCGATCCAAGCCGTATTAAGCGAGTCGATCGAGGCCGGCGGCTCGACCTTGCGCGACTTCGCCCAGCCGTCGGGCGAGCTCGGCTATTTCGCGAAGCAGTTCGAGGTCTACGACCGCGAGGGCGAAGCGTGTGCCTGTGGCGGGACCGTGCGTCGGATCGCCCAGGGCGGACGCAGCTCATGGTACTGCCCGCGCTGCCAGAAGTAGGTTTGGACGTCCTACTCGGTTGACGATTGCCGGCCGCGAGGTTAAGGGGCGCGCTTTCCGGCGGGGCTTGCCCTGCTTTTCTCGCAGCTTCACACGACGACCGGCCGCTTTGGCGGCCCGCCAGAGGATCGACATGGCCAACACGCCGCAAGCCCGCAAACGCATCCGTCGCAACGATCGCCGCGCCGAGATCAACGGCGCCCGCATCGGCCGCATTCGTACTTTCGTGAAGAAGGTCGAGGCGGCGATCGAAGGCGGCGACAAGACCGCGGCGGCTGAAGCGCTCGCCCAGATGCAGCCTGAGCTGGCGCGCGGCGTCGCTCGCGGCGTGCTCCACAAGAACACTGCCTCGCGCAAGCTCTCGCGGCTGACGAAGCGCTTCGCCGCGCTCTGATTCGGGGGTGATTCGCGTCTGAGCCACGATCGCTCAGAAACGAACAAAGAACATGGCCGGCGGTGATCCCGCCGGCTTTTTTTGTGCCCGCATCGAGCAGCCCGGCAAGCGCATTGAGAACGTGGCGAATTCCCGCGATTCGCATCTCTTGGAATAGTTAACTTATTGATAACTGAGTTCTTTTCCAAGAAGCGGAGAATTCCGCTGTCAAGGTGATTATTTCAGTTTTTTTACGGCTCCGGCCCTTGCCGCCACCCCCTCGGCTTACATAAGAATTCGCTCACGGCGGGCAAACAGCTTGTTCGGGGCATCATGACAGAAGCCTGAGGTCGCTCCGTTGCCATGGGCAACGGTGGGCGGAGAGTCGTGCGTGCCGCGTGCCACCATCCGGGGGCGCGTCCGTGGAGGGGATTGGGACTGAAACTCGAGATCGGGAGATGCCGGATGGCGGCGACGGCGAGCGTGTGCGCGCGGGGGGATGCGCTATGATGATGATGACCAGAGGCAAAGGGAGCGGAGAAATGGCCGAGGACCAGGATGCCTTGGCCCTTGCCGCCGATTGGGCCGACATCAGCCAGGGACTCCGCAAGGATCTCGGCCACCAGCTCCACACGCAGTGGATCCGGCCGATTCAGCTCGGCAGCTTCTGCAACGAGACCGGCACGCTTGACTTGTTCCTGCCGACGGAGTTCTCGGCCAACTGGGTCCAGGACCGCTTTGCCGACCGGCTCTCGCTCGCCTGGAAGATCGCCCGCGCCGAAGTGCGCCACGTGCGCATCTCGGTCCAGCCCGGCCGTCGGCAATTGCCGGAGTTGCGGCTCGCCAGCGACGGAGGCCGACGCCCGGCCAATGATGGTACCAAGCTCAGCCAGGAGACCAGCGCGATCGGGCTCGCCGGCGGTGAGTTCGGCACTGTCGGCACGGTCGGGCTTGGCTCGATCGGGCTCGACCCCTCGCTGATCTTCGCCAACTTTGTTACCGGTACCGCCAACGTCCTCGCTTCGAACGCGGCGCAGCGGATGGCGGCGATCGAAGTGCCGCAGTTCGCGCCGCTCTACCTGAAGGCGGCGACCGGCCAGGGCAAGACGCACCTGCTCCACGCGATCGGCCATGCCTATCTCGCCGCTCACCCGCGGGCGCGAATCTTCTACTGCTCGGCCGAGCGGTTCATGGTCGAGTTCGTCCAGGCGCTACGCCAGAACCAGATGCTCGAGTTCAAGTCGCGGCTGCGCGGTTTCGACCTGCTGCTGGTCGACGACATCCAGTTCATCATCGGCAAGGCCAGCGCCCAGGAAGAGCTGCTCTACACGATCGATGCCCTGCTCGCCGAGGGCAAGCGCCTGGTGTTCGCCGCCGACCGCGCGCCGCAAGCGCTCGATGGGGTCGAGCCGCGGCTGCTGTCCCGGCTGTCGATGGGTCTGGTCGCTGACATGCAACCGGCCGACATCGACTTGCGTCGCGCGATCCTCGAGCACCGTCTGTCGCGGTTTGCGCCGACGGCCGTTCCAGGAGACGTCGTCGACTTCCTCGCGCGGACCATCAACCGCAACATCCGCGAGCTCGTCGGCGGTCTCAACAAGCTGATCGCTTATGCCCAGCTTACCGGTCAGGCGGTCTCGCTCCAGCTTGCCGAGGAGCAACTCACCGACATCCTCTCGGCCAACCGCCGGCGGATCACGATCGACGAGATCCAGCGGACGGTCTGCCAGTTCTATCGGGTCGACCGCACTGAGATGGCGAGCAAGCGCCGCGCCCGGGCCGTGGTCCGCCCGCGGCAAGTGGCGATGTATTTGGCCAAAGTGCTGACTCCCCGCAGTTATCCGGAGATCGGCCGCAAGTTCGGCGGGCGCGACCATTCGACCGTGATCCACGCGGTGCGCCTGATCGAGGACTTGCGCACGCGCGACGCCGACATGGATGGAGACGTGCGAAGTCTGCTACGGCAGTTGGAAAGCTGAAACGACAGGTGTCCCAACGGGTTGGCTGCCGGTCGGCGCCAACTCGGCGGGGGTCGCCTTCTTCGCATGAAAGTCCTTCTGGATACGGTCGTGGCGCTGACGACGGTGCACGCCACATCGTCCTTCCCGAGATCGGCGGCGCCGGACAGGTCGCGCTCGACGGCGCGCACGTCGCGCTGATCGGCTGCGGTGGAATCGGCAGTCCGGCGCTGCAATATCTCGCCGCCGCGGGTGTCGGGCGGCTCTCTTTGATCGACGATGACAAAGTCGATGAAAGTAATCTCCAGCGCCAAACGATCTTCACGACCAACGTCGTCGGTTGGTCGAAGGCACGGTCCGCAGCCGACTGGGTCCACGCCTTCGATCCGCTGATCGACTGCATCGTCCATCCCAGCCGAATCGATGCCGACAACGCGACCCGGCTGCTCGAGGGCGCCGACGTGGTCCTCGACGGCTCCGACAACTTTGCCACACGGCTGCTCGTCTCCGATGCTTGCGTTGCGCTCGGTATTCCGCTGACCAGCGCCGCGGTCGGGCGCTTCCAGGGTCAGGTCGGGAACTTCGCCGGG
>JAEKKO010000093.1 GCA_019510335.1 Novosphingobium sp. | reverse complement strand
AAGCCGGGCTCGGCGACAACCCGGAATGGGCGATGGACACGCTGCGGCTGTCCTACGAATCGATGGTCAGCCCGGCGACCGTCTACGACTACCACGTCGCCGAGCGCCGGCTCGAGGTGCGCAAGGTCCAGGAGATCCCGTCGGGCTACGACGCTTCGCTCTACACCACCGAGCGGCTCGAGATTCCGGCGCGCGACGGCACGGTGATCCCGGTCAGCGTGGTCATGCGCCGCGACCGCGCGCCCGGCGGGCCGCTCCACCTCTACGGCTACGGGGCTTACGGCATGGCGATTGCGCCGGGTTTCTCGACCACCCGGCTGAGCCTGGTCGACCGCGGCTTCGCTTACGCCATCGCCCACGTCCGCGGCGGCGACGATCTCGGGCGGGCGTGGTATAAGGCCGGCAAGCTCGAGCGGCGGACCAACACCTTCAACGATTTCATCGATGCAGCCAAAGCCCTGATCGCGCGCGGTTATACGCGGCCGGGGCGGATCAGCATCTCGGGCGGATCGGCTGGCGGCGAGCTGATGGGGGCGGTGATCAACTCCGACCCGGAGCTGTTCGGCGCGGTTGTCGCCCACGTCCCGTTCGTCGACGTGCTGGCGACGATGCTCGATCCGACCTTGCCGCTGACGCCCGGCGAATGGCCCGAATGGGGCAACCCGATCGAGGACAGCGCCGCGTTCGCGCTGATCCGTAGCTACAGTCCGTACGACAACGTCCGCCGCCAGACTTATCCGCCGCTGCTGGTCACTGCCGGGCTCAACGACCCGCGGGTGACCTATTGGGAGCCGGCCAAATGGGTGGCTCGGCTGCGCGAGCTCAAGACCGACGCCAACGAGTTGCTGCTCAAGACCAACATGGGCGCGGGCCACGGCGGCAAGTCCGGGCGCTTCGAGAGCTTGCGCGAGACCGCCGAGGAGTTCGCCTTCATCCTGTGGCAGCTCGGCGTGGAGGAATAGCTTACGCCGCCTGCGGGCGGCGGCGCTGCGGCCCGTGGGCGAAGGACTGGACGCGTTCGCACACCGAGCGGTTGCGGCCGGTGCGCTTGGCTTCGTAAAGCAGGCGGTCGCAGCGTTCGTACAGCGGGACGAACTCGCCGCGCAGGCGGGCGCCGGCCTCGTGCTCGATCAGCCCCATGCTGGCGGTGACCAGGCCCGGCAGCCCCGGCACTTCGCTCGCGATCCGCGCCGGAATCGCCTGGCGGCGCTGCTCGGCGCGGTTCAGGGCATCGCCGCCGCGCAGCAGCAGCAGGAACTCCTCGCCGCCCATGCGGACCACCAGGGTTTCCGCATCGGGCGCGAGGGCGAGGGCGACGGCGCGCAGGACGCGGTCGCCGACGGCATGGCCGTGGGTGTCGTTGATCGCCTTGAAATGGTCGAGGTCGATCACCGCCATGCTGGTGAATCCGGCATCGTGGAGATCGGCGAAGCGCGGCTCGATCGCGCGGCGGTTGAGCAGCCCGGTCAGCGGATCGCGGTCTGCGGCCTTCTCGAGCGACCGCAC
Organism: Novosphingobium sp.; assembly: GCA_019510335.1. Taxonomy (GTDB): domain Bacteria; phylum Pseudomonadota; class Alphaproteobacteria; order Sphingomonadales; family Sphingomonadaceae; genus Novosphingobium. The sequence goes on along the minus strand of JAEKKO010000093.1, from coordinate 17,574 downwards.
CTCGATGCGAGCGGTGTCGCGCTGTTCGCGCAGGATCATGAACCGGTCGACCACTGCCAGCGCCGTGACCATGATCTCCCACGCTACGGCCAAGTGCTGCTCGTATTGGACCTCGAACGGCACGGCGGTCAGGCCGACCGCCGAAGCGACGCGGACCACGCCCATGATCATGAACGGCAGCCACGCGACGATCTGGAACTTCACCGCCCGGCTGCCGCGGCGCAGCGCGACGACCATCACCGACGCCAGCAGGACCAGCACGACGACGAACGAGGCATAGTAGAGCGGGGCCGACAGGCTGCGGAAGGGGCCGTCGGCGAACAGGTAGAACGCGGTCCACCCGGGGATCCACAGCGCCGTCGCCGCCAGCAGCCGGCGATGCCGCGGATCGAGATTGCCCGGCTCGATGAGGTCGGCCGAGAACAGCGCGGCGGCGACGATCCCGCCGGCAAAGCTCCACGCCGACAACTGGCAGAGCGTCCCCAGCGAGAGCGCGGCGAAACGGTTGATCACCCCCGAGGTCACCAGCGTCTGGACGATCATGCACAGCGCCGCAGCCGTGTGCCACAGCAGGAAGCGCTCGCGCAGCACGCGAAAGAAGGCGAGATTGAACACCAGCGGCGCGCAGAACAGCCCGCACAGCGCCGCCATCACCAGCTCGAGACGGCTCACAGCGGTACCGGCGTCGGCAGCACGGCTCAATTTCGCGTCGGTCAGTAGGCCGACGTGGCGGGCGCCGTCGACCTGGAGAACGATCGCTTGCGGCGGGTATGAGCCGTCGGGCAGCGCGGCGCTCATCAGCCAATCGTGAGCTGCGGCACGCACGTCGTCCTGGTGCAGCTCGCGGGCGGCCATGCTGCCGTCGGTCGCGATGGCAATCAGGCGCAGTGCGGCGAAGCGGGTCAGGCGGGTGACCAGGGTGTCCGGCGCCGGGCCCGCGCGGCCGCGCAAATCGAAACGGACGAACGACCGGGGCGTGGCGATCGACCAGCCGTGGTTGCGGCAGATCCAGCGCTGCGGGGTTGCTGCGAGGGCGGCATAGCTCTCGTCGGCGGACGCCGCGGCATGGCAGACCGACCCCGGCGCGAACGCATCGTCGCGCGCGGCGGCCGCGCTCGGCAGCAGAACCGCGCCGAGGATTGCCCCGAGCAACGCCAAGAGAACCCGCCCCATCGCTCGGCGATAGCAGCCCCTTAGCTTAGATCGGGTTAAGCCGGCATAAGGTTTATCCGATCACTTCCGCCACCGGAACGTAGGCATAACCGAGCTCGCGGGCGACGGCCTCGTAGGTGACCTGGCCGGCATGGACGTTGAGCCCGGCGGCAAGGTGCGGGTTGGCTCTGAGCGCGGCTTTCCACCCGATGTCGGCAATCCGCAACGCGTGCGGCAGGGTGACGTTGTTGAGCGCATAAGTGCTGGTCCGCGCCACCGCCCCGGGCATGTTGGCGACGCAATAGTGGACGATCCCCTCGACCACGAACGTCGGCGCGTCGTGCGTGGTCGGGTGGCTGGTCTCGAAGCAGCCCCCCTGATCGATGGCGACGTCGACCAGCACCGCGCCGGGCTTCATGCAGCCGAGCATGTCGCGGGTGACGAGCTTGGGCGCGGCCGCGCCGGGGACCAGCACCGCGCCGATCACCAGGTCGGCCTCGCAGAGCATCTGGTGGATGTTGGCGCGGTTGGAGAAGCGGGTCTTGGCGCGGCTCTCGAAATGGATACCGAGCCGCTCCAGCACTTCGGGGTCGCGGTCGAGGATGGTCACGTCGGCGCCGAGCCCGACCGCCATCTGCGCAGCGTTGAAGCCGACCACGCCGCCGCCGATGACCATGACCTTGCCCGGCATGACCCCCGGCACCCCGCCGAGCAGAACGCCGCGGCCGCCGTGGGCCTTCTCCAGCGCGGTCGCCCCGGCCTGGATGCTCATCCGCCCGGCGACCTGGCTCATCGGCTTGAGCAGCGGCAGCGAGCCGCCGGGGCCGGTGACGGTCTCGTAGGCGATCGCGGTCACGCCCGCGCGGACCAGGTCGGCGGTCTGCTCGGGATCGGGGGCGAGGTGGAGGTAGGTGTAGAGGATCTGCCCCTGGCGCAGCATCGCCCGCTCGTCCGCCTGCGGCTCCTTGACCTTCACGATCATCTCGCAGCCGCGGTAGACCATCGCCGCGTTCGGCTGGATAGTCCCGCCGGCGGTCTCGTAATCGGCGTCGCTCGCGCCGATGCCGAGGCCGGCGCCGGTTTCGACCCACACCTCATGGCCATGGGCGATGAGCTCGCGGACGCTCTCCGGGGTGAGCCCGACGCGGTATTCGTTGTTCTTGATCTCGCGGACGGTGCCGACGCGCATGGGTGCCTCCTCGACGCGCGGGAACGTTACGAGTGAAACCGGATAGCGGCAACCCGGCACGCACTCGGGAGAGACTTTGCGACGAGTTGAGCCGTGCGGGCGCCCGCGTTTATCGGCTGTTCATCGTCTCCGGGAGATGATCGCGTCCAGGGATGGAAGGGGGACACACCACTATGAAGACCGGACTTCGTGCCGGCGCGCTGGCGCTCGGCATCGCGCTGCTCTCGACCGCGGCGCTGGCGGACGATCCGCACGACCCGAGCATGCGCAGCGCCGCGGCCCGGGCGCGGGATCACGAGCTGATCCGGCGCCTCAACGTGGCGGAGCTGGACAAGGTCCGCAGGCGCGACGCCGGCTACGCCGACGGCTGGCGCGCTTACCGGGAGAAGGGCTCGGCCGAGGACGACTACGCTGCCGCGCGCTCCGACTACCAGCGGCGCATGGCAGCGTGGCGCCACGCGGTCGCGGCCTGCGAAGGCGGCAACTTCGACTACTGCCAGCGCTGACCTCGCCCGCGCGGCATCGCCCGCGCGGCTCGCCCGGCTCGCCTCACGCTGATAGGACGCGATGAGGACGAGCCAGTGGAGAGCAGGCGATGAGCGAGAGCACGGCAGCAGCGCGGCTGGATTTGGGCCGGGTCGGGATATGGTCGACCTCGGTGCGGTTCTCGCCCGAAGGCGCCGATGCGGCCAAGGAGCTCGAGCAGCTCGGCTTTCGCACCGTCTGGGTTCCCGGGGGGGTCGATGCCGGAGTTATCGAGACGCTCGACCAGCTCCTCGACCAGACCGCGACGCTCAAGCTCGCCACCGGGATCATCAACATCTGGAAGCACGAGCCGGCCGAGCTTGCCGCGTGGTGGCACGGCGAGGCGCCCGAGCGGCAGGAGCGGCTGTTCCTCGGGCTCGGGGTGAGCCACGGGCCGCTGATCGGCGAGGCGTGGGAAAAGCCGCTGGCCAAGATGCGCGGCTTCCTCGACGGGCTCGACGCCGCGGGGATGCCGCGCGACCGGCTGTGCCTGGCGGCGCTCGGCCCGAAGATGCTCGAGCTCGCCGCGGCGCGCACCGCCGGCGCGCATCCGTACATGGTCACCGCGCGGCACACCGCGTTCGCGCGCAAGACGATGGGCCCCGACGCGCTGCTCGCGCCCGAGCAGGGGGTAGTGCTGGAGAGCGATCCGGCCCGCGCCCGCGAGATCGCCCGTGGGTTCGTCTCGCACTATGCCCGTCTGCCGAACTACGCCAACAGCTGGCGCCGCGAGGGCTTTTCCGACGCCGAGATCGAGAGCCTTGCCGATCGCCTGATCGATGCGCTGATCGCCTGGGGCGACGTCGACGCGATCCGCGCCCGGGTCGACGAGCACTTCGCCGGCGGGGCCGACCACGTCTGCCTTCAGGTGATCGGCGCCGGCGGACTGCGCCCGGACATCGAGCAGGACCGGCAGGCATGGCGAAAGCTGGCAGGGCTGATGGGGTAGCGACGGATACTTGAGGTAACAGGCATGGCAACGTCCTTCGGGATGACCATTGTGCTCACCGGGCAGTCGTTGCTGCAGGCCGATCCGCGCAGCTTCACCCCCGAGGCCACCGAGCGAACGCAAGCGATGCTCGCCGGAGACGTCGTTTTCACGAATTTCGAGACGACTGTGCGTGAGGCGGGCGACGATCAGGCCAACCTCACGCCATACCCGGGTTCAGGGGGCCATTTCGCACCACCGGGCGCGCTTTTTGCGTTGCGAGAGCTTGGGGTAAACCTTCTCTCACTGGCCAATAATCATTCGTTCGACTTCGGTAAGCTCGGGGTCCGAAACACATTGAGACGGACCAAAGCGATGGGGTTCGCCGGTTCTGGAGCCGGCGACAATCTTACGGAAGCGGCAGCCCCGACCTATCTGAAGACGGACAAGGGCACGGTAGCCTTAATCTCCGCAGCTTCCGGCCTCATCAATGAACATGCTCCCGCAAGCGCATCCTCCGCTGGCATCAATGTCATCAACCTCGACGGCGGGGTCGAAGACAAGGACGCCGGCCAGCCGCGAGAGTCCGACCGTCAACGCGTGCTCTCGAGCATCAGGGAGGCCAAGAAACACGCTGATGTTGTGATCTCCTACCACCACAATCACGTATACGACCGCTCGTTCCCGAAGATGATGAGGGAACGCCTGCCGGAACGGCATTTCCCGCCGCGCTGGATCAAGCAATGGGCCCGAGAACAGATCGACGCTGGGGCCGATATAGTTGTCTTGCACGGCGCCCCAATCCTCCAGGGAGTGGAGATCTACCGGGGCAATCCCATATTCTACGACATGGGAAACTTCATCTTCCAGTTGCCTCCCCGATCGGACGGCATGTTCGAGGACGAGGTCTGGAGCGGCGCCATCGCCACAGTCGAGATGAGCAAAGAAGGACAGCTTAGAGCGATTTCCTTCGAGCCGATTGTGCTGAACCAAAATGGCCGCGGCGAGGGCGCCGAAGGAGTGGCGACGCGTGGTCTGCCTAGCCCCGCAATAGGTAATCAGGCTCGCGACATTCTAAATCGCATCGTGATGCGGTCGGAACCCTTCGGCACTCGCTTCAGCTTTAGCGAAAACCGGGCGATTCTGAATCTTGCGGGTAGATGAGCCACTCGACTACGCGCTGCGGCCAATTTGCCGATGCGCGGAGTTGCCGCCGCAGCGCGCGCTAACGCCGTTCAGTCTCAGTGATGGCGATGGTGCCGATGGTGGTGGTGGTGGCGATGGTGGTGCCAGTGGCGGTGATGGCCTGACGGCGCGTCGGCCGGCGGGTCATCGGCCGAATCGTCCTCCGCATTGGCCTCCTCGCCTTCGTCGTCGTTCGCGGCGAGCGCTGCCGCCGGAGCGGCCACCGGGCTCGGCCACGCCGCCACCGGCGTCGCCGTGGGCCAGGCGAAGCGGTGCAGCGGGACGCCCGCCATGAACGCGTGCCAGATCTGCGCCGGCAAATGCCCGCCGCTGAGCCCCGGCACCGGCGCATCGTCGTCGCGGCCGACCCACACCGCCGTCAGCAAGTCCCCGGCGAAGCCGATGAACCACGCGTCGCGGCTGTCCTGCGAGGTGCCGGTCTTGCCGAAAGTCGGTCGCGCCAAGGCCGCCGCGCGCCCGGTGCCGCGGTTCGCCGCTTGCCACAGCAGGTCGAGCATCGGCCCCCACTCGCGCCGCAAGTCGAGCGCGCGGGGCGGCACGGCGGGGCCGGCGATGCCATGCGGGATCACCGGATAGCGCCCGCCGGCGAACGCGGCATAAGCGCCGGCGAGCTCGAGCAGCGGCATCGTCGCCGTGCCCAGTGCGAGGCTCGGCGCATCGGGCAGGGGCGAGTTCACGCCGAGGTCGCGCGCGGCGCGGATCACCCGGCCGCGGCCGATGCTCTCGGCCACGCGCACCGCGGCGAGATTGCTCGACAGGGCGAAGGCGTCGCGCAGGGGAAGCGGGCCGTAGTAGCCCGAGTAAGCGTTGGTCGGGGCCCAGTCGCCGATCTGCAGCGGCGCATCGACGACCATGTCGTCCGGGCTGGCGCCGCTGCGGAATGCGGCGAGGTAGTCGAACAGCTTGAAGGTCGAGCCCGGCTGGCGGCGGGCCTGGGTCACCCGGTTGAAGCTGCCCGGGCCATAGCGCCTGCCGCCGACCATGGCGACGATCGCGCCATCGGGGCGCATCGCCACCAGAGCGGCTTCGGCCCGGCCGAGCGGCGCGTTCGCGATGACCGTCGCGGCGCGGCGCTGTAGCGCGAGGTCGAGCGTGGTTCGCACGGCGCCGTGGACGCTGCCGGGGATCGTCGGCAGCAGCCAGTCGGCGAACCACCCGCCGGTCTGCGCGGCGGCCTCGTCGGGATCGTCCGCCAGCCGCGGCGTCCGCACCGCCGCGGCCTCCTCAGGCGTGACGAACCCGGCGTCGGCCATCGCCGCGAGCACCACCCGCATGCGCTCGCCCGCCGCGCCCGCGTCGCGGGTCGGCGCGAGGCGCGAGGGGGCCTTGACCAGCCCGGCGAGCATCGCCGCCTCGCCGAGCGAGAGCTGCTCGGGCGCCTTGGCGAAGTAGTGACGCGCCGCGGCATCGAGCCCGTAAGCCTGGTCGCCGAAGTAGATCGTCTCGAGATAGCGGCCGAAGATCTCGTCCTTGTGCAGCCAGGTCTCGAGCCAGCTGGCGAGCAGCGCTTCCTCCAGCTTGCGGGCGAACGTGCGGTCGCTCTTGAGGTAGGCGTTCTTGACGTACTGCTGGGTGATGGTCGAGCCGCCCTCGACCACCTGCCCGGCTTTGGCGTTGTGCCAGGCGGCGCGCGCGAGGCCGTGGAGGTCGAGCGCGCCGTGACGATAGAAGCGCCGGTCCTCGATCGCGAGGAAGGCGTTGCGGACATGCACCGGCAGGCGCGCGACGTCGATCGGGCGCGCGATGCGGGGCCCGCGGTGCGCGAACACCGTGCCGTCGGCGGCGACCAGATCGAGACCGGTGTCGGCGGGGCGGACGCGCAGCTGCGACGGCGGGGCGACGATCATCAACCAGCCGGTGAGCCAGGCGAACACCGCGACGGCGGCAAGCGCCACGATCCCCCCTCTGCCGTGGCGCGAGCGGGGCGGGGCAATCGTCGGGGGAGTTGCGAGGGTGTCCATAAGGCGCGCGGAAAGGTCAGCCGCAGAACGCCCGGCCCGGCGAATGGTTCAGCGCGAATTCGGCATCAGCGCGACCGGACGGCGGCGACCTCGCGCTCCGGCGTCAGCGCCACGAAGAGATCGGCGCGTTGCGGCATCTCGGCGAGGATGTGCCGGGTCAGCCGCTCGTAGTGCTGGATGAACCGGCGCAGCGCGGCTTCGTCCATGAGCGCGGTGCCCGCGGGAGCGGTGCGGCGCAGCTCCGCCTCCTGCTGCCCGCGCCAGCGCTCGACGACCGCGAAGCTGGGGGCAGCGAGCAGCACCAGCCGGTCGATCCGCGCGAACAGCCCCTGGTAGGATCCGGCCAGCGCGGCATTGACGTAAGCGCGCCAGCGGCCGTCCGGGTCCTCGTGGCGTTCCAGCGTGTTGACCGGAGTGGTGAGGGCTTCGCGAGGCTGCGGCCTGGCTCCGACACACCAGCCCTCGAACACGATGACCTGGATGCCGCCGGGCGACAGCGGCCATTCGTCGCGTGGAGCGCGGTCGTCGCGGGACTTGTCGAAGCGCGGCAGGGCCGTTGCGCGCCCGGCGACCAGCGCATCGAGGACGGCGTTCCCCAGGCCAACGTCGTGCGTGCCGGGAACGCCGCGCGTCGCCAGCAGCGGATGGACCTCGGCGGCGAGCCGCGCCCGCTCGGCATGGGTCAGGTACAAGTCGTCGAGCGACAGCGCGACCGCGGCGATCCCGCGCGATTGCAGTTGCTCGACGAGGGCCGCGGCAATCGTCGACTTGCCGCTGCCTTGGGCGCCGCACAGGCCGACCACCAGCGGGCGACCGGCGTCGGCACGCCAGCGGTCGACGGCGGTCGCGATCGGCTCGAGCGCGGCGGGGGTCATCGTCGGGGGACCAAGTGGTTCCGTACGTTTCTGCACCCGCCGTCACGCTGAACTTGTTTCAGCATCCATCAGGCCGCGCGTTCAGCCGCAGCGGCGGGCGCGCGACGCCCGTCGTACCCGCCCGATCGGGGCTTCGCGTCTTGAGAAAAATGGACCCTGAAACGTTCAGGGTGACGAGCCTGGCCCCTCCAGAACGGGAGCCGCCTACAGCGGATTGCCGTCCCGATCGCGATAAATGTCGCGGCGGCCGACGTGGTTGGCGGGGCCGACGTAGCCGTCGGCTTCCATCCGCTCGACCCATTTGGCCGCGGTGTTGTAGCCGACGCCGAGCTGGCGCTGGAGCCAGCTGGCGCTTGCCTTCTGGCTTTCGAAGACGATCTGGCAGGCCTGGCGGTACTTGCGTTCGTCGGGGTTGTCGCTGGCGCTGGCGTCGAGGTCGTCGAAGCCGAAGCCGCCTTCCTCTGGCTCCTCGGTGACCGAGTCGACGTAATCGGGGGCGCCCTGGCCGCGCCAGAACTGGGCGACCCGCTCGACTTCCTCGTCGGACACGAACGGCCCGTGGACGCGGCGGATCGGATCGGTGTTGGGCTTGTAGAGCATGTCGCCCTTGCCCAGCAGTTGCTCCGCGCCCTGCTCTCCGAGGATCGTCCGGCTGTCGATTCGGCTGGTCACGGCGAAGCTGATCCGGGTCGGCAGGTTGGCCTTGATCACGCCGGTGATGACGTCGACCGACGGGCGCTGGGTGGCCATGATCAGGTGGATGCCGGCGGCGCGGCTCTTCTGGCTGAGCCGCTGGATCAGTACCTCGACTTCCTTGCCGACGGTGACCATCAGGTCGGCGAGCTCGTCGACGATCACCACGATCTGCGGCAGCACGCGATAGTCGAGCTGCTGCTCCTCGTAGAGCTCCTCGCCGCTGTCGGGGTCGAAGCCGATCTGGATGCGCCGGCCGAGCGGCTTGCCCCGCGCCGCGGCGGTGCGGATCTTGTCGTTGAAGCCCGTGAGGTTGCGCACGCCGATCTCGCTCATCATGCGGTAGCGGCGCTCCATCTCTTCGACCGCCCACTTGAGCGCGCGGATCGCCTTGGCCGGCTCGGTGACGACCGGCGAGAGCAAGTGCGGGATCTCGTCGTAGCTCTTGAGCTCGAGCACCTTGGGGTCGATCAGGATCATCCGGCATTGCGCCGGGGTCAGCCGGTAGAGCAGCGACAGCAGGATGCAGTTGAGCCCGACCGACTTGCCCGAGCCGGTGGTCCCGGCGACCAGCAGGTGGGGCATCGCGGCGAGATCGGCGATCACCGGCTCGCCGGCGATGTCCTTGCCGAGGATGATCGGCAGCATCGCCTTCGAGCCGACGAAGGCGTCGCAGGCGACCAGTTCCTTGAGCGCGACGATCTGGCGGTCGGCATTGGGTAGCTCGATGCCCATGACAGTGCGCCCGGGGATCGCCGAGACGCGCGCCGAGATCGCGCTCATGTTACGGGCGATGTCGTCGGCAAGGCCGATCACCCGGCTCGCCTTGATCCCGGGAGCCGGCTCGAGCTCGTACATCGTCACCACCGGGCCGGTGCGGACCGCGGTGATCTCGCCCTTGACGTTGAAGTCGTCGAGCACGGTTTCGAGCAGGCGGGCGTTGCGCTCGAGGCTGAGCTTATCGACTTTCTGCTGGGCGTGCGGCGGGGCGTCGGTGAGCAGGTCGAGCCCGGGCAGGTCGCAGCGGTCGAACAAGTCGCCCTGGCGGCTTTGCCCGGTGAGCTGCGCGGGCTTGGCGGCGCGGGTCGGGTCGGTGATCTCGGGCGGCTTGCGCGGCGGGCCGAGCGGCTCGGGCACGGTCTTGGCGAGCGCCGGGCGCCTTTTCTCGAACGCCAGCGCACCCGGCGCAGGCGCAGTGCGGCTCCGGCGCAGCGCTCCGGGAAGGGTCAGCAGTGCCGCCCAGTCGAGCGCGAACACCCGTCCGGCCAACAGCGCTCCGCCGGCAAGGCAGGCGAGCCCCACGCCGAGGATCGTCCAGCCTTGCGCCAGCGGCGGCAGCAGCCCGGCTGCGGCGCGGATCGCGGCAGCGCCGAGCAGCCCGGCAAGACCGCCCATCGAGGCCGGCAGGGTCCCACCCGGGCGGGTGAAGACGAGCGCCAGCGGCGTCGCGATCAGCGCCATCGCCAAGAGCAGCACGCCGACCGGGCGCCACCAGCGCTGGTGCAGCGGGGTCGCGGTGCCGGCCTCCTCCTCGGCCAGGTGCCAGAGCTTGCGGGCGAAGACGTAAAGCAGCGGCAGGAACAGCACCGACACCGGCCCGAACAGGAACAGTGCCCGCTCGGCCGCCCACGCGCCCGGCGCGCCCATCCAGTTGCGCGCCTCACCGCCGGCCGCGGTCGACGATGAGGGGTCGGTCTGGTGATAGCTGACGAGCGCCAGAGCCAGGAACAGCATCGCCCCGAACAGCGCGCTGGCCCCGGCCAGCTCGAGGCTGCGCTTGAGGCTGCGGCGGAGCACCGCGCGCCAGTTCGCCGGCCCCTGCGTCCGCCCTCCGGCCGTCAATGCCCGTGTCGCCATCGTATCCCCCGCTCGGCTCGCATCATGCGCCGGGCGTTGAGTCCGCGTCAAGAATCCGCCGGCGTCAGCCCGTCGATTGCGGCCCAGCCGTGGACCGGGAGCAACTGTGCCCGCATCGCGGTCATCCCCCCGAGGGCGATCACCGGCAGTCCAGCGAGGCAGGCGAGGAGCAGGAAGCGGACCGGCCCGAGCGGCGGCCCGCCCGGGTGCGAACGGGTCGCATAGACCGGCGAGAGCAGCACTGCGTCGGCCCGGGCGCGGCGGGCGGCGGCGATCTCGGCGAGCGAATGCGCGGTCGCCAGGCGCAGCATGGCCGGGCCGCGGGCGAGCAGACGCGGGTGCCCGTAAGCGCCGTCGGCGCCCCAGCGGCGGGCGAGCGCAGGCGACCCGGCAAGAACGATCCTGTGGCCGCAGCGCCGTGCGGCGCGTGCGACCTGGTCGAATCGGGCGCGGCGCTCGACCGGACCGAGGTGGCCGTGGCGGAAAATCACGCCACTGCCGCGCGGCAGGCGGGCGACCGCCGCCTCGAGCCGGGCGTCGTTGCGGGCGTCGCTGACCAGCCACAGCCGCGGCGGAGGAGGCTGGCGTCGAGGCATCGCCCCGCTATAGCAGCGCGCGATGGATCGGCCAGAGAGCCTGCTTGGAGAGGTCCGCGGACGGATCGCCGGCGCCGCCCGGCTCGCCCGCCGCGATGCGACCGAAGTGACGCTGATCGCCGTCTCCAAGACTCATCCTCCGGAGCGGATCGCCCCGCTGATCGCCGCCGGCCAGCGCGTGTTCGGCGAGAACCGGGTGCAGGAGGCGGCGGCGAAGTGGCCGGTACTGCGGGAGATCGCTCCGGGGATCGAGCTGCATCTCGTCGGGCAGCTGCAATCCAACAAGGCGGCCGAGGCGGTGGACTTGTTCGATGCGATCCATTCGCTCGACCGGAGCTCGCTGGTCGTCGCGTTGGCCAGGGCGATGGATAAGGCCGGGCGCCGAGTGCCGTGCTTCGCGAATTGCCGGCGCTGCTCGCCGAGGCGCGGGCGGCGCAGATCCCGCTCGCCGGGCTGATGGGCGTGCCCCCGGCGGAGGTCGAGCCGGCACCCTACTTCGCTCTGCTCGCCAAGCTCGCCGACGACCACGGGCTGGCTGGCCTCAGCATGGGGATGAGCGGAGATTTCGAGACGGCAGTGACGCTCGGGGCGACGCACGTCCGGATCGGTAGCGCGCTGTTCGGGGAGCGGCAGCCGTAGCTCCTCCCCGCTCGCGGGGAGGTGGCAGCGCGAAGCGCTGACGGAGGGGGCTGGCGGACTGGCACGCCGCCCGAGCGCAGTGCCGCCGGCGGCCCCCCTCCACCACCCCGCGTTGCGGGCGGTCCCCCTCCCCACGAGCTGGGAGGGGCGCACTACGCCACCTTCTCCGCCTTCCACTTCTCCAGCCCCTTGCGGGCGTCCTGGACGAAGCGCGAGCGGCGCACGGCTTCGAGGAAGGCGTTGCCGACGATCCAGCCGATTGGCCCGACCGGGCGCTTGAACTGGATCAGCAGGACGATCCGAGTCTCGTCGCTGTCGTTGCACACCTCGTGGTTGTAGACGTCGTCGAACACCAGGCACTTGCCCTCCTGCCACTCGAGCCAGCGGTCGACCACGCGCATGCGGCAGGCGCCGGGCTCGCGCGGGACCTGGATGCCGAGGTGGCAGGTGAGGAACGACTTCGAGACGCCGGTGTGCGCCGGCAGGTGAGTGTGCGGGACGAGCACCGAAAAGAACGCCGAGTTGAGCCCCGGAACCTCGCTGACCAGCGCCGCGGTGGTCGGGCAGCGGCGGCAGTTGTCCTCCTCACGGTAGCGGTAGCCGATGAGGAAGAACGAGCGCCAGCGCCCGGCAGGGGCAATCCGCCGGTGATCGGGCGAGATCGTCGCCAGCGGCGGGACTTTCTCGAGGTCCTCGAGCGCGGCGAGGGCCTCGGCCCGGATCGCTTCCCAGTTGTCCTCGAGCTTCTTGGTCCACGGGAAGGTGCCGTCGGCGAACACCGGCACGTCGGGAACGCGCGAGCTGCGGGCGATGATCCGGTTGGTCCGCGGCTGGAACCACTTGCCCAGGCGCAGCGCCAGCGACTTCTGCGGGACTAGTGCCTTGCTCGGGGCGATCGTGGCGTCGACGTCGTCCGGCAGCTCGGTCGCGGCGTTCGATGAAGCCATTTCGCAATCGATTCCCTGAACTTGCCGCATCGCGAGCGCGGCGTCAGCCCTTGTAGCGCGCCAGCTCGTCCCCGGCGAGCGTCACGACATGCAGCAGGTTGGTCGCCCCGGGAGTGCCGAACGGGACGCCGGCGAGAATGATCAGCTTGGTCCCGGCGCCGCCAAAGCCGTGGCGCAGGGTCATCCGCTTGCCCTTGGCGATCATCTCCTCGAAGCTGCCGATGTCGCGGGTGTGGACGGAGTGCGCGCCCCACAGCAGCGCCACCCGCCGCGCCGTCTTGATCGATGGGGTGAGCACCAGCATCGGCACCGCCGGCCGCTCCCGCGCCACCCGCCGTGCGGTCGAGCCCGAAGCAGTGAAGACGATGATCCCCGAGACAGTGACGGTATCGGCGATGGTTGCGCAGGACAGGCTCAGGGCATCGGCGGTGGTCGCATCGGGGCGCATCTCGGCGAAGTGGACGCGGCCCTTGTAGGCGGGATCGGCTTCGACCTGGGTGGCGATGCGGTGCATCATGGTCACCGCCTCGACTGGCCAGGCGCCGCTGGCGGTCTCGGCCGAGAGCATCACCGCGTCGGCCCCGTCGTAGACGGCGTTGGCGACGTCGGAAACTTCGGCACGGGTCGGCGCGGGGCTCTCGATCATCGATTCGAGCATCTGCGTGGCGACGATCACCGGCTTGCCGGTGTGGCGCGTCGCCTCGACGATCCGCTTCTGCAATGGCGGGACTTCCTCGGGGGCAAGCTCGACACCGAGGTCGCCGCGCGCGACCATGATCCCGTCGCTGAGCTCGGTGATCTCGTCGAGCCGGTCGACCGCGGCCGGCTTCTCGATCTTGGCGATCAGCGCGCCATGGCCGCCCATCAGCCGCCGCGCCTCGGCGACGTCCTCGGGCCGCTGGACGAACGACAGCGCGATCCAGTCGGCGCCGTGCTGGACCGCGAAGGCGAGGTCGCGGCGGTCCTTTTCGGTCATCGCCGGGACCGGGATCACCGCATCGGGCACGTTGACGCCCTTACGGTCGGAGATCATCCCGCCGACTTCGGCCGAGCAGAGGATCGCGTCCTCCCCGGCGCGGATCACGCGCAGGCGCAGCTTGCCGTCGTCGATCAGCAGCCGCTGGCCTTTGTGGAGGATGGCGAACAGCTCCGGGTGGGGCAGGCAGACGCGGGTGGCGTCGCCGGGCGTGGGATCGCGATCGAGCGTGAAGTGGCTGCCGTGGCGGATCACCGCCCGCCCCTCGGCGAACGTGCCGACCCGCAGCTTGGGCCCCTGAAGGTCGCAGAGGATCGCGATCGGCCGCCCGAACTCCTTCTCGGCGGTGCGGACCGCGGCGATGGTCTGAGCCTGGGTCGCGTGGTCGCCGTGGCTCATGTTGACGCGGAAGGCGTCGGCGCCGGCGGTGAGCAGCTTGGCGATCATCTCGGGCGTGCTGCTGGCCGGGCCGAGGGTCGCGAGGATTTTGACCTTGCGCCCGCGCGGCACCGATTTGGTCACGGTCTTGGGCGGTTCGGGCTTGGCCAAAGGCGGTTCCTTGCTGCGCAGCGCCGCCCTATGGCAAAGGCCGCCGCAAACACCAAGGACCAAAGCCGATGGACTCCGCCGACCCGCTCGACCGCCTCGACGACACGGTCACCGCCGCCGCCTTCCGCCGCCTGGTGCGCCACTTGCGCCACCGCCACGATGCCCAGAATATCGACCTGATGGGACTCGCCGGATTCTGCCGCAACTGTCTCGCCGACTGGATCGTCGAGGCCGGCGCCCCGCTCGACAAGTCCGCCGCGCGCGAGGCAATCCACGGCCGGCCCGCGGCCGAATGGAAGGCCCGCTATCAGACCGAGGCGACCCCCGAGCAGCTCGCGCGGATGGCGGAAAGCATGAATAAGAACGCCGCGTCTTAGCTCTCTCCCCGCCGGGGAGAGGGTTGGGAGAGGGGCCGAGGCTGGGCGCAACGGCGGCCCCTCTCAACTTCGGCTGGGCGGCAACGCCGCCAAGCCTGCGTAGCTCTCCCCGGTGCCAAGAGGGAGTTGCACCCGTTATCCACAGGGACCGAGCCTTCCGGAGCCGGGCGGCGGCGGGTATCAGCAGCCGACCGATTCCCCATCACCGGAGACTATTTTCATGGCTGAAGCCGACCTCGCCGAGCGCCCCGCGCGCGACGCCACCAGCACCGACGATCGCCTGCGCCTACTGATCGAGCGCGTCGAGCGCCTGGAGGAGGAGAAGAAGGGCCTCGCCGACGACATCCGCGACGTTTACGCCGAGGCCAAGGCGGTCGGCTATGACAGCAAGATTATGCGCCAGATCGTCCGCCTCAGGAAGATGAAGCCCGACGACCGCCGCGAGATGGAAATGGTCCTCGACACCTACAAGGCCGCGCTCGGGCTCGGCTGACGCCCGCTCAGAACACCACCACGCTGCGGATGCTCTCCCCGGCGTGCATCAGGTCGAAGCCCCGGTTGATCTCCTCGAGCGTGAGCACGTGGGTGATCATCGGGTCGATCGCGATCTTGCCGGCCATGTACCAGTCGACGATCTTGGGTACGTCGGTGCGGCCTTTGGCGCCGCCGAACGCGGTGCCCTTCCACACCCGGCCCGTGACCAGCTGGAACGGCCGCGTCGCGATCTCCTTGCCGGCTTCGGCGACGCCGATGATCACGCTCGTCCCCCAGCCGCGGTGGCAGCATTCGAGCGCCTGGCGCATGACCTCGGTATTGCCGGTGCAGTCGAAGCTGTAGTCGGCGCCGCCGTCGAGCATCGTCACGAGGTGCTGGACGACGTCGCCCACTTGCCGCGGGTTCACGAAATCGGTCATCCCGAACTTGCGGCCCCATTCCTCCTTGGCCGAGTTGACGTCGACGCCGACGATGCGGTCGGCCCCGGCGAGCCGCGCGCCTTGGATCACATTCAGCCCGATCCCGCCCAGCCCGAACACCACGACGGTGTCGCCCGGGCGGACCTTGGCGGTGTTGAGCACCGCGCCGACCCCGGTCGTCACCCCGCAGCCGACGTAACAGCTGGTCTGGAACGGCGCGTCCTTGCGGATCTTGGCGACCGCGATCTCGGGCAGGACGGTGAAATTCGAAAACGTCGAGCAGCCCATGTAGTGGAAAATCGTCTCGCCCTTGTAGGAGAAGCGGCTGGTCCCGTCGGGCATTACTCCCTTGCCCTGGGTCGCGCGAATCGCCGTGCAGAGGTTGGTCTTGCCCGAGAGGCACGCTTTGCACTGGCGGCACTCGGGCGTGTAGAGCGGGATGACGTGATCGCCGGGCGCGACGCTGGTCACGCCGGCGCCGACCTCGCGGACGATCCCCGCCCCCTCGTGGCCGAGAATCGAGGGGAACAGGCCCTCGCTGTCGAGCCCGGCGAGGGTGTAGGCGTCGGTGTGGCAAATGCCGGTCGCCATGATCTCGATCAGCACCTCGCCGGCTTTGGGGCCTTCGAGGTCCACCTCGACGATCTCCAGCGGCTGCTTGGGGGCGAAGGCGACGGCGGCGCGGGTCTTCACGGGCGGGCACTCCTCCACGTTAGGCGATGCGAGCTTAGGGATCGGTGCAAGGCACCGTCAACTTGGCGCGCGCTGGCGGAAAACAACTGATGTGGCGAGCGACTGAATTCGCTCGACAATCTCAAGCAAGTGGCGATTGCGGGGCGACGTTGTGTGAGGTTCATGCAACCTCGGCCGGATTTAGGCGTTCCTTTTAGCGGTCATGCACGAACGAGGAACAATCACCATGCGTCGTCTCCTGCTCAGCCTTGCCGCCGTTTCGCTGGCGGTGCCCGTTTCGGTGACGTTGCCGTCGACCACCGCGGTCGCGCGCACGCACCACTATTATGGCACGACCCGCCACCGCCACCGCGTCTGCCGCTATTCGAAGGGCACCACCGGCCTCGTCGCCGGCGGCGTCACCGGTGCGGTCGTCGGCGGCAAGGCGATCGGCGGCGGGATCGTCGGGCCGGTGGTCGGCGCTGTCGGCGGCGCGCTCGCCGGGCGGGCGATCGACCGCTCGATCACCGCCAATCGCCGCTGCTACTGGACTTACTACTGATCGCGCCCGCTCCGCAGCGCGCGGAGCGGGGTGATCCAACGGGCGGTGCGCCATGGCCTATGCTGCGGCACGGCGCGAGCGGATCGGCACCGCCGCAGCCGTGGCCGCGATCCATGTCGCGGCGATCTACGGGCTGATCAACGCGTTCGGGGTCGACATGGGCGCGGTAGCGCGGCTTCCCGCCGACCTGCTCAGCGTCGACCTGACGCCGCCGCCGAGCCCGACCCCGACACCGCCGCCCAAGCCGCAGCCCAAGCACGAGAAGACCGCCGGCGCCGCGGCCCCGCCGGGCAAGATGGCGCACGCCACCCCGGTGGTCGCGGTCAAGTCGGTCATCCCCCCGCCCAAGCCGCCGCCGATCGTCGCCGCGACCACCCCCGCGCAAGGCACGGCGGCGCGAAACGGCGCGGCGCTGGCCGGAGCGGGGAGCGGGGCCGGCGGCACGGGCAACGGCACCGGCTCGGGCGGCTCGGGACAGGGCGAGGGCTCGGGCGGCACCGACTTGCGCCAGATCGCCGGCGAGATTCGCGAATCCGACTACCCCAGGGACGCCGCGCGGCTCCACCAGAGCGGGCGCGTGCACATCCGCTTTACCGTCGGGGTCAACGGCCGCGTCAGCGACTGCACGGTGACCCGCTCGAGCGGCAGCCCGAGCCTCGATGCGACGACCTGCCGGCTGATCATGCAGCGCTTCCGCTACGAGCCGAGCCGGGACGCGGCGGGGCGGCCCTACCCCGACGTCGTCGAAGGGGTCCATGACTGGGTGATCGGCGGCGGCCCCGGCCCTGACGACGAGGGGCCGGACGAGGAGTAAGCCGCGGCGATTGCATCGCCTCCGCGCATCGGCTAGGCGCCGCCAACCCACGCGAGCACGCGATCTGGCCCGATGGCGGAGTGGTTACGCAGAGGACTGCAAATCCTCGCACGCCGGTTCGATTCCGGCTCGGGCCTCCACC
>JAEKKO010000105.1 GCA_019510335.1 Novosphingobium sp. | reverse complement strand
TCGGGTGGAACCGGACGGCCATGCTGGTCGGCGGGGTGGTGGTCGGCGTCGGCGTGCTCGGCGCCGTGGCGGGATGGTCGAGCGGGCTGGTCGAGCAGCCGCAACCGGCCGAGGCGCGGGTGACGGTCGCGCTGCCGCGGGCAAAGGCGCCGGCAGCCGTCGCAGCGGCGGAGCCGGCGGCCCCCTGGCTCGTGGAGCAGGCGCGGCCGCAGCGGCCGAGGAACGCGGGGAGTTTCCACCGGCGGCCGCCCGCGCCGCAGTCTGTCGCGCCGGATGAAGTCCAGACGGCGGCCAGCGCACCGGCGGAAAGCCCGAGCGCAGACGCGATGGCGGAGACCCAGCCGGCTGCGGTGGTGCCGGCGAGCCTGTCGGTTCCCAATCACGTCGTCGCGCGGACGATCGGGCGGATCGGCTATGCCTGCGGCGAGGTCGCCTCGACGACGCACGTCGAAGGCGCGGCGCCGGGCGTGTTCAAGGTGACCTGCACTTCGGGCCATAGTTATCAGGCGACGCCGGTACGCGGCCGCTATCACTTCCGCCGCTTGAGCGCGCGTTAGGCTCCTTCGCCGGCGCGGCCCTTATGCTATGAGGGGCCGAATGGGGGAGGGACCCCTCCACCACCTTCGGTGGTCCCCCTCCCCTGCAAATGCAGGGGAGGATAATGAGCGAGCGGTTCGAGCGGCACCGGCAGCCGTGGCGGCAGGACGAGATCCAGAAGCTGCACCAGCTTGCCGGCAAGGGCATGTCGGTGCGGGCCATTGCCAAGGCGCTGACGCGGAGCGAGGAGTCGGTCAAGGACCGCGCCAAGCTCGACCGGCTGAAGATCTCGAAGCTGCGCTAGGACCCCGCATGGCCCGCGCCGAGCAGAGCGAGATCCGAATGCGGATCGTGATCGAGAATCCAGTCGCGGGGGTGCTGCACAGCCTGCAGTCTAAAGACGGATTTCCGCTCGATCCGAAGCGGTCGAACGCGGGCGAGCCGTTGGCCTTCGAGTTCCTCATCCGGGTTGCGGCGGGGCCGAAATTCTTCGGCGACCAGGTGCGGCGCGAAGGGCCGGTCCGACGCTTCGTCTATGTCCGCATCGGCCAGTCGGCGGGCGACCATCTTTCGCCCTGGTCGCGGCGGATGAAGATCGACGTGCATGACCTGGAGCAGGCACTGCTGGACCGCGCGGCCGCGAGCGGAGGCGTCGTGCAGATCACGGTCAACGGGACTGCGAAGGACGGCACGCCCGCTTGCGCGACAGTCGCGCGAACGGGCGTTCGCCTCGCTTAAACGGGCTCAGCGATGGCCGCTCGGCTGCGTGCCCGCCGCGGCCGCCGCTTTTGAGTCACCGGCAGCCCTGGCGATGGCGACGAGCGGCTCATGGCCGACCACATATTTCTGCGCGAACGCCTGGACGTCGGCAGCAGTGACCGCCTGAATGTTGGCGATCTGCTCGAGCGCCTGGCCGCGGACGCGGGGCTCGCGCGTCATTTGCGTGAGCTTGCCGAGCCAATAGTCGTTGGTCTCCTCCTGCTTGCGCTGGGTTTCGATCAACGGCTGCTTGGCGCGGGCCAGCTCGTCGGCGCTCGCCGGCTTGGCGGCAAGGTCCTTGAACTGGTCGGCGAGCAGGGCGTGGAAGGCGGCGAAATTCGCCTGCGGCGTTTCGATAGCGGCGGTGAAATAGCCCTGGCCCTTGAGCTCGAGCGAGGCGTCGGCATTGACCATCGGCGAGTAGGTCATGCCGAGCTTTTCGCGGACCGTGTCGACCAGGCGCGCGCTGAGTATCGACGCAGTGACGTCGGCAACGTTGCTGGTCTTCGGATCGGCGAAATAGTCGGGCATGACGAAATATTCGCCGTAGAAGGCCTGATCGGCGCGGCCCTTGTGCTCGAACACTGCCGGCGCTTTCGCCTCGGCCATCGCCACCTTGGGCGCTTCGCTTGCGGCCGGCTTGCGCGCCGGGCCGGCGGCGAATGTCGCTTCCGTCGCCTTGATCGCGTCAGGAACTGTGACATCGCCGACGATCACCACGTCGGCCCGATCCTGCAGCGGCTCCTTGAGCAGCGCCGGAAGATCCGCGGCATCGACTTGCGCCAGGTCCGCCGTGGTCGGCAGCATTGCGAAGCGGCGGTCGTTGCCGACCGTCAACGCCTGCGCTCCGCGCATGTAGACGGCGCCGGCATTGCCATCGAGCTGACCGCTGAACATGGGCGCGAACGACTTGGCCTTTTCGACCGCCTCGGGACGGAAGCCCGGATCACGCTTGTAGGCGGCGAGAAGCTGCATCTCCGAAGTCAGATCCTGCGGCCGCGTGACGCCCTTGAGGACGAACGAGCGGTTACCCGCCTCGAGGCTCGCGGAAACAACCTTTCCCGTGACCTGCACCCATTTGGTGATGTCCGCGAGCTGCATTTTGCCCGTGCCGGCGAGCGGATAGAGCTGCGCCTCCCACAACGCGCGGGCGAGCTGCGGCGATACGCCGGCGCGGCCGTTGCCGAAGGAGACCGCGACGCGGATCCTGTCCTTCTCGAACCTGGTCGGCTTGATCAGCAGGCGGGTGCCGTTGGCGAAGCGCACCGTGGTGAGACCGAGCTTGGCGTCCACGGTCTTCGACACGACGGCGCCCGGCTTGCCGAAGCCGGTGTACGGCCAGGAGATCGCGGCTTCCTTGACCTGTGCACCGAGCGACCGCGCGTAGGCGCCGTTCAGCGCCGAGGCGAGCTGAGCCTCGCCGGCGGGCGCCTGTTGGGCTGAGCGGAACAGGATCGGATGATCGTTGAAGAGCGACTTCAGCGCCGCGTCGACGTCGGCCTTGGTCAGCTTGGCGAAGATCGGATTGAAAAAGGCGACGTCCTGCGCGTCGCTGGTATCCACATTGTCCTTGTTGACGACACCGACGATTTCGTCGGCGATGTCGGGCGACTTGCGGGTCGATGAGGCCGCGGCCTTGGCCTGCAGCTGGGTGCGGAGCGAAGTGATGGCACGCTGCAGCTCGCCCGGCTGCGCGCCGTCGCGGACGAGCATGCGCTGCTCCGAGCTGACGGCGTCGAGTGCCTGGCGCCATTTGTCGGGAGTCGTCGTGATCCCGATCGTCACCAGCGAGGCGGAGTGGAGCAGCGAATCTTCCTGCTGGGCCTGGGCTCCGACAAAGGGACTTCCCGGCTTCAGCGAGATGTCCGCAAGGCGCTGGTTGAGCACGGTCAGTGCGACCTGGCGGATCATCATCTCGCGCTCCGCGGCATCGGTGTCGGCGCGGCGGTCTTCGGCCGCGACCCAGTTGAGCGACAGCTGATCGGGCGCGCCGGCGGCGACGAACTCGCCGATCGGCTTCTTTGCGGAAGGGGTGCCGAGATCGACCGAGTCAGGCGTTCCGGCCGGTTTCCAGTCGGAGAATCTGGAGCGGATCTGTTGTTCGACCTTGGCGGGATCGATGTTGCCGACGATGATGATCGTCGCATTGTCCGGGCGGTAATTGGCCCGGTAGAAGCGGCTCAGCCGATCGTGGTCGGCGGCCTTGATTGCGTCGACCTTCCCGATGGGCCAGCGCGAGATCAGCCGCGTCCCGTCCAGGATCGTCGCGAAGTTGGACTGGACCGAGCGGTAAGGCGGCGTATCGCTCAGCCGTTCCTCGGAGAGCACGACACCCTTTTCGGCGCTGATCGCTTCGGGCGCGAGCTTCAGCCGCTCGCCGATCTCGCGGAACAGGGTCAGGCCAGTGTCGAGCGCAGTCGCGTCGGCCTTGGGGAAGTTGAAC
>JAEKKO010000104.1 GCA_019510335.1 Novosphingobium sp. | reverse complement strand
GCGCCTCTAGGATCAGGAACTCGGTCACGGTCAGCGAGACCGGCTTGCCGTCCCAGGTGACCTGATGGCGCTGCGGATCCATCGTCAGGCGGCCGCGGCGGATCGGCTCGGCCGAGGGCTCGCTGGTGGCGGCAGCAGGGTCGCTCCGGCCAACGTCGCTGCGCCGCAGGATCGCCCTGATCCGCGCGATCAGCAGGCGCTGGCTGAAAGGCTTGGCGATGTAGTCGTCGGCGCCCAGGGCGAGGCCGAGTGCTTCGTCGAGCTCTTCGTCTTTGGAGGTCAGGAAGATCACCGGCAGCGAGCTCTTCTCGCGCAGCCGCTGGAGCAGCTCGAGCCCATCCATCCGCGGCATCTTGATGTCGCAAATGGCGAGGTCGGGGGGATTGTCGAGCATTGCCTTGAGCGCCGCTGCGCCGTCGGCATAGACGCGCGTCGCAAATCCTTCAGCTTGTAGGGCGATGGCTACCGTTGTCAGGATATTGCGGTCGTCATCGACCAACGCGATCGTCTGCTGCGCAGCATTGCCTTGCCGCGGCAACTGACGCGATCCTCCATCGGCTGGCGTAACGGATTGAATTTCAGGCGTTTCAGCCATTGGTGCCAAGGTCTCGCGCGACACTGCAGCCGGTGACCACCGGTTAACCCGTCATCGCCGGACTGACAATGGAGTGCATCGCAATTGGTCTAACCGGCTGATAAGCCACTACTTTGGTAAACAGTGCGCGATTTGACGGAGACCGGCGCGTCGATTATGCGCGTCTCCGAATCTACGCATTGCTGGCCCATTCACCGGGCGACGCTGGGGAAGCGCCGTCCGCATCGTGGAGACGACATTGACCGCTGCGCTTCGCTTCCCGCTCGAACGGCAGGGAATCTCCACTTCGGCGACGATCTTCGCCAATCTCGTGACGGCGCCGCTGATCGAGCACGCGATCCGCAACGGCGAGGGAGTGCTGGCCAAGGACGGTCCGCTGGTGGTCGCCACCGGCAAGCACACCGGGCGCTCGGCCAAGGACAAGTTCATCGTCCGCGACGCCGAGACCGAGAACACGGTGTGGTGGGGCAAGACCAACGTGGCGATGAGCCCCGACCAGTTTGCCGCGCTGAAGGCGGATTTCCTCGCTGCTCTCGCGGCCAAGGACACGCTGTACGTCGCCGATCTGTTCGGCGGCTCTCAGCCCGAGCACCGTGTCAACGTGCGGATCATCAACGAGCTCGCCTGGCACAACCTGTTCGTCCGCACGCTGCTGGTGCGGCCGAGTCT
Source organism: Novosphingobium sp. (assembly GCA_019510335.1). Taxonomy (GTDB): domain Bacteria; phylum Pseudomonadota; class Alphaproteobacteria; order Sphingomonadales; family Sphingomonadaceae; genus Novosphingobium. The sequence continues at coordinate 5,119 of JAEKKO010000104.1, read as the reverse complement.
GGCGGAGCTCGAGCGTTTCAAGCCCGAGTACACGATCATCGACCTGCCCAGCTTCCGCGCCGATCCAGCGCGCCACGGCACCCGCGGCGAGACCGTCATCGCGGTCAACTTCACCGAAAAGCTGATCCTCATCGGCGGCACCGCTTATGCCGGCGAGATGAAGAAGAGCGTGTTCGGCATCCTCAATTACTTGCTGCCGACAAAGGGCGTGATGCCGATGCACTGCTCGGCCAACGTCGGGCCCGAGGGCAAGACGGCAGTATTCTTCGGCCTCTCGGGTACCGGCAAGACCACGCTTTCGGCCGACGCCAGCCGCACGTTGATTGGCGACGACGAGCACGGCTGGTCGGACACCGCCGTATTTAACTTCGAGGGCGGCTGCTACGCCAAGATGATCCGCCTATCACCCGAAGCCGAGCCGGAGATCTTCGCGACGACCAAGCGCTTCGGCACGATCCTCGAGAACGTAGTGATCGATTCCGAGACCCGCGAGCTCGACCTCGACGATGCGTCGCTCGCCGAGAACAGCCGCGGGTCCTATCCGATCGACTTCATCCCCAACGCCTCGCAGCACAACCTCGGCCCAGTGCCGGCGAACATCATCTTCCTCACCGCCGATGCTTACGGTGTGCTGCCGCCGATCGCGCGGCTGACCCCCGACCAGGCGATGTACCATTTCCTCTCGGGCTACACCGCGCGCGTCGCGGGGACCGAGATCGGCGTCACCGAGCCCGAGGCGACCTTCTCGACCTGCTTCGGCGCGCCGTTCATGCCGCGTCATCCGTCGATCTACGGCAACCTGCTCAAGCAGCGGATCGCCAAAGGCGGAGTCAAGTGCTGGCTGGTCAACACCGGCTGGTCGGGCGGCAAGGCGACAATGCCGGGGATCAAGCGGATGCCGATCAAGGCGACGCGGGCGCTGCTCAATGCCGCGCTCGACGGCAGCCTCAACGAAGCCGAGTTCCGCAAGGATCCGAACTTCGGCTTCGAAGTGCCGGTGAGCGTGCCCGGCGTCGATCCGAGGCTGCTTGATCCGCGCGCCGCCTGGGCCGATGCGGAAGAGTACGACACAACCGCACAGACGCTGGTCCGCCAGTTCGTCGAAAACTTCGCCCAGTTCGAGAAGCACGTCGACGAAGGGGTGCGCCAGGCGGCTCCGGTCGCCGCGTAACCGCCGGGGCTTACCATCCCGGTAACCGGGGCCGTGCTATGGCCGCGGGATGATCGGATCGGATGCCTTCGCGATCGCTGCCGACGATGAGCTGCCTGCGCTGACGCCGCGACAGGAACGCGAGTTCGCGTATCATCGCGCCCGCGCCGCGACGCTCGACGGCCTCGCCGAGAAGCCCGTCGCGACCGACGTGTTGTCCGAGGTCCGGCGGCGGCCGTGGAATGCCTACTGGTCGCTCTACGACCGGATCATCGCCGCGTCACCCGCGGGCAAGCGCGTGCTCGTCCCCGGCAGCGGCTTCGGCGACGACGCGATTCGGCTGGCCCTGCTCGGCGCGCGCGTCTCGGCGTTCGACCTGTCCCCCGAATCGGTGGCGATTGCCCGCGAACGGGCGGAACGCGCAGGGTGCGAGATCGACTTCCGCGTCGCCCCGGCCGAGGCGCTGGCGGCCTACGACGACGGCACGTTCGACATGGTCGTATTCGTCGACATCCTTCACCACGTCGAGATCGCCGCGACGCTTCGCGAAGTCGTGCGGGTGACTCGGGATGGCGGGCTCGTGCTCGGCGACGAGCTCTACACCCATTCGCTGCTGCAGCGGGTCCGCGAGAGCGTCCCGATCGCGCGCGTGGCCTATCCGCTGCTCCGCCGCTGGATTTACGGCCGCGGCGAGCCTTACATCACCCCCGATGAGCACAAGATCGACGAGGCCGAGCTGGCTCTGGTGCTGGGCGCGCTTGAGGCGCCGCAGCTGGAGTGGTTCGGGCTCGTCGAAGGACGCCTGTTCCCCTCGCGGATGGTCTGGGCGTCGCGGGTCGACCGCGCGGCCATGCGCATTGCCGGACGGGCCGCGGCGCGGCTGGCGAGCCGAGTGGTATTCTCGGGCACTATCCGGGCGTCAGCCGTCTAGAACACCTTGCAGCATGTCGAGCCGCAGCCGCGTCAGCTGAGTGGCCTTGAGCCGCCAGCCGACGTCGAGCCGCACGTAGGTTTCATGATAATTGCCGAAGCCGTGGAGACGCGCGTTGGCGACGGCTCTCGGCGACAAGTCGTGCTGATGCTGATTGCCGCCGCGGTCATGGCCGCCAACGTCGCGATCTGGGTGCTGCCCGATTCGCATGGCAACGCGCCGGTCTCGGCGACGCCACGCTGATCCGACGGGTTAGCGGATCGGGCAGTCCGGCGAGAGCCGCATGTCGAGGTAGTTGTCGACCGAGCGCATCATCTCGCCGAGCTCGTGCTCGAAGAAGTGGTTGGCCCGCGGGATCTCGTCGTGATGGATGGTGATGTGCTTCTGCGTGCGCAGCTTGTCGACGAGCTTCTGGACCGCATTCGGGGTGACCACGGTATCGGCCGAGCCCTGGATGATGATCCCCGACGCCGGGCAGGGGGCGAGAAAGCTGAAGTCGTACATGTTCGCCGGAGGGGCAATCGAGATGAACCCGCGCACTTCCGGCCGGCGCATCAGAAGTTGCATCCCGATCAGGGCGCCAAAGCTGTAACCGGCGATCCACGTCGTCGAAGCTTCGGGGTGAATCGACTGGACCCAGTCGAGCGCGGCGGCCGCGTCCGACAGCTCGCCGATGCCGCTGTCGAAGCTGCCCTGGCTGCGGCCGACGCCGCGGAAGTTGAAGCGCAGCGTGGCGAACCCGCGGTTGACGAACGTCTTGTACAGCGCCTGGGTGATCCGATCGTTCATCGTCCCGCCCGCCTGCGGGTGCGGGTGAAGGATCATGGCGACCGGCGCGCGGGGACGGGGCCCCGGCTGGAACCGGCCTTCGAGACGGCCTTCGGGGCCGGGGAAAATGACTGCGGGCATGATTCGAGTCCTGGCGAGCGACCGCCGCGCGGCGCCCGGCCGAAGCGGCCGTGGACGCCCGCATCGGGCGGGGTGCGTGATTGGAAGCGGTGGGCTATATAGAAACCCATGTCCCGAAAGCAACTTTTCCGCGCATGAGCGGCCGCCGGCTTTATCTCGACCACGCCGCCACCACCCCGGTGCTGCCGGAGGTGCGCGCAGCCGTCGCCGATGCACTTGAGCGCTGGGCCAATCCGTCGAGCCTCCACGCCGCCGGCCGCGCCGCACATGCTGCGCTCGAGCAGGCGCGCGAGCGGGTCAAGGCGGCGCTCGACTGGGAGCACGAGGTGATCTTCACCGGCGGCGCGAGCGAGGCGCTGGCGATCGGCTGGCAGCGGAGCCGGGGCACGCGCAAGTTCGCCGCGGCGGTCGAGCATCCGGCGGTGCTGCGCCACGCCGGCGAGGCGCTGATTCCGGTCGACGGTGATGGCCGAGTCGATCCCGAAGCGATCCCCGAGGCCGACCTCATTGCCGTCCAGCAGGTCAATAACGAGACCGGCGTAATCCAGCCGCTGGCGGAGATCGCCGAGCGGGTCCGCTCGGGGGGAGGCGTGCTGCTCGCCGATTGCGCCCAGAGCGCAACCAAGCTGGCGCTGCCCGATGCCGACCTGATCGCGTTCGCCGGGCACAAGTTCGGCGCCCCGCCGGGAATCGGTGCGCTGCTGGTCCGCGACCTCGCGCTGCTCGAGCCAAGCGGCGGCCAGGAGCGCGGGTATCGCCCCGGGACCGAGAACCTGCCGTACATCGTCGGCCTGGCGACAGCACTCGAAGCTGGCCGAGGCTGGATAGGCAAAGCTCGGGAGTTACGCACTTTTCTTGAGACTGAGCTGCGCACGAGCGGTGTTGAAGTGATCGCCCGCGGTGTGCCGCGGCTGGCGACGATCGGGGCATACCGCCTGCCGGGCGTGAATGCCTCGATCGTCCTGATCCGCAGCGACAGTGCCGGAATTGCGATTTCCGCTGGCAGCGCCTGCTCGTCGGGAAGCATGAAGGCGAGCCCGGTGTTGACCGCAATGGGCCTGGATGAGCGCGCCGCGCGCGAGGTGTTCCGCGTCAGCATCGGCCGCGATACGACGCGGGCCGAGCTGGAAGCGTTCGTCGCGATTCTTCGCCAGATCGCCGGAGCCCGGGCCGCGGCGTGATCTACCTCGATTACCAGGCGACCACTCCGCTCGCCCCAGAAGCGCGCGAGGCGATGCTGCCGTGGCTCTCGGGACCCGACGCCATGGGCTTCGCCAATCCGCACAGCCCGCACCGTCCGGGCCGCGCCGCCGCGGCGGCGGTCGCTGTCGCCCGCGAGCAGGTGGCGCAGCTGCTGCCGCCCGGCGGGCAGATCGTCTTCACCGGCAGCGCGACCGAGGCGCTGAACCTAGCGATCCTTGGGAGGAAGCCGCGGCAGATTATTGTTTCGGCGATCGAACATGCCGCGGTGCTCGACACCGCGAGGGCCACCGGCGCAGCCGTGACCGAGCTTCCCGTGGATAGCGAAGGACTGGTCGATCCGGCAGCGCCGATCCCCGCCGGGGCCGACCTCGTTGCAGTCATGCAGGTCAACAACGAGATCGGCACGATCCAGCCCATCGCCGAGATCGCGGCCCGCGCCCGCGCCGCCGGGGCGCTGTTCCTGTGCGACGCGGTTCAGGGCGCCGGCAAGATCGCGCCTCCCGCCGAGGCCGACCTAATCGCGCTCTCGGCACACAAGCTCTACGGACCCAAGGGTGTCGGCGCGCTGTGGATCCGCGACGGAATCGAGCTCGCCCCGCTGATCCACGGCGGCGGACAGGAGCAGGGGCTGCGCTCGGGAACGCTGAGCCCGGCGCTGTGTGCCGGATTCGGCGCCGCCGCGGCTCTCGCCGTCGCCCAACGGGACGCCGATGCCGCCCACGTGGAAGCGCTGTGGGAAGTGGCCCATCGCTGCTTTGCCGGGTGGACGCTGAACGGCAGTGCGACCGCGCGCTGGCGCGGTAACCTCAACGTGCGCCGCGACGGGCTCGACGTGGCCCGGCTGATGTCCGACTGCCGCGACATTGCTTTTTCGGCCGGATCGGCTTGCGCCAGTGGCTCCGGACGGCCGAGCCACGTCTTGCGCG
>JAEKKO010000103.1 GCA_019510335.1 Novosphingobium sp. | reverse complement strand
AACGGGCGATGGCCAGCACCGCGTCCCGTTCCGAGTCCCCGGCCGAATGCGTGTCCGGGCGCCATTGGGAATGGCAATATCTCGATCTGATGCGGCGGGTGTGGGAGCACGGCGACGAGCGCGTCGACCGCACCGGCGTCGGCACGCGCTCGCTGTTCGGGGCCCAGTTGCGGTTCGACTTGGCCGACGGGCGGATGCCGCTGCTGACGACCAAGCGAGTCTACTGGAAGACCGCGACGCGCGAGTTCCTGTGGTTCCTCACCGGCGACACCAACATCCGCCCGCTCTGTGCGCAAGGCGTCGAGATCTGGACCGACTGGCCGCTCGACCGCTTCCGCCGTGAGACCGGCGAGGCGATCTCGCGGTCCGAGTTTTCGGCGAGGATCGTCGCTTATCCGGACTTCGCGATGCGGTGGGGCGATCTGGGCCCGGTTTACGGCAAGCAGTGGGTCGACTGGGCGACGTATGAGCCAGCCGGGGAAGGCCTGTTCCGTCGCGGGCCCGGGATCAATCAAGTCGCCTTGGTGGTTGAATCCTTGCGCGACAATCCGGGCAGCAGGCGCCACATCATCGAAGGCTGGAACGTCGCCGAGCTCGGCGCGATGGCGCTCCCGCCGTGCCACAAGACCTATCAGTTCCACGTCGCCGGCAATCGCCTCTCGGGGTTGCTCTACCAGCGCAGCTGCGACCTCGGGCTCGGGTTCGCCTTCAATGCCTGGAGCGCCGCGCTGTTCGTGCGCATGCTCGCCCAGCAGTGCGAGCTCGAGCCGGGCGAGCTCGTGTGGATGGGCGGCGATGTCCACCTCTATCGCAACCACGCCGCGCTGGTTGAAGAGCAGCTGTCGCGCCCGCCGGCGGGGGAGCCGCGGCTGGAGATCGTGCGGCGCCCGTCGTCGATCTTCGACTATCGGATTGAGGACTTCGTCGTGCATGACTACGCGCCGCAGCCGCCGATCGCAGCGCCGGTGGCGGTGTGACGGGAAATTGCGCTTGAAACAAAATATCACCGGCGTATAACTTTTCTTCGGCCGCATCGACGGCCGAGCGGGAGAGTCGAGGACGATGGCCGAGCGGCCTGCAAAGGGTGTCCCGCCCAGAAGCGGCTCGGGGCGGGGCAACCGCCCGGCGCTCGAGCTGCACGTCCCCGAGCCCCGCTTCCGCCCCGGCGACAAGGTTGACTATTCCGAACTCGCGATACCTCCGGCCGGCGCACAGCCCCGGCCGGACGAGAGTTGCGCCGCCGCCGAGACCCACCCGCTGTGCCTCGACCTTATCCGGGTGCTTGGTGACGACGACCGCGCGACCGGACCGTGGGACCCGCGGCTCGACGTCGACACATTGCGGCGAATGCTGCGCACGATGGCGCTGACCCGCGCCTTCGATGACCGCATGTATCGCGGCCAGCGCCAGGGCAAGACCAGCTTCTACATGAAGTGCACGGGCGAGGAGGCGACCTCGGTCGCCGCCGCGCTGGCGCTCGACTTCGACGACATGGTGTTCCCCAGCTATCGCCAGCAGGGCATCCTGATCGCCCGCGGCTACCCACTGATCGAGATGATCAACCAGATCTACTCGAACCGGGCCGACAAGTTGAAGGGGCGCCAGCTGCCGATCATGTATTCGGCGCGGGACTTCAACTTCTTCACGATCAGCGGCAACCTCGCCACGCAGTACCCGCAGGCGGTCGGCTGGGCGATGGCCAGCGCGATGAAGGGCGACAGCCGGATCGCTGCCGGGTGGATCGGCGAAGGTGCGACGGCCGAGGGCGACTTCCATTCCGCGCTGACGTTCGCGGCCGTCTACAATGCCCCGGTGGTGCTCAACATCGTCAACAACCAGTGGGCGATCTCGAGCTTCTCCGGCTTCGCCGGGGCCGAGCGGACGACCTTCGCGGCGCGGGCGATCGGCTATGGCATCGCCGGGTTGCGGGTCGACGGCAACGATCCGCTGGCCGTCTATGCGGCGGTGGGCTGGGCGGCTAACCGGGCGCGGGCCAACGCCGGACCGACCCTGATCGAGCACTTCACTTATCGTGCCGAAGCCCATTCGACCTCGGACGATCCTTCCGCCTACCGCTCGGCGCAAGAGCGCGAGGAATGGCCGCTCGGCGATCCGGTCGCCCGATTGAAGCGCCACCTGATCGCGCTCGGCGCGTGGTCCGAGGAGCAGCATGAGGCAATGGACCGCGAGGTCGCCGAGGATGTCCGCGCCGCGACCAAGGAGGCGGAGAAGAACGGCATTCTTGGCCACGGGCTGCACCACCCGTTCCACACGATGTTCGAGGACGTGTTCGAGGAGCTGCCGTGGCACCTCGAGGAGCAGGCCGAGCAGGCGATCCGCGAACGGCGAACCAAGTGGCCGGAGTGGAAGGGGTGACGCTCGAGGAGGATCCCGTCAGCCTGGCCGAGGCGCCGACCCGCCGGCTCAATATGATCGAGGCGATCAACGACGCGCTCGACATCATGCTCGAGCGCGATCCCAACGTGATCGTGATGGGCGAGGACGTCGGCTACTTCGGCGGGGTGTTCCGCGCCACGGCGGGACTGCAGCAGAAGTACGGCCGGACCCGGGTGTTTGACACGCCGATCAGCGAAGGCGGGATCATCGGCGTGGCCGTGGGGATGGGCGCTTATGGCCTCAGGCCTGTCCCGGAGATCCAGTTCGCCGATTACATCTATCCCGGGCTCGACCAGCTGATCTCCGAAGCGGCGCGGCTGCGCTACCGGTCTGCCGGCGAGTTCATCGCCCCGCTCACCGTGCGCTCGCCGTTCGGTGGTGGCATCTTCGGCGGGCAGACCCACAGTCAGAGCCCGGAAGCGCTGTTCACCCATGTCGCCGGGCTGAAGACGGTGGTCCCGTCGTCGCCCCACGATGCCAAAGGGCTGCTGATCGCGGCAATCGAGGATAACGATCCCGTGATCTTCTTCGAGCCCAAGCGGATCTACAACGGCCCGTTCAGCGGCTACTACGACAAGCCGGCGGAGCCGTGGAGCAAGCACCCCGACGGAATCGTTCCCGAGGGGTACTATTCGATCCCGCTGGGCAAGGCGCGGGTGGTGCGCGAGGGGGATGCGCTGACGGTGCTGGCCTACGGCACGATGATCCACGTCGCCGCCGCGGTACTGGCGGAAAAGGGCGTCGACGCCGAGATCATCGACTTGCGCACGCTCGTCCCGATCGACATCGAGGCTGTGGAGAAGTCTGTGGAAAAGACGGGGAGATGCCTGGTGATACACGAGGCGACCCGCACCTCCGGCTTCGGCGCCGAACTTGCCGCGCTGGTCCAGGAACGCTGCTTTTATCACCTCGAAGCCCCGGTCGAGCGGGTCACCGGATTCGACACGCCGTACCCACACAGCCTCGAGTGGGCCTATTTTCCTGGGCCGATCCGCATCGGCGAGGCCGTCGACCGGCTGCTGCAGGCCTGACGCGATGACCCGCTTCACCTTCCGCCTACCCGACATCGGCGAAGGCATCGCCGAGGCCGAGATCGTCGCGTGGCACGTGAAGCCCGGCGACCGGGTCGAGGAGGACGGCCGGCTCGCCGACATGATGACCGACAAGGCGACCGTCGAGATGGAGAGCCCCGTTTCCGGGACCGTGCTCGAGGTCGCCGGCGCGGTCGGCGACACCGTTGCGATCGGCTCGCCGCTGGTGGTGATCGAAACCGATGGAGCGGGGGAAGTCGACGAAGGCCCGGCGCCGACGGCGCCCGAGGTCGCGCAGCGGCTCGAGGCGGAAAGCCCCCAAGTGGCGAACGAGGAGCG
>JAEKKO010000102.1 GCA_019510335.1 Novosphingobium sp. | reverse complement strand
GGTCCATCAGGGAATTGGCCATTCGGCCCTGCTTTTCGATGTGCTTGATGATCCGCGCCCGCATCACCTCGAACAGCCTGGGGACGACGATCATGATCGTCGGGCGCACTTCCTCGATGTTGCTCGACAGCTTGTCCAGAGCCTCGGCGTAGTAAATCTGCGCGCCCATCCCGATCGGCAGGAACTGCCCGCCGGTGTGCTCGTAAGCGTGGCTCAGCGGCAGGAAAGAGAGGAATACCTCGTCGCCCCAGCCGAAGTCATTGGCGAGGATCCGTGCCGCGCCGTCGACGTTGCGCAAGATCGCCCCGTGGTGCTGGATCACCCCGCGCGGCGCCCCGCCGGTGCCGCTGGTGTAGATGATGCAGGCGGTATGGTCGCGGCCGATGCCGGCGATCCGCGCCTCGACCGCGTTCCTCGCCGCGGCGGCCTCGCCCGTCAGCAGCTTGCGCCAGGGATGGCAGTCGATTCGTCCGAATTGCGGCGTGCGGAATTCCTCGAAGGTGATCAGGTGCTCGGCGGTGTCGTTCTTGAGCAGCGCCGGAAGCAGCGGCTTGGCCAGGCGCGCGTCCGAGACGATAACCGCGCGCGCGCCGGAATTCTCGAGGATATGGGTGTGATCGCGTTCGGTGTTGGTCGTGTACGCAGGAACGCTGACGCAGCCCGCGGCCATGATCGCGAGATCGGCGATGCACCATTCGGGGCGGTTCTCGGACACCAGCATCACCCGATCGCCGGGGTTGAGGCCCAGGCCGCGCAAGGACTCGGCGGCGATACAGACGCACTCGGCCGCTTCGGCCCAGCTCAGCGCCGTCCACGCTCCGTCGCGCTTGGCCCACAGGAACGGCTTGCGCCCGAGTTCGTCGGCGCGGGCGAGGAACAGCTCGACCAGATTGGGCGAGGCGTCGAAATCGGTCAGTTGCACGGCCCGGGTGCCTCTCGCTGCGCCCATTCCCCGCGGGCGCCGCTCACGGCTTACGGCCCCCGCCGCCGGGCGGCAAGCGCGGCTACTCGCCGACCGCTCGCCCTTCGCTGCGCGGGTCGGCCGCGCCGACCAGACGCCCGCCGATCACCTCGATGGCGTTGGTCTTGAGGCTCATCCCGCGCGCGCGAATGTCGCCATGGCCGAGCGCGACCAGCGCCGGGATCATCGATTCGAGCCGGGTGCCCGGTTCGACGATCACAGTCTGCCCCGCGGGGGCGAAGAGAACCGGCAACGCGATCGCCTGCTGTGCCGTCAAATGCCAGTCGAGCACGCCGATGATCGTCTTCGCCACTTGCGCGGGGATCGTCGTGCCACCGGCCGCCCCGAGCGCCAGCCGCAGCTTGCCGTCGGGCGCATAGACCAGCGTCGGCGCCATCGAGCTGCGCGGGCGCTTGCCCCCTTCGACGCGATTGGCGACGGGACGGCCGTCCTGTTCGGGGACGAAATCGAAGTCGGTCAGCTCGTTGTTGAGATAGTAGCCGCCCACCACCAGGCCCGATCCGAACGCGCTCTCGATCGTCGAGGTGTAGCTGACCGCGTTCCCGGCGCGGTCGATGACGACGAAGTGGGAGGTGCCGTGCTCGGCTGCGGCAGCGGAATCCGCGCGCGGCAGCGGAGGCGCTCCGGCCGGCGTTCCTGCGGTCACGACGCCCAGCGTGCGTGCGGGATCGATCAGCGCCGAGCGCCGGCGCAAGTAGGCGGGATCGGTCAGCCCGGCCACGGGCACGCGGACGTAATCGGGGTCGGCGAGGTAGCGGGCGCGGTCGGCGTAAGCGAGCCGCATCGATTCCGTGATCAAGTGCCATGCGGTTGGGGAGTCGGGCCCGAGCGCGGTCAGGTCGAAGCGCTCGAGCTGCTTGAGAATGGCGTAAACCGTGGTCGCGCCCGATGTCGGCGGCCCCATCCCGCAAATCCGGTACTGGCGGTATTCGCCGCAGACCGGCGGCCGGTTCCTAGCGGCGTATCCGGTCACGTCGGCCAACGTCATCGGCGAGGGGTTGCGCGGAGCGCCGCGTACGCGGGCGGCAATCTTCGCCGCATTCGTCCCGGAATAGAACACTTTGGCCCCGCCGCGGGAGATTGCTTCCAGCGACACCGCAAGTGCCGGATCGCGGACGATCGTCCCCACCGGCAGCGGCTGCCCGTCGGCTGCGTAGAACAGCTCCCGGCCCGCCAGGTCGAACCCCGCCGTCTGCGCTGAGCGGGCCAACGCATCGTGCAACCGCGGAGTCATCGCGAAGCCATCGCGGGCGATGCGAATTGCCGGTGCAAACAGCGCCGCCCACGCCAGCCGGCCGTGCTCAGCATGGGCCTTGGCGGCGAGGGCGATGTTCCCGGGCACGCCGACGCTGGTCCCGCCGGGAACGACCTCGCCGAACCGCAGCGGCTGGCCATTCCTGTAGAACCAACGGCCATTTGCGGCGGCCGGAGCAGTCTCGCGGCCGTCGATCGTCTCGATATGGCCGCGGGCATCGCTCTCGACGTAAAACCCGCCGCCGCCGATTCCGGAGCTTTGCGGCTCGACCACGTTGAGCGCGAGCATCGTCGCGATCGCCGCGTCGGTGGCGCTGCCGCCGGCACGAAGCATCGCCGCGCCGGCTTCGGCGGCCCGCGGGTCGGCGGCGCTGACCATCCCGGCCGCGAACACGCTGGGCGCGGCGCGCGGCGCCCGGGCAGCGACCGATTCGCACCCGCCCAGCAGCAGCGGCGAGGCAACCGCGAAAATTACCTTGCGGATCAACATCGCCGCGACGCTAAGCCTCCTTAGGGCCGTCGGCAACCGCGAGAAATCTCCCGGTCTGTCGAGTCCATACAATTGTTCATCTGTGAGTAAGGCTAGATCGCAGCTGCGACCCGAAGGGCTCGAAGCAGTTTTCTGCCGAGAGTTCTCCACTTTACAGGCGGCTCTCCGATTCCCGGCGGGCCGCCTTTTTTATGCGGTTCCGCCCTCGCGCGTTGCCAGAGCGGCGACGACTCCCTAGATAACCGGAACGATTCGCTCCGATTTAGGGACTGCGCACCGATGCGCCTTTCGAGCATGGCCGATTACGCCGTCGTCACAATGACCGCCGCAGCGCGCCATTGCGGCGGCGCGCGCGTCTCCGCGACAGCCATCGCCGAGGAGACCGGCCTGCCCGCGCCGACCGTGCAGAAGCTGGTCAGCCGGCTTTCGGCTGCGGGACTGCTGCGCGCGGTCCGCGGTGCCGGCGGCGGGTTCAAGCTCGCGCGGCCGGCGGCGGCGATCAGCCTCGCCGACATCATCGAGGCCGTCGAAGGCCCGATCGCGCTGACTGCTTGCGTCAAGCACGGCCGCCACGACTGTGGCCTCGAATCGTGCTGCGCGGTCCGCCCGCACTGGGGCATCGTCAATGACGTGATGCGCGGGGCGCTCGCCGGGGTCAGCCTGTCCGACCTTGCCTCGCCGCGTGCTGCCAGCGGCGTCGCGCCTCGCGGTGAGCCGGTCCTCGAATCGAGCGGGGCCCGGGTATGACCGACGACGTGGCCCTCAAGGATCAGGCGGCCCGCGACGCGGCCAGGAAGCTCGAGACGTACGAATGGGGCTTCAGCTCGGACATCGAGCAGGAGTTCGCGCCCAAGGGCCTCAACGAGGACACCGTTCGATTCATTTCGGCCAAGAAGAACGAGCCGGGGTGGATGCTCGACTGGCGGCTCAAGGCGTTCCGCCTGTGGCAGACGATGACCGCGCCCGACTGGGCCAAGCTCAACGTTCCGGCGATCGACTACCAGAACGCCTACTATTACGCCGCGCCCAAGCTGAAGGTCGAGCTCAAGAGCCTCGACGAGGTCGA
>JAEKKO010000092.1 GCA_019510335.1 Novosphingobium sp. | reverse complement strand
ATGTGCGGAGTGCTGCCGCTTCGGGCTTCGTCGGTCTCGACGTGAAGTTCGTCCCCCTGGAGTTCCATGGTGTTGCTCCCGTGCTCACCGGCGAGCGATCGTCTCGCCAATGAAAACTACGCGGCAGCATACCATGTTGTTCCGGATTAGTCGCGCAGAAGCTCGTTGATGCCGGTTTTCGCGCGGGTCTTGGCATCCACCGTCTTCACGATCACCGCGCAGTAAAGCGACGGACCCGGCGTGCCATCGGCCAGCAGCTTGCCGGGGAGGGCGCCGGGCACGACGACGGCGTAAGGCGGGACCCGGCCGACGTGGATCTCGCCGCTGGCGCGGTCCACGATCTTGGTCGAGGCGCCGAGGAACACCCCCATCGAGAGCACCGCGCCTTCGCCGACGATCACTCCTTCGGCTACTTCCGCGCGGGCCCCGATAAAGGCGTTGTCCTCGATCACCACCGGGTTGGCCTGGAGCGGCTCGAGCACGCCGCCGATACCGGCGCCTCCGGAAATGTGCACGCCCTTACCGATCTGCGCGCAGCTGCCGACGGTCGCCCAGGTATCGACCATCGTCCCCTCGCCAACGTAGGCGCCGATGTTGACGAAGCTCGGCATCAGCACGGCGCCCCTCCCGATGAAGGCGCCGCGCCGGACCACGGCCCCGGGGACGACCCGGAAGCCGGCCGAGCGAAAGCGGTTCTCGCCCCACCCGGCAAACTTCAGCGGCACTTTGTCGAACGCCGGAGCGCCGGCCGCGCCGTTGTCCATCGGCACATTGTCGTTGAGGCGAAACGACAGCAGCACCGCCTTCTTGAGCCACTGATTGACCCGCCATCCGCCCGCCCCGTCGGGCTCGGCCACCCGCGCTTCGCCAGCATCGAGCTGCCCGAGCGCCGCTTCGACGGCCTCGCGCACGTCCTCACTGGCCGGGGTGACGGTCTCGCGGCGTTCCCACGCAGCTTCGATCGCGGCTTCGAGGTCGGACATCGCGTGGGCACTCCAGGGCTCGGTGGAGGGCTGCGCCTATCGCCTCGCCCTCGCGAGGACAAGCGCCGGTAAAAACTCGCATCTCGTTCAGCATTTTAGCAGTAACTCTGAATTACAAGGGCCGCCATAACGAAGGTCGAAGATGCGGACGGGACAGCCCAGACGAGCCTGGCAAGCCGGCATTGCCGCGATATCGGTCGCGCTGCTCGCCGCGTGCGGAGGCGGGGGTGGCGGCGTGGCGACCGTTCCAACGCCAGCACCGGCACCGACACCAACTCCGACGCCGACACCGACCCCCACACCTACGCCAACGGCGTCGGCCGCGGCCTTCGACACCGCTGAGTACGAGCGGTCGAGCGGTCCGGCCTTCCATCGCGTGATCCCGGCATGGCAGGTCGGTGCAACAGGTGCGGGCGTGACCATCGGCATCGTCGACACCGGCATCGACACCAGCAATACCGAGTTCGCCGGGCGCATCTCGTCGGCCTCGGCGGATGTCGCGGGCAATCGCGGTGTCACCCCCGACGACGACCACGGGACGCAAGTGGCGCTCACCGCCGCCGCCGCCCGCAACAACAGCGGCGTCGTCGGCATCGCCTATCAGGCGACGGTCATGGCGCTGCGCGCCGACTCGCCTGGAACTTGCGCGACGAAGGTCGCCAGCGATCCCAAGTCCGGCTGCAGCTTCGGCGACCCGGCGATTGCCGCCGGGATCGACCGCGCCGTCCAGAACGGCGCCAAGGTGATCAATCTCTCGCTCGGCGGCGACCCGCCTGACAGCAACGTGCGAGCCGCCATCGGCCGGGCTGCGACTTCCGGTGTGGTCGTCGTCGTCTCGGCCGGAAACGATGGCGATGCGAGCAAGCCATCGATCGACCCGAACAACCCCGATCCGTTCGCGCAAGGGCTTCAGGCCGCCGGCAACGGCAACGTGATCATCGCCGGATCGGTCGACTCGACCGGCACGATTTCCACGTTCAGCAATCGAGCCGGCTCGTTCGCCAATTCGTTCCTTACCGCGCTTGGGGACCGGGTCTGCTGCGTATACGACGGCAGTTCGATCAAGATCACCACCGACAGCAGCGGGCAGCGGTTTCAGACGGTGGTCTCCGGCACCAGCTTCTCGGCGCCGCAGATCGCCGGAGCGGCGGCGTTGCTGCGGCAGGCATTTCCCAACCTGACCGCCGTGCAGGTGGTCGACCTGCTGCTGCGCACCGCCCGCGACGCGGGCGCGGCCGGCACCGACAGCACCTATGGCCGGGGCATACTCGACATCACCAATGCCTTCGCACCGCAAGGGACGACCAGCCTTGCCGGCACCACTGCGCAAGTTCCGCTCGGCGACACGACCGCCGTAACTTCCGCCGCGATGGGCGACGCGCTGCAGCAGGCACAGCTGTCGACGGTGCTGCTCGACGGCTATCAGCGCGCCTACCGGATGGATCTCGCGCAATCCGCTCGAGGAGCGCAAGTGCCGGGCCGGCTCGCCGCCCAGTTGACCAGCCCGATGCAGTCGATCGCCACCGGCACCGACCGGCTGGCGCTGGCCTTCTCGGTCGATGGCCGCGGCCGGGTTTCGGCGATGCCATGGGTCAGCCAGCTGCGGCTGACACAAGGCGATGCGGAAAGCGCGCGAGTCCTTGCGGCCCGGGTCGTCGCGCGGCTCTCACCCAAGGCCCAGTTCGGCTTCGCTTATGGACAGAGCGCCGACGGCCTCGTCGCGCAGCTCCAGGGCCACGACGAGCCGGCGTTCCTCATCGCCGGCAGCCCGACCGACGACTTCGGCTTCCTGCGCACCAGGCAATCGTCGTTCGCCGTGCGCCGCCAGCTCGGCGCGTGGGGACTGACGCTTGGCGCAGACCGCTCGGACGTGCTGACCGGCGCTCCGGTCCAATGGGGCCAAAGCGTCGTCGAACGCCGCCGTGCCGACAGCGCCATGCGCTTCGGGCTCGCGCTCGACCGCCGCTTCGGCGCGGTGACGACGAGCCTCGGCGCTAGTTGGCTGTCGGAGGACCGCACCATCCTCGGCGCGCGGCTGCACGATGCATTCGGCGCCACCGGGGCGGACAGCCTGTTCCTCGATGCCGGATTGGCATGGCATCCTTCGTCGCAATGGCGGCTCGGCGCGTCCTGGCGCGAAGGACTGACGCGCGCCCGGATCGGCGGCCTCGTCGCCGGCGGCTCGAACCTCGTCAGCAATGCCTGGGCGCTCGACGCGCGCCGGCTCGACGTGTTCGAGCCCGGCGACAGCCTCGCGTTCCGCCTCAGCCAGCCGCTGCGGGTGACCAACGGCGGGGTCAACCTGATGCTCCCGCTCGCCTACAGCTACGCCACGCTGAGCGCGACCGACGGGATCGAACGGCTCGGCTTGAGCCCGACCGGCCGCGAGCTCGACGCCGAGCTCGCCTGGCGCGGTCCGCTGCTCGCCGGGACCGGCTCGGCCAGCCTGTTCCTTCGCCGCGATCCCGGCCATTATGCGAATCTGCCCGACGACAAGGGCATCGCATTGAGCTGGACGAGGCGGTTTTAGGACCACGAAAGTCCGCATTCGCTCACCCGTACGGCGACAAGTGGCAGAACCCTCATTTGCTTAACTGACGCGAGGCGATAACCTCGCCGTCGGGAGCTGAGGGGAGCACTATGCAGAACATACGTAGCGGCGCTTGGGCGCGGACATCGGTTCGAGTCCTCGCCATGATCGTCGCAGGGGGAACCGCTTTGCCGGCCATTGCGGCGGACAAGCCGGTAGTCGCTCCGCCGGGCGCGTGGGTCATCCCCACCACCGTGCCTGCCGATGACGGCAAAGGTGGCGACGCGCCAGTCAAGGTGCTGTTGCAGGACGAACAATACGACTTCGCACCGGGCAAGGTAACGCGCTATCTGGAACGAGTCTGGAAAGTCCAGACCCCGCAGGGGCTGCCCGCCGGCGCCGTCACCGTGGCGTGGAACCCGGATATCCAGACAGTAACCCTGCACAAGCTCCAGATCCGCCGCGGCGCGCAAGTGATCGACGTCCTCGCATTGGGCCAGAGCTTAACCGTCATGCGCCGCGAAACGAACCTGGACAACGCCGTGCTCGATGGGCAGCTGACGGCTTCGATTCAGCCCGAGGGGCTTCAAGTCGGCGACGTCATCGATTTCTCCGTATCGATTACGAGCAGCGACCCGGCGACGGGCAATCACGTCGAGGCAGCCGTCGCGGCCTGGAACGAGGTTCCGATCGCCCGCGCCCATTTGCGCGCGCAGTGGCCCTCATCGGTGGCGCTGCAGATCAGGGGGAACGGCGGACTGGTCATCCCCCAGCTGGTTCGCAAGGGCGGCCTCTCGAGCATGGAAGTGGCGACCGACAACCTCCAGCCGCTTGTGCTGCCCAAGGGAGCGCCCCCACGTTTTCAATATGGGCGGATGATCGAGATAACTGATCTCCCGGCGTGGAACGGCATCGTCACGATCCTGGCGCCGCTTTACGCCAGAGCCGAGGCTCAGCCGGCCAACGGCGCCATGAAGGCCGAGATCGCGAAGATCCAGGCATTATCGGCCGATCCGAAGGTCCGGGCTGAGGCGGCGCTGGCGCTCGTGCAGGATCGGGTGCGCTACGTCTTCCTCGGGATGAACGATGGCGGGCTGGTGCCAGCCGACGCGGAGACGACCTGGTCGCGCCGTTTCGGCGACTGCAAGGGCAAGACGGTGCTGCTCGTGGCGGTCTTACATGCCCTCGGAATCGACGCCGATCCGGTCCTAGTCAGCACGGTGCTCGGAGACGGGCTGGACAAGCGGCTTCCCCAGATCGGGTTGTTCGATCACGTGCTGGTGAGGGCCAGGATCGCCGGACGCGTCTATTGGCTCGACGGCACTAGGGTCGGCGATCGCTCCCTCGATTCAATCCAGACGCCAAACTTTCATTGGGGGCTACCACTCACGCCCGGCACGGCCGCCCTGGTGGCGATGACGACACCGCCCTATGAGACGCCGCAGACCGAAGTCGCGATCAAGATCGACGCGACGGGCGGACTGACGCTCCCGGCTCCGATCCACATCGACCGGCTGGTGCGTGGCGACGAGGCCTTGGTCACCAACATCACGTTGTCCAATCTCGTCGGCGACGCTCGGGATCGTGCACTCCGCCAGTTCTGGAAGCAGCGCTACGACTTCGCCGAGCCGAAGATCGTCGCCGCCAGCTACGATCCGATCAAGCGCGAGCTTCGCCTCGCAATGGACGGCACCACCAAAATGGACTGGAGCCAGGGCTGGTACGAGGCTGACCACGTCTGGGTCGGCTACGCGGCCGACTTCAGCCGCGATCCTGGGCCAAACAGCGACGCGCCTTTTGCAGTCAATTATCCGACCTTTGCTCATGTGACCGAGACGATTCTGTTGCCGCCCAAGGCGGGGACGTTCACGATCGACGCGGGCTCTGACGTCGATCAGATGGTCGCCGGCATCGAATATCACCGCCATGCCCGGATCGATGGCGACCGCTTCGTCGTCGAAGAGAGCGAACGCAGCGTTGCGCCGGAGTTTCCAGCCGCGCAGGCGGCCGCCGCCCAGCAATCCCTGCGCGCGCTCGCCAAGAAGAGCGTGTTTCTCAATCGTCCTACTCGTTACGCGAGCACCCCGTCCGAAAACCATGCCGTGCTACAGTCGGAGCCGAGCACTGCGCCCGAATTCGTCACGAAGGCAGGCCTGCTCCTAGGCAGCGACAAGTACGACGCTGCCCTGGCGCTGCTCGACAAGGCAATCGCGCTCGATCCCAAGTTGGGATTTGCGTTCAGCCTGCGGGCCATGGCCCATCTCGGCAAGAACGATGCCGCCGCGGCCAAGCTCGACCTCGATACCGCACTTCGCTTGAACCCCCGCGACGCGGCCGGGTTGATGGCGAAAGGATACTACGCACAGCAGCGTCATGAATTTGCGGAGGCCATCGCAGCGTATTCAGCGTCGCTCGAAATCGCGCCGAGCAATCCGATTACGCTGATGCATCGCGCCGATTGCTATTACCTCAGCGGCAAGGGCGATCTCGCGATGGCGGACGCTACGGCGGTGCTGAAGCAGCTCCCTACGGCCGCCACCATGTATCTGCTCCGGGCGAACATCTTGATGCGGAAGGGAGATATTGCCACCACAGCTCGCGAAGCCGATGCGCTGCTCGCCGCCAATCCCAAGGACCCATACTCACTCGTGACGGCGGGAAAGATCCTTGCGGCTGTTGGCAGGCACGATGACGCCATGCGCGTGCTCGGTTCCGCGCTCGCGATTCAACCTCAGGCCTACATCTATCTCAATCGCTACTATGTCCGGCCCAAGTCGGACCTCGCGGGCCGGCAGGCAGATCTCGAGCAGGCCCTCACGCTCGATCCGAAGCTGACCGAGGCGATCGCAACGAAAGCCGCATTCCTCGGCGAACGCGGGGACTGGAAAGGCGCAGCGGCGTTGTTCACGCGGCTTCTCGCGAGCAATCCGGTCGACACCGAATTGCTCGCGGCGCGGGGCGTGGCTTACGCGAAGTCCGGAGCGCAGGCGCTGGCCGAAAAGGATTTCGCTGCGGCCCGCTCCGGCGCCACCACCGCGCCAGCACTCAACAACTTGTGCTGGGCGAAAGCCACGGCCGGAGTCGCCCTGGAGCGCGCGCTGCAAGAATGTGATGCCGCGCTGGCGCTTTCGCCGGGCGCCGTCACCATTCGCGATAGTCGCGCATTCGTGCTGCTTCGACTGGGGCGGTTCGATGATGCACTCGCCGAGTATGGCAAGATTCTCGCCCAGTCGCCCAACCTGCCTTCGTCGCTGTACGGACGCGCCCTTGCCGAGGCGCGCAAAGGCGATGCTTCGGCCGCGGCTCGGGACGCCGACGCTGCCCTCAAGGTCGAATCGCACATTCGCGAGCAGTTCGAGGGTTACGGAATGACGATGGTGGGTGGCAGCATCTCAGTGAGCGCCAAGTCGAGTTGAGCCAAACCGTCCCGCCCGTCCCCGCACTCGACGCTCCCTCCCGCCCCCGCTAATCAGGCGCAGGCGCGGGCAGCGCCCGGGGTGGGGGCATCATGCACATCGTCCATAGCCTGCTTGGCATCGCGCTGATCCTTGCCGCCGCCGTGCTGCTCTCGTCCGAGCGGCGGGCGATCCGGCCGCGCGTGGTCGGCGCCGCGTTCGCGCTGCAGGCGGGGTTCGCCGCGCTGGTGCTGTATTTTCCGCCGGGCAACCGCCTGCTCAAGAGCGTCGCGGCCGGCGTTGCGGACCTCCTCGGCTATGCCAAGGCCGGAGTCGACTTCCTGTTCGGCTCGCTCGCCGCACCGGAGATCGGCGGCCACAGCTTCGCCATCTCGGCGCTGCCGGTGATCATCTTTTTCGCCGCGCTGATCTCGATCCTCTACCACCTTGGGGTGATGCAGCTGGCGATCCGCTGGATCGGTGGCGGGCTCGAGAAGGTCACCGGCCTGAGCAAGACCGAGAGCTTGTGCGCCGCCTCGAACATCTTCGTCGGCCAAAGCGAATCCCCGCTGGTGATCCGACCGTACTTGGCGGCGATGACGCCATCGCAGCTGTTCTGTGTGATGAGCGTCGGCATGGCCGGGGTCGCCGGCACGATCCTTGCTGCTTACGCCAGCATGGGCATCCGCATCGACTACCTCGTCGCGGCGGCGTTCATGTCGGCGCCTGGCGGGATCGTCATGGCCAAGCTGATCGTGCCCGATCCGCGACACCGGCTGGTGGCGCCGCTCGACACCCCCGAGGCGGGCGAGGTGGTCGAGCAGCTTCCGCCGCCGGCCGCACTCACTGCCGCCGCGCTCAACCGCGACGCGATGACGGCCCAGCCCGGTGTCCACGCCAACGAGCCGGTGGCGGTCGAGCACGACGACGAGCGCCCGGCCAACATCATCATGGCCGCTGCCCAGGGTGCGCAGACCGGGGTCAAGCTGGCGGTCGCGGTTGGCGCCATGGTGCTCGCGTTCGTCGCGCTGGTGGCGCTGGCCAACGGCTTCGTCGGCTGGGTCGGGCATTGGTTCGGACACCCCGAGCTGTCGTTCCAGATGCTGCTCGGCTATGTGTTCGCGCCGATCTTTCTTCTCCTCGGCGCGCCCGACTGGCGCGAGGCTATGCTGGCCGGCGGTTTTTTCGGCACCAAAGTGGTGCTCAACGAATTCGTCGCATTCATTGATCTCGGCCGTGCCCAAGGCTTGTCCGAGCGCACCGTCGCGATTGTCACCTTCGCGTTGTGCGGTTTCGCCAATTTCAGCTCGATTGCCATCCAGATGGCGGTCACCGGCGGTCTCGCGCCGAACCAGCGGCCGATGATCGCCCAGCTCGGGATCAAGGCGCTGATCGCCGGGAGCCTGTCGAACTTGATGAGCGCGGCGTTGGCCGGGCTCTTCCTGTCGCTCTGAAACGGAACGAAAGCAGGGGCTTGTCCGCATAGGAGCGTGGTGCCAGCGGGATCAAACCCGGCGGCATGCCTGCCCCCCTCGTCGCCTTCGCCGCCGTCTTCGCCCTGTGCCACGGCAGCCACCGCATCACTTGCGTCGTCGACGGGGACACCTTCTGGCTCGCCGGCGAGAAAGTCCGCATCGCCGACATCAATGCCCCCGAAACCCATGGCGCCGGCTGCGCTTACGAGCTGGCCCTCGGCGAGGCGGCGACGCGGCGCCTGATCCTCCTGCTCAACGCCGCGCCGTTTACGCTCGAGCCGATCGACCGCGAGCGAGACCGCTACGGCCGGCTGCTGAGGGTCGTCGTGCGCGGCGGCCGCAGCCTCGGCGGCGAGCTCGTCGCCGAGGGCCTGGCCGAGCCGTGGCGCGGGCGCCGCGGCGACTGGTGCGTTTAGTGTGCGAGGCTCTCGGCGATCCGCAAGTGCTGGCGCAGGTGCGGCAGGGTCGCCCGGGCGAGACGGCTGGTCACCGGATCGCGACTGCGGGCCTGGTCCACGAACTTGGCGATGTCCTTGCGGTGATCGTCGACCATGGCGTGCGCAAACGTCTGGTCGAACGCACGTCCGCGCAAGCGCGCCAGCCGGTCGCGCAAGGCGGCCTGTTCGGGCGTCACTCCATCAGGCACCGGCACGTTGAGGCGTTGCGCGGCAGCAACGGCTTGGCTCCTGGCCATAGCATGGTCGTGAGCGAGTTGCTGGCCGAAGCGGCGCACTCCGGCCGTGAAGCCATGTTGCTGAACGAAGCGGCCGATCTCGATCTCGCCGTTGTCGCCGCGGATCGCGTCATCGAGGAATGCGCCCGGCGGAGCGGCGAGTGCGGCGGCCGGGAGCGCCGCAGCGAAGCTCAACGCGAGTGCTAGGAATCTGTAACGCATGGTTTTTTCTCCGAACGTGGGAGGCTTCGAGCCAATCCACCGAGGCGGCGTCGGTTCCCGGCGGAGAGGACACTGGCGCGGCGACCGCTTGGCTCAAGCCTCACCGGAAATCTCCTCGCATGGATAGCGATCGCGGATCCGCGCGTTGAAAAAGCGGCCCTTGGCGAATGCACCGCGAAAGGCCCTGGCGACGCCTTCCGGAACCCCGGCGTAACGATAGCGTCGGCCGGTCACGAACAGCACCTCGAGGCTCGCGCTCGCAGCATCGTAAGCGAAAGAGTGGATGACGGTCGAGGGCAACGGGAGCCCTCAACCGCGGCTCAGGCGCCCATCGAGTGCTTCAGCGCGCTCATCTCATCATGGCCGGCACGGACCGAATCCCACGCCTCGCGGACCGCGGCGGTGGCTTGGGCGCTGAGCTCGGTTTCCTTGAGCGCGGTCGCGAACTTGTTCTTGAGGTAGTCCTCGCCGCGCTCGACCTCTGCGACGATCGCCTTGTCGTCGCGCCCGGCGACCACTTCCTTGAGGTTTATGAACACGCGGTGGGTGGCGCCGCTGAGCGAGCCGTCGTCCTCGGGCGTGCCGCCGGCGGCGGCGACCGCGGCCTGGAGCTTGGCGACGGCGCCCTGCCGCTCGCGGGCGCGGGCGTTGAACTTGTCCGCCAGCGACTTGTCGTGGATGTCCTGTGCCGACTTCTGATAGCCGTCGATGCTGTCGATCAGGGTGGCGATGAGCGTGTTGAGCACGGTGACGTCTTTGCTGTCGGAGGCCATGGCGCGATCCTGTGGGTTGGAGTGGAACGGAACCCCTTCCCAACGCCGCGACCGTCGTTCGGCTCCCGCAAGTTGCGCCGACCCGCTCAAAAACGCCGCCGAAAAGCGATGTGAATACCATTCGTTAACGGACCTGTGTTGTCCTTCCCCAATGGGATCTGCCGGGGGGCAGACGGAACGGGACAACGCCAGTGTCGATCCTCGTCATTCGCGCTCATCGGCGCTTCGCGGTCTGCAGCCGCGCCCGCATCGGCAAGTCGGGGCTCAAGCCGCTGCGCGGATTGCTGGTCGAGCTCTCGCTCGAAGGGTGCCGGATCAGCAAGATCGCCTCCGACGAATTCGAGGTCGGGCAGATCGCCAAAGTCGAGATCGACGGGTTCGACGCGCTCGACGGTCAGGTCCGCTGGGCCCAGGACGGCTTCCTCGGCCTTCGCTTCGTCCGCCCGCTGCACACTGCGATGCTCGACGCGATGATCAACGCCTGCCGCGGCGGGCCCACTCCGGACGCTCTGCGCTACGGCACCTGAAGGGGGAGTTTTTGGTCCCCGCAGAGAGCGCCGGGGACACCAAGAGCCTTCCGCGCCGCAGTCTCTCTTCAGCCCTGCAACGTCGTCAACGATAGTGCGGCTTCGCCGCGGTCACAGCCTCTTTGCGCCCTCTGCGCTCTCTGCGCGAACCAACTTCCCGCTACCGCGGCGGCACCGCCGCTCCCGGGCCGAGCAGCTCGAGGTGGTTGCCGTCGGGATCGGTGACCATCAGGATCGTCGCTTGCGGGGTCGGGCGGAGCGTCAGCGCGCCGGTATAGCCCGCCGCCTTAAGCCGCGCCGGCACCGCCGCGAGGTCCGGCAGCCAGATCATCAGGTAGCCGCCGCCGCGGTCGAGCCTGGTCGCGCCGCCGGGTTGGTCCGAGATCATGATCAGCCGCGCGTTGGGCCCCGAGCCGTCCCAGTCGAGTTGCCACTCGCGCGGGTTGAACCGCGTGCCCGCATGCGCCCCGAGCGCCTTGTAGAAGGCGATCGTGCGGGCGAAGTCCTGGACCACGATCTTGGCCCCGATCACCCCCGGCCCCGGCAGCGGCTGGGCCGGGACTTGCGGCGCGGTGGCGGCCAGCACCAGCCCGGCGGCAACTCCAAAAATCCGTTTCATCAGCGTCCCTCTCCCTTGCTTGTGGTGCGTTACAGCCGCGCGAAGATCGCCAGCGCCAGGGTGACCCACAGCGCCAGCATCGCGACCACGCCGAGCGCGAACGCGCCGCCGCGGTGCGAGGGGTTGTTGCTGGTCAGGTGGACCGCGCTCTGCGCCAGCCGCGCGGCGACGTAGACCCAGGCGAAGCCGAGCACCCATCCGTTGACCGCGTCGAGCACGAAGGCGGTCAGGCAGGCGGCGTAGAAGATCGTCGGCAGCTCGAACAAGTTGCCGTAGTGGCGCACCGCGGCGACCGTCAGCTCGGGCTCGGGCGGGCCGAGATGGGCGCGGTAGTAGGCCGGATCGTGGCCGGCCTTGACCGCCGCGGTTCGCGTCACCGCCATCCGCACGAACGCGACGAACGTCAGTGCGACGATCACCAGCATTGGGAGGAAAATCGTCACTGGATTGGTGGTGGTCATGGTTGCCCCTCTCTCTGCCCGCGTTGTTCGCGAACCTCTCGATCATCGCGCGCATGCGACATCACAAGTCGCGGAGTTGTGGCAGATTGCGGACGTATAGGAAATTGAAAGCTGCCAACGCCAGGTCCGCGCCTCGCCGCTCCCGCTCCGCGGCGTTAACGCAGCGTCAAGCCGGGTCCGGACGGTGGCATCGGCAAGGGGGCCATCGGCCTGGCCAGGCTCGGCGCGCGCGCGATGCGCCTGAACGCCTCCTGGGCCTCGTTCTCGACGAACCCGATCAGGACGCAGACGTCGGGCGTGATCCGGCTCGGCGCCGAGGCGAGGAGGAACGCCGAAGCGGCCCGGCCCGCGATCTTGCCGGCCGTGACCAGCGACTGTCCGACGCTGCGCACGAGCGTGTCTGCGAACCGGCCACTACGTTGGTAGAGCCGCTGGACGAAGTGGCGCAGGACGAGTCGGGTTCGCTCCGAATACTTCTGCAGGTAAATCTGATAAGCCTTCTCGGCAATGTGCTCCGCCCCCTTTTCGAGGCCGATCTTGCCGAGGTCGACCGCGAGTGCTTTCAGCTCCTTGACCACGTCCTCGGCGTCGTGTTCGGTCAGGGCCACGATGATTTTCAAGGAAGTGACGATCTCTCCGACGTTCTTGAGCTTGGCGATCTCCTCGAAGATGCCGACGGCAATGTCCTGCCCGATCGCGCGATCGTGCGCCGCCCCGGTATCCGAGCACTGGGCCTGCTTCGCCTGGCCTTCGAGCTGCGGCCGCAGCCGCTCCCAATAGCGCATCGCCGCGACGAACTGCTGGGGCGTCTCGGCGCGGCGGAACAGGTCGGTGACGTAGCCGACCTTCTGATCGGGCGTTCCCCGGTCGAACGCCGAGAACTCCATCATCTCGCGCGCCTGATCGGCGCTGACGATCGGTCCCCTCGCGGTCGCGTCAGGCGGTCGAGTAGCCATTTGCGCCAGTCCCTCCCGAGTCTTCCAAGTCCGCGAGCTTGCTGGAGAATGTCGCCGCCGTCGAGTCCTTCGGCAGGGAGGCGCGCCGCAAACCGGCGCGTCCGGATGGTGCGCCGGAGGCGTGGATGCGGTCACTCGCCAGAACCGAGGATCGGCACCTCCTCGATCCGGGTCTCGCACTCGCAGGCGTGGCAAAAGGCGGCGTCAAAGACTGCGCCGAGCGTCCACTCCTGCGTGCCGCTGTCCCACTCGGCCCAGGCATCCCGCGTCACACGATCCGAGCCGCAAGTTTCGCAGACCATGTTCACCCGCTCGCCTGCCATCGCTTGCTCTCCTCGGTTCTCTCCGTAGGATGGACCCGGGCGAGCGGAGGGCAACGGGTGGCAGGGCGAAATTGGTCCGAAACGGTGGAGTATCGGCTCGGTGCGCGCTGCTGTGCCTGAGCGCGTACTAACCGTCGCTCGAATGCTCGAGGCCGGTTTCAAGGAAGTGTCCTGCTGGAAGGCTCGCGACCGCCTCCTCTCCGCACCGGCGGACCTTCCGGACAAACCGGGCGTATACGCTTTTGCGCTGGATGGGCGGGTTCAATACGTGGGGCTCGCGTCCGTTTCGGTTCGACAGCGTTTCGGATTCTACGCTCG
>JAEKKO010000144.1 GCA_019510335.1 Novosphingobium sp. | reverse complement strand
CTCGGTGTCGAGGCGCGCGTCGTGGAGCTGATAGAACTGACCGTCGAAGTTGACGAAGCCGTCGGTCTCCCACAGCAGCTTGATGACCTTCAGCGACTCCTCAAACCGGCCGACCGGTTTCTCGAAATCGAAGCCGTAGGGCACCGTGTTCTCGGTCTCGCCCGAGCCGAGGCCGAGGAAGAAGCGGCCTTTCGACAAGTGACTGATCGTCAGGGCACTCTGGGCCAGCATCGCCGGATGGCGGCGCACTGTGTCGATGACGTGGGTCGCCAGCGGGATATTCTTGGTCAGCACCGCGGCGGCCCCGGCGACGGCCAAAGCATCGAGGTGGCGGTGCGGCGAGGGCGAGGCGACCGCGAGGTCGGTGAACTCGGGCGTCCAGATTGAATCCGGCCAGAAGCTGACCATGTGGTCGGGCAGCCAGATCGAGTGGTAACGCTCGGAATCCAGCTCTGCGACGGTGTCGATGGCGAGCGGGAGGGTCGTGCGCAAGAACGCGGCCGGCTGGATTCTCATCGCCATTTCATCCCCTTTGCCGTCGCTGTCGTGCGCGGTCTTCTAGGCGGCTAATCCAACGGTCAGCAACCCTGCGGCCGCCGAGCGCGATCTGCACCGCGGGGACGATAATGCCCCCGGCGCGGGTTGCAATCACCCACATACTTGCGCTGTCGTCGCCGCTCCGATCAAAGGGCCGCGGACAAGCAATGGGAGAAGCATGGTGCGGCTGAAGGATAAAGTGGCGGTGATCACCGGGGCCGGCTCGGGCATGGGCAAGGCCATGGCCCAGACGTTCGCGCGCGAAGGCGCCAGGCTCGTGCTGGCAGACATCAGCGGCAAGCAGGACGAGGTCGCGTCCGCGATCGGCGGCTCGGCGGTTGGGGTGCAATGCGACGTCGCCAAGGAAGAAGACGTCCAGCATCTCATCCGCACCGCCGAGGAGAAGTTCGGGAGGGTAGACATCCTCTGCAACAACGCCGGCTTCGGGGGCGGGATGGCCCCGCTGCACGAGCAGTCGGCCGCCAACTGGGATCGCGTTCACTCGGTCAACTTGCGCGGCGCGTGGATGGTCATGAAGTACGCGATCATCTCGATGCTCAAGAGCGGAGGCGGATCGATCGTCAACACCACGTCGGCCTCGGGCATCGTCGGGTGGAAGGGACATAGCATTTACGGCGCGGCCAAGGCCGGGCTCAACCAGCTTACCCGGGCCGGCGCGCTCGACTACGCCAAGGACAACATCCGGATCAACGCGATCGCCCCGGGGACGATGTGGACCGGGCTCGTCGAAGCCTCCAAGACGATGCCCGAGCCGCCCAAGGACGGCTTCCGCCTGCCCGGCATCCCGATGGACCGCTGGGGCCTCGCCCAGGACATCGCCAACGCCGCGCTGTTCCTCGCCAGCGACGAGGCTGCCTACATCACCGGCGCGATCCTGCCGGTCGACGGCGGATACTGCATCGGCTTTTCGGGCATGGCCGCCGAGAATACCGGCGCGGCGGCCGGCGGGCCGGAGATCGTCGGAGACATGCGGCCGCCAATTTGAACGCTGGGATTGTAACGAAACTGTCCCCAAGCCGTCACGGCGACGAAACTTCGGTGGTGTAGCTGCTCGCAACAGCGAAGGCCACCGAAGGGACGCAGCCGATGCGCCAAGCCGCGGCAGAACTGCTCAGAAACAAGCCGCGGGATTCTGCCGCGGGGCGCGGGATTCCGCACTGGCTGACGGGCCCCGAACCACGCGGCTTCCGTCCCAAGCGCCGCTTCCGAACCGTGTGGATCTCCGACATCCATCTCGGCACGCGCGGCTGCAATGCGGCGCTGCTGGTCGATTTCCTGCGCTCGCTCGAATGCGAGACGCTCTATCTGGTCGGAGACATCGTCGACGGCTGGCGCTTGAAGAAGGGCTGGTACTGGCCCGACGCCCACAACGAAGTCGTACGGCGTGTGCTCAAGATGGCCCACCGCGGCACGCGCGTGGTGTTCGTCGCAGGAAATCACGACGAGGTCCTGCGCGACTATGCCGGGATGACGTTCGGAGGTGTCGAGCTGACCCTCGAGGCAGAGCATGTCACGGCCGACGGGCGCCGCCTCCTGATCACCCATGGCGACAACTTCGACGGCGTCGTGCTCTATGCCCGCTGGCTCGCCTTCCTCGGTGACCAGGCCTACACGCTGCTGCTCCGCGCAAACATCGTGTTCAACGCCGTCCGCCGCCGCTTCAAGCTGCCGTACTGGTCGTTGTCTTCGTACATGAAGAAGCGGGTCAAGAATGCGGTTCAGTTCGTTTCCAGCTTCGAAGATGCAGTCGCGCGCGAGGCGGTGAGCCGCGGCTTCGACGGGATCGTGTGCGGTCACATCCATTGCGCCGAAATCCGCGAGATCGGCGGGATCACCTACTACAATGACGGCGACTGGGTTGAAAGCTGCACGGCTCTGGTCGAGGAAGCCGACGGCGCCATGGCCATCGTCGACTGGGCGGCAGAATCGCGCTCCGGCGTCGCCGAGCACCATCGGATGGAGAGCGTTGAATGAGAATCGCCCTCGCGACCGACGCGTGGCTGCCCCAAGTGAACGGCGTTGTCCGAACCTTGGGCGCAACCGTCACCGAGCTCGACCGGCGAGGCTACGAGGTCGAGCTAATCACGCCCGAGCGCTTCCTGACGATGCCGCTGCCCGGCTATGCCTCGATCCGCCTGGCGATGGCGCCGCGGTTCAACGTCCGCCGAATGCTCGACGGCTACGCTCCCGACGTCGTCCACATCGCCACCGAAGGGCCGATCGGGTGGAGCGCCCGGGGCTGGTGCCTGTCGCGCCAGGTCCCGTTCACCACGGCGTTCCACACCCGCTTCCCCGATTACGCCGCCGTTCGCACCGGCCTCAGCGCCGAGCGGTTCTGGCCGATCCTGCAGCGTTTCCACCGGCCGAGCCGTGCGGTGCTGGCGGCGACCCCGACCCTTGAGGCCGAGCTTCAGGCTCGCGGGATCGGCCCGACCCACCGCTGGAGCCGCGGCATCGATCGTTGGCTGTTTCGCCCCGACGGAGATCGCCATTCCGCTCTCGAACGGCTGCCGCGCCCGGTCCTGCTCAGCGTTGGCCGCGTTGCGCCCGAGAAGAACCTCGAAGCGTTTCTCGAGGCCAATGTCGCGGGGACCAAGGTGGTGGTAGGCGACGGCCCTGCTCTGGCCGAACTGCGGCAACGGTACCCCCAAGCGGTTTTCCTCGGCGCGCTGCAGGGACAGGAACTTGCCGCGGCCTATCGCAGCGCCGACTGCTTCGTCTTCCCCAGCAGGACCGATACCTTCGGGCTGGTGGTGATCGAAGCGCTCGCCTGCGGGTTGCCGGTGGCGGCGTATCCCGTGGCTGGGCCGCTGGACATCATCGGCCGCAGCGGGCGCGGCGTCGAGGCAGCGATGCCCGCGACGATCGGCGCTCTCGATGACGACCTTGAGTGCGCGATCGAGAAAGCGCTGCGCTGCGACCGACTCGCGGCGGCGGTATTCGGCTCCCGCTTCTCATGGGACCGCGCGACAGACCAGTTCATCGGCGCGATCTCGGCAGCCATGGCCGCCCGCACCCGTCCGCGTGTGCCCGAGGCCGCCTGAAGCCGGGTCAGGCCGAGCTGGTTCAGACCTTCACCGGAATCCGATAGCGCTCGATGTACTCGGCGAACTTCCGGTGCACGCCGTCGCGGGTCAGGCCGAACTCTTCCAGCGTGTACTAGTGCCGACCGTGCTTACCCTTTGGGTTCGCCGCCACATAGCCCTTCATCGCCGCTTCGGCCTCGGAGGTGAACGGTTCGTCGAA
>JAEKKO010000091.1 GCA_019510335.1 Novosphingobium sp. | reverse complement strand
GGATCTTCAGCCATGTCAGCCTCGCCAGCCGGACCGTGAGCAAGTGTCAGGCGATCGCCCGCTCGGTCGCGGAACGCACCGGGGTCGCCATCGACACCTATCAGATCGACGCCGAGGACGTGCCGGCGCTGACCGCATTGATCGAGCGGATCGGACCCAGGCTCGTCGTCAACCTGGCGCTGCCCTACCAGGACCTGGCGATCATGGACGCCTGCCTCGCCGCCGGGGTCGATTACCTCGATACCGCCAATTACGAGCCGCGCGAGGAGGCGAAGTTCGAGTACAAGTGGCAGTGGGCCTACAATGACCGCTTTCGCGACAAAGGGCTGATGGCGCTGCTCGGCTCCGGGTTCGATCCAGGGGTGACGAGCGTTTTCGCGATGTGGCTGAAGAAGCACAAGCTCAAGACGATTCGCACGCTCGATATCCTCGATTGCAACGGCGGCGATCATGGCCAGGCTTTCGCCACCAACTTCAATCCCGAGATCAACATCCGCGAGGTGACCGCCCCCGCACGTCACTGGCGCGACGGCGAATGGGTCGAGACCCCAGCGATGACCATCCGCGAGAACTTCGACTTCGAGGGCGTCGGCCCCAAGAACATGTATCTGATGTACCACGAGGAGCTTGAGAGCCTGGTCCGCTTCCTCCCGGAGATGCAGCGGGCGCGGTTCTGGATGACGTTCGGCGATGCCTACATCAACCACCTGACGGTGCTGCAGAACGTCGGCATGACCCGGATCGACCCGGTGATCTACGAGGGTCGCGAGATCATTCCGCTGCAGTTCCTCAAGGCGGTGCTGCCCGAGCCGTCCTCGCTCGGCCCGACCACCACCGGCCGCACCAACATCGGCGACATCGCCACCGGCGACGCGCGCGACGGCGGCGGCGAGAAGACGTTCTACCTCTACAACATCTGCGACCACGAAGAGGCCTACCATGAGACCGGCAACCAGGCCGTCAGCTACACCACCGGCGTCCCGGCGATGATCGGCGCGGCGCTGATGCTGACGGGCGAGTGGCGCGGCGAGGGGGTGTTCAACATCGAGCAGTTCGACCCCGACCCGTTCATGGCGATGCTCAACGACCACGGCCTGCCGTGGCAGGTGAAGGAACTGGCGGGGCCGCTTGAGTTTTGATCAGCGGCTTGGGTCAGCGGATCGCGCGTCCTTCGACAGGCTCAGGACGAGCGGGGGTGGGTTGCGGTGCGGCATTTTGTACCCGCCGCGGAGTCCCAAGCGCAGGCCCCGCTCGTGGTGAGCCCGTCGAACCACGCACGCTACACCCATTTTCCATGTTTCCTACAGCCCCCCAACCGTGACATGGACCCGCCATGCGGCCTTTCCCTCTCGCCCGACTGATCGCTTTTTCCGATCGAACGAGCCGGGCCGATCGAGGGAATTTCTGTTTCCGCGGTACTTTCGGTAACTTCGCCTGATGGAGACCCGCGCCGGCGATCCGGGGCCGTTCGCCCGCTTCGATCTCTCGCGCGTCGACAGCCCGGCGTTCGTGGTCGACGCGGCGAAGCTGCGGGCCAACCTCGCCGTGCTCGCCGACATTCGCGACCGTGCCGGGATCAAGATGCTCGCGGCGCTCAAGGCGTTTTCGATGTGGCGGGTCGCGCCGCTGATCGGCGAGTTCCTCGACGGGGTGTGCACCTCGGGGCTGTGGGAAGCGCGGCTCGCCGCCGAGCACTTCGCCGGCGAGATCGCCACCTATTGCGCCGCCTACAAGGCCGAGGACCTAGCGGAGATCTGCCGGCTGTCCGATCACGTCATCTTCAACACGCCCGACCAGCTCGCCCGGCTGCGGCCGGTGCTCGAAGCCTCGGGCGAGCGCTTCGACGTCGGCCTGCGGATCAACCCACTCCATCCCGAGGGCGAAGTGCCGCGCTACGATCCGTGCGCCCCGCATTCGCGGCTCGGCTTCCCCGTCGACCAGCTCCGCGACGAGCACCTCGACGGCGTCAGCGGGCTGCACGTCCACTCGCTCTGCGAGCAGGACTTCGAGCCGCTGCGCCGCACCTGGGAGGCGCTGAGACCGCGGATCGAACGGTGGTTCCCGCGGCTGAAGTGGCTGAACTTCGGCGGCGGCCACCACATCACCCGCGCCGATTACCAGCGGGACGAGCTGGTCGCGTTCCTCCAGCAGGTCAGGGCCGAGACCGGGTGCGAGCTCTACCTCGAGCCGGGAGAGGCGGTCGCCCTCGATGCCGGGATCCTCGTCGGCACGATCCTCGACACGGTGTGGAACGGCATGCCGCTAGCGATCCTCGACGTCTCGGCCACCTGCCATATGCCCGACGTGATCGAGGCCCCCTACCGCCCGGCGCTGCTCGGCGAACCCGAGGACGGCACGCCGGTCCGGCTCGGCGGGCCCTCGTGCCTCGCAGGAGACGTCATCGGCGACTACTTCCTGCCGGTCGCTGCAGCGCCGGGCAGCCGCCTCGCGTTCCTCGACCAGGCGCACTATTCGATGGTCAAGACGACCACTTTCAACGGCGTTCCGCTGCCCTCGATCTGGCTGTGGGACTCGGCCGAGGGTTCGCTCGAATGCGTCCGCCGGTTCGGCTGGGAGGAGTTTCGCGACCGACTCAGCTGAGTCGATGGGCCTGCGGGAATATCACCGCCAATCAACGGCTTCGATCCGACCCGCCGACGCTCCCGCACCGTTCGTGGAGAGGGGTCCGTTTTCACTTGCAGTTCAGCGTCCCCGCCCTATATCCCGCCCCCGCTGCCCCATGGGGACTTCCAAACCGCAAGGCAGCTTGTCGAAACGTACCGTTTGGGGGTCCCTTGAGTTGCACATCTATCAAGACGCATCGGCTGTAGCGGGCGCGCTCGCGCCCGACGAACCCGTCATCCTCAACCGCCCGCGCGCCGCGGTGCGGGCTGCCCGTTTCTTCGTCGAGAGGTTCCCGGGCAAGTCGCTCTATGCGGTCAAGGCCAACCCCTCGCCCGAGCTGCTGGCGCTGCTGTGGGACGCCGGGATCACCCACTACGACGTGGCGTCGATCGCCGAGGTGCGCCTGGTGCGCCGCGTGCTGCCCCAGGCGACGCTGTGCTTCATGCACCCGGTGAAGACCGCCAGCGCGATCGCCGAGGCGTACAAGGTTCACGGCGTCCGCACCTTCAGCCTCGACAGCCAGGAAGAGCTCGACAAGATCGTCGCCGCGACCGCCGGCGATGACGGCACCGCCGCGACCGACTTGTCGCTGTGCGTCCGCCTGCGGGTCTCGTCCGACTACTCCGAGCTGAGCCTCGCCGCCAAGTTCGGGATCGACCTCGCCGATGCCGCGCCGCTGCTGCAGGCGACGCGACAGGTCGCCGATTGCCTCGGCATCTGCTTCCATGTCGGCAGCCAGGCGATGACGCCGTTCGCTTACGTCCAGGCGCTCGAGCGGGTCCGCGCGGCGATCGTCGATGCCTCGGTCACCGTCGACATCGTCGATGTCGGCGGAGGCTTCCCTTCGATCTACCCGGGAATGGAGCCGCCGCCGCTCACCGACTACTTCACCGTGATTCACCGGGCAGCTGAATCGCTCCCGGTGTCGTATTCGTCCGAGCTGTGGTGCGAGCCGGGCCGGGCCCTGTGCGCCGAGTACAACTCGCTGCTGGTGCGGGTCGAGAAGCGCCGCGGGGACGAGCTCTACATCAACGACGGCGCCTATGGCGCGCTGTTCGACGCCGCCCACGTCGGTTGGCGCTTCCCGGTCAAGTGCCTCGACCGCACCCGCCGCAGCGCGCCCGCCGAGTTCGCCTTCTACGGCCCGACGTGCGACGATGCCGACTTCATGAAGGGCCCCTTCGTGCTTCCGGCCGACATCGGACCGGGCGACTACATCGAGATTGGCATGCTTGGCGCTTACGGCGCGGCGATGCGCACAGCGTTCAATGGCTTCGGCCAGGCCGAGGCGATCGACGTCGCCGATGAGCCGATGGCGAGCCAGTACCGCGGCGACTGGCGCGACCCGCGGGTCAGCGACAACGTCGTCCGGCTGCGCTGAATCAGCTACGCGCTCTGGAGCGGGTGCCGGGGAGGTGATAGTCTCCTCTCCGGAACGTGAGGGGAGGTCCAGAGGATTCACCGGCCGCTAACCCGGCAATGGCGCGCGACCGCGGCGCTGGACGAGCGCCCGCGGCTGGTGCGCGGCGGCGCCACGGCGACGGAGTTCGAGACGCTGCTGTTACGCGGCCGCGAGGCTGGCGCGTGCGTCGATCCTGCACATGGCCCCTGGCGCCCGGACCTTGGCCGCGGCATCGGCAGCACGCGCTGGTGGGGCGAATTGCTGGTGCTCGCGGCGCTCGTCACGTCCGCGCTACTGTGTTGGGCCGCCCCCCGAGCGATCGGCGCGAGCGCTCCGAGCCGGTACGACAGCGCGGACGTCGCGCAGTTTCGGCGGCTTGCGATCGGCTCCGGCGAGAACACCCGCGGCGGCGATGCTCCGGCGCTCACCGGCGCGATCGCGCTGGCTGCCGTACCGCCGCGTCCCGCTCTCGAGCTGAGCACCGAGACGCGTGTCGGTGAGAGCTTTGCTGCAGCGCTGGCTCGGCTCGGGGTTGGGCCGGGCGACTCCGCGCGGGCGGCCGAGCTGGTCCCGGCCCAGCGGATCGCGCCGGGAACGCGGCTCGATGTCGTGCTCGGCAGCCGCCTCGCCGCCGACGCCGCACGGCCGCTCCAGCGCCTGACGCTACATCCGCAGTTCGATCTCGAGGTTGCCATAACGCGGCACGCCAACGCCTTTGCGGTCGACGCAGGCCCGGTGGCCGTGGACTCGACGCCAATCCGTTTGCGCGGGCCCGTCGGCGGCAACTTCGCTCAGGCCGCAGCCGCGGCGGGGCTCTCGGCCGACATCGTCCAGCAGTACCTTCGTGCAATCGACGGGAATGCTTCGCTTGCCGGCGACCTTCGCCCCGACGACACGTATGACATGGTGGTCGAGCATCGCCGGTCGGCCGATGGCGCGAGCGAGACCGGTAAGCTCCTCCTCGCCAGGCTCGACCGCCACGGCACACCTCTGGCCAAGTTGCTGCGATGGGGCAGGGACGACCAGTTCGTCTCGGCGCTCCGCCCCTCGTTATCGAGTGGCGGCAGTACGCCACTGTGGCCGGTCGAGGGACGAATCACATCCGGCTTCGGGCTGCGCTTCCACCCCATCCTCGGCTACCTGAGGATGCATTCGGGGATCGACATCGCCGCCCGCTGGGGCACTCCAATCCGGGCTCTCGCCGACGGTGTGGTCAGCTTCGCCGGGTGGCATGGGGGGCACGGCGAGTACGTCAGGCTTGCGCACGACGGCGGTCTTGCCACCGGGTACGGACACATGAGCCGGATCGCGGTTGCCGAGGGCGCGCATGTGCGCGCCGGTGAGACGATCGGCTACGTCGGGGCGAGTGGTCTCGCGACCGGAGCGCATCTCCACCTCGAGGTGCTTCGCGATGGCCGCGCCTCCGATCCGCTCGACTGGCTCCGCGGCGGGGGCTTCGCAGCGGGGGAACGTCCCGATTCGGCGGCGATTGCCGGTCGGATCGCCCGACTTGAAGCACTGGTGCCGACGGGGACCGTGGCAGTGCGCTGACCGGGATTCAGGCCGGGACCAGCAACGGCCGCGCAACGACGATGATCACGGTTGCGGCCGACAGGTAGGTTCCGAGGGGAAGCTGCGTGTTGCGTGCCTGCCGGCTTCGCAGCAAGCGCCACGCCGCATCGCCAAAGCCGATGACGCAGGCGCTGAGCAGCAGCAGTGGCAGCGCCAGCGGCCCGACCCATAAGCCGATCGCGCCGAACAGCTTCGGATCTCCCCCGCCGAGACCATCATGGCCTCGCCACATCCGGAAGGCGCGGCCGATGAGCCACAGCGCGGCAAATCCGGTCACGCCGGCGGCGAGGCGCAAGGCGAGAGTATCGGCTGCGTCGAACCCGGGCGAGGCGATCGCCACGACTGCGAGCAGCGCCACCAGCTTGTCCGGGAGCCACAAGTGCAGCGCGTCGAACAAGCTCAGCGCGATCAGCAGCCACGCCAGCGGAGCGAGCGCCGGGGCGCCGGCAAGGAACAGCCACGCTCCCGCGACTCCGCAGCCGATCTCGAGCAGCGGGTAAACCCATGGGATCGCCGCTCCACAGGCGCGGCACCGGCCAGCGAGGGCCAAGAAGGACGCGAGCGGGACCAGCTCGAACCAAGCGAGCCGGCGCCTGCACGCGTCGCACCGCGAGCGGCCGAAAGTGGCGCTCTCGCCGCGTGGCCAGCGTGCGAGCAGGGTGCCCAAATAGCTCGCGACGACGAGCCCAAGCACCGTACCGATCACGGTTGATGCTGCGGGGGCGAGGCAAGCGGCAGCGCCGAAGCAAGTGACTGCCGATGGAATCGCCGGGACGAAGATCGTCACGCGCCGGGGGCGAGCGGCGGCGCCTGCAGCGGCCCCGCGCCGCGCCAGCGTTCCACTGCCGCGACGCGCAATTGTCCGCGCTGGTTGCTGCGCTCGATCAGGCTCGTCAGCTGCTGCCGGGTCCCGCCGATCTCGATTCGGCTGCGGGCCCAGAAGAAGCCGGAAGTCACCCCCGTTCCCGCCGGCAGCACGATCCCTGCGGCCAGCAGCTTCGGTTGCGACAACCCGGCCGGAGACTTGCGCATGGTGACGACGGTCTGCGCTTGCGCTGGGTTGCCCATCAGCACGGCGACGAGCGCCTCGGGCGCGGTGTTGAGGTTCACGTCGGTCGGTTGCGGCAGCGCCGTGCAGAACCGCCCAAGCTGCCGGAGCTGCACCTCGGTTAGCCCGGCATCGGCAAGTGCGGCAAGGTCGTCGACCGGGTCCTTGGCCAGAAGGCGTGCGGCGATCCGGTCGGCAACGCTCGCGTCGAGCCCCGCGGCGGTGGCGATCTGGCGCAGCTTGCCTTGGGCCCAAGCGTCGGGGCGGTTCAGGAGGTTGACGTTGAATTGGGACTGGGCGTCGCTCACCTCGAACGTGAAGCGGCCATTGTCGATGGCGACGCCCCGGTCGTCGATGTGCGCCCACTTCTCCGCGGTGGTGTCGACCTGGCTGCCAGCGGCCAAGTCGCGGCGCAACTCGGTCACCGCGGACAACTCGGCGCCGTCGGCGATCGCGCGGGCTTGCGTCGCCTCGCCCATTCGGATCGTGCGCTCGGCATCGCTGTCCTCGCGCTCGAGCAGGATCGCCAGCACCGTCGTCGCGAGGAAGACGATGATCAGCACGTTGATCAGGATCATCCCGCGCTCGCCCGGGTTCGCGCGCGCGGTCATGGTTCGGCCGGCAAGGTAATCACTTGGCGCAATGCTCCGTTCGTCGAATTCAGGCTTGTGGGAAGCTGACCGGTAAACTCGACAGCCTCGGACCGGGAGGGATCATTCTCGGTCGCCGGTTCGGCCTGCCACATGCCATGCTTGTAAAAGCGCCACTGCACCTGCTCGACGCCTGGGAGGATGAGCCGATCGCTACCGTCGATCACCCTGTGCAGGCCGGCGCCATCGCTCATGTACAGGATGACGTGCCGACGTCCGGCTCCACTTCGGATGAGGAGAACCATCTCGTCCTTGCGAAGCGGACCCTCGACCAGTTGCCCGAAGTCGGCTCGGACCAGGAACAGGGCGCGTTGAATTTCGGCGAGCCGGAGGGCGCGTTCCGAAGTGTGACGTTCGACCCCAATCACCGTTTCGACGAGCCCCATGCCGGCCATCGAAATGAGGGCGAAAAGCAGGAGCGCCACCATCATCTCGATCAGGGTAAACCCCGCGCTCCCGTCCGGCGCCGCACCTGCCCGATCGATCAAGTGAGCGATCCCGGCGCAACGGTCCGCAGCTTGCCGTCAGTCACCGCGAGAACCGACAGCGCCCGCGCGATACTGCCGTTGTCGCGAAAGCGGACATCGCCGCACACGCCCTTGAAATTCGTCCCGGCGAGCACCGCCGAGCGGTCAACCCCGCCGCCGAGGCGCAGTTGCTTGACGATGTTGACCGCATCGTAAGCGAGACCGCTGATCAATCCCGGCGCCGAGCCGGTCCGGTCCTCGAATGTCCGTGCGAACCCGGCAAAGGCGACAGGGTCGGGCGAGGACAGCCAGGCGCCCTCGATTACGCCGAGGACTTCCGGCGGTATGTCGAGTCCCTGGCAGCTTCCCAGCAACTGCACGCCCGCGCTCTTGAGCGCTACGCCGGCGCGGCCCAGCGTTGGTGCATCGGACATCAGGACCGCGTCCGGAAGCGGTGCCGTCGGCAGCGCGCCGGCAGGCAGCTCGCTGCTCTCGAGCCCGATCTCTCTGGCGATGCTCATTGCTGCGCTCCGAACCTGGCGCCCCCAGCTGTCGTCGAGGCCCCCGATCGCAATCCGGCGAATGCCGCGGCTGGCGGCAAAGCGCAGGATCGTCGTCACGGACTGCTGGGCCGTGATTCCGAACACGAACGCGCCGCTGTCGATCAGCGCCATGTCGTTGCTGAAGGTGATGACCGGCGCCTGCAGACCGATCACCGCAAGCACGGGCCTCACCTCACGCGAGAGCACCGGACCGAGCACGATCGTCGCTCCAGCCTTCTTGGCGAGGCGCGCTGCCGCGGTTGCTCCCTCGGGGGTGCCGAGCGTGTCGAAGACCGCGAGCAGGTCCTTGTCCGTTTCTCCTTGCGCGAGCATCGCCGCCCGTTCCATGCTGCGACCCAAGGCTGCGTACGGTCCGCTCTTCGGGATCAGCAAGGCTGCGCGAAACCGCGCTTTTGCCGCGGCAGCTGGGGCGAAGAACAAGGGGGCCGACAATGCTGTCACGAGGGGCGGCAACGATCGCAACAGCGCACGACGATCAATCGACACGTTCGGGTCCTCGTTGGCCGCGCCGCCCGCTGCGGCGGCGGACGGTCATTTACATCGCGATAGGCGTGCTAGCATACACGGCCGGGCTGATCGCGAAGATTCCGGCGCGTACGGTTTTCCCCGAAAACGAGAACTTGCGCATCGCTGGCTCGGTTTGGGGTGGCGAGGCGGTCTATGGATCGGTGTTGACGCTGCAGTGGCGTTGGGCGCCGCTGACCTCATTGGCAAACCTCGCTTACAGCGTCGATTGGCGACTGTCGGGAGGGGGGACCGATCTCAGCGGACGGGCTAGCATCGGAGCACGCGGCTATCACCTGTCTCGGGTGTCCGGGCAGGCGAACGGCACACTCTTGGATGCCCTCCTCCCAACACTGCCGTTAAGCTGCCGCTTCGATGCCGAGGTCGCGATCGACAAGCTCGTGTTTGGTGGCGGGAGCGATGAGGCGCGCGGGCGCATGCGGACCTCGCCGATGCGCTGCGGCGGCCGGGGCATGAGCGAGCGGGGTGCGGACCTGCCGGCGATGAGCGGGTCGATCGCGCTGGACCGGGGTGTCAGCAGTGGCTTGCTCACCAGCCTTTCGAGCCACCTTCGGATGATCGAGATACGACTGGCCCGGTCCGGCGAGCTCACAGTTTCGCCGACGGAGAACGCCCTCCGGCTCGCTCCGGCCCTCGCAGGTCTGCGGCTCAGCACGAAGCTTCCCTAGGAGACAGCCAGATCGTTGAGGCTGATGATCGGCAGCAGGATGGCAAGGACCATCAGCAGCACCAAGCCGCCCATCACCAGAAGCACGGCTGGTTCGACGAGGGAGACAAGCACACCGACCTGTGCTTCGACGTCACGATCGAGTTCATTGGCTGCTTTCCCCAACGCAGAACCCAGCCGACCGCTGTTTTCGCCGCTTGCGACAAGTGCGATGACCATGCGTGGAAACACGCTCGCTTGCGCCAGAGCGCGCTGCAAGCTCTCACCTTCGCGGACCCGCACGGCAACGGCGTCGACTTCGCCGCGGATGTAGCGGTTGGGAATGACCGCCGCGGCGGCCTTGAGCGCATCGAGCAACGGAACAGCGCTCAGCACCAAGGTCGCGAGCGTCGCCGTAAAGCGAGCGCTGTTCGCTTGCTGGCTGAAATGTCGGAACGGCCGCCGCGTGGCGAGAAATGCATCAAGTGCCAGCCGCTGCTCGGGCCTTCTCAGCCAGCGTGTCGTGAACACCGCGAGGACCGCAACCGCGCCGAGCAAAGCCAGCCCGAACCGCGCGAGGAAGTTGCTGAGGCCAATGAGGAGCCGGGTCAGCAGCGGAAGATCGGCGCCACGCGACACGAACACGCGAGTGATGTCCGGGACGACATAAATCATCATCGCGGTCATCATCAGCGCCGAAACCGCAGCCAGCAGAGAAGGATAAAGCAGCGCCAGCTGGACCTTCTGCTTCGCGCGGTGCCGGGCCTCAACGTAGTCGGCAAGATAAGCAAGCACTTCCGGTAGGCGCCCCGACTGTTCGCCAGCATGGATTGCGGCGCGATAGAATTCAGGGAACGCCCTGTGATGACGCGTCAGACTGGCGGCGAACGCCATGCCTTCGAGAACTTGTTCGCGCACCTCGAGCAAGATCGCGCCGAATGAACCTCCGGACTGCAAAGAGACCAGGCGTAACGCCTCCTCGATGCGCACGTCGCTGCCGATCATCGTCGCGAGTTGACGTGTCGCCGTGGAAAGTTGTCGGCTCGAAACCCGATTGCGACGCAACCGGACCGTGAGATTCAGGCCGGTGTCGCTGCCGGAGGAGTCCTCCGGCGCGCGGTTGGGCGCGACCGAAATCGGCAACAGCGCGCGGACCCGGAGTTCGCGGCGAGCCCCGGCCGCACTGCTTGCCTGAATGACCCCCTTGTGCCTGCGTCCGGTGGCATCGACGGCCTGATAGGCGAATGCCGGCACCTCAGGCTTCCTCGTGAACGACCCGGGCCACTTCGGCGACGCTGGTGAGGCCGCGCCGGATCTTCGCAATGCCATCGTCAAGCAACGATGGCCCGGCTTTCCGCGCCGCCGCGACCAACGCCGCCTCCGAACAGCCGTCGTGAATCAACGTTTCGAGCGTGCGATCGATGACGATCACTTCGTAGAGTCCGGTGCGGCCACGATAGCCCTCGCCATTGCACTCGCCACAGCCGGCGGGCCGAAAAAGCGGATCGCCGGCCGAGAGCACCGCATCGAGGAGCGCCGCGTCGGCATCCGTGGCAGTCGCCGGTTCCCGGCAAGAGGGGCAAAGCCGCCGGACGAGCCGCTGCGCCACGAGGCCGATTACCACCGGTGCCAGCAAATAGCGCTCGATGCCGATGTCCAGCAGGCGGGTGATGCTGCCGATTGCCGAATTGGTATGCAGCGTCGACAGGACGAGATGCCCGGTCATGCTTGCGCGCATGGCGACTTCGGCGGTTTCGCGATCGCGGATCTCGCCGACCATGATGACGTCGGGGTCCTGGCGCAAGATCGCACGCAGGCCTCGCGCGAACGTCATGTCGGTGCGGGGATTGACCTGCGTCTGTGCGATTCCCTCGAGTTCATATTCGATCGGGTCCTCGACCGTCATGATGTTGCGCTTGCGGTCGTTGAGGATGCTCAATGCGGCATAAAGAGTCGTTGTCTTGCCCGATCCGGTTGGGCCACTGACCACGATCATTCCGTTCGGCCGATCGAGCAGAGTCAGCAACTTCTGTTCGTCGCGACCGCTCATCCCGAGGTGCGAAAGATCGAGCCGCACGGAACCTCGGTCGAGCAGGCGCATGACCACGCGTTCGCCATGTTGGGTCGGGATGGTCGAGACGCGCACGTCGATCTCGTGCTCGGCAATCCGCAAGGTGACGCGACCATCCTGGGGCACGCGCTTTTCCGCGATGTCCAACCGCGCCATGATCTTGATCCGGCTGACCAGCAGGGGCGCGAGCGCGCGATTAGGCTCGATTATGTCGCGCAACACGCCGTCGACACGAAAGCGGACGATCAGCCGCCGCTCCTGTGTCTCTATATGAATGTCGGAGGCGCGCTCCTTGACCGCTTCGAGCAGCAGCGCGTTGATCAGCCGAATGACGGGGGAATCCTCGCGATCGTCGAGGAGGTCGTCCACGTGGGCGGCGCTGTCGGCCAGTGCGGCCAGATCGACGTCGCCAATCCCAGCGACCCCCGCAGCAACGCTGGCATTATCGCGATACGCGCGCTGCAGCGTGCTCGCGAACTGCTGATCGTCAACCGGACGCCAGTCGAGCTCGCCGAACACGCGTTGAACTTCGAGCAATGTGGTCAAGCTGGTCGAAGCGCGATGGAGACAGACCAGGCGTTTGCCGTCCTCTTGTACGAGTGCGCCATGTTCCCTCGCGAAGGCGTAGTTGAGAAGCGGCGCGGCTGCATGATCACCGCTTCCGTCTATCTGACCTTCCAAATCCATCATGCCGCGAAAACCACCTGCGCGTGAACGTGGCCGGGCGCCTCCGCGCGCTCGATCCGGGCTTGCACAACCCGCAAGCGGCTAGTCTGTTCGACGTCCGATATCCAGCTGATGAGCCGATCGAACGGGACGTCGCCAAGAATTGCACGAGTCCCGATCGTCGCCGGCCCAATTTGCTGGAGAGAAATTCCCGCGGCTGCGGCGCTTTCAGTCAAGATCGCCGGCGGTGCACCGCGACGCAGCTTGCCGGCCGGGACGAGGCCGCGACTACCTGCCCGCAAGCGGGCTTCGAGCAGCGCGGCAGTGCGAATTTGGGCTTGGGCATCGGCGCGGACAGTCAAGAGGGGCTGGATTACCGTGAGTAATACCAAATAGAAGATGATGAGAGTGGCGAGTGCGCCGGCGAGGACTTGTTCGCGCAAGGTCCTGACGGCCAACCAATTGTTCGTCCGCTCGCGCCATTCCTCCAGCGCCGGGGAGCTTGGTACTGTGAGCCTCATGAGGAACGAACCACGTAGCGACCGACCACGCGCCCCTGGACGGTCGTGCTGCCTTGCGCCTGGACATTCAGACCGGCGCCGATGAGCGCCTGGGTCGCCCGCTCCAAGTCTGCGGGAACGCCGCTCTCGAGCTCGAGGGTCAAGGCTCCCCCAGTCTTTTCGAACGCGATCGAACGCCAGGTGACGACATTGCCGACCTGGGCTACCGCCTTCGCCGTTCGCGACAACAGCGGAATGAACGGGCTCGGACCTGAGATCTCGTCCTCGGACGGTAAGTCGGCGAGCGTAGCCGCAAGATCGTCGCCGATCTTGAGGCCCGGCTGCGACGAAGCTGCCAAGGCGCGCACGGACGCATCCCGATTGGAGGCGATTCTCTCGAGCGCAAGCGTGTCGGCCGCTGCAATGACGACGTGAGCCAGTCCGACGAGCGCGGTCAGCATCGCAACCCGCCTCCACAGCGGGTGAATAGGCCGCCGACGCGGGCTGTAAGGACCTTGGCGCAAGTCCAGAACGGGCGCGGCGAGGCGCGCCGACAGCGCCTCACCGGCCAAAGAAGTGCGCGCGGACATTTCCGCCGGCAGCGGCGCTCCGTACGACACGCACGATGGCTTTCCGGCAAGGCGCCAAGCGGTCTCCAGGAGC
>JAEKKO010000143.1 GCA_019510335.1 Novosphingobium sp. | reverse complement strand
CTCGACAGCTCCGCCGCGCGGCTGGTGTAGGGCTGATCCACCTCCAGCCCGAGCTGCGCCAGGCGTTCGGACAGCGGCATTTCGGCCAGGACTTTTGCTTCCACGATCCGCGCCGCGGCTATGGAGTCATCGTCGGCCATGCCGCTGCCGGGGTGGCACATCACCAGGTGACGGGCCGAAGCGGCGCGAAAGAACCGCGGCAGCAATGCCGCATAGTCGCCGGCGAAGTCGTAGTGCCCGGCAAAACTGACGTTGGCGGCAAGCCCGGCGCGAGCGAGCGCCCGGGCAAAGCCCAGCGCATGGATGCTCGAGCCGATCGCCTTGCCCGCGAACGGCCGCTGCAGCGCCGCGCCGATCCGCTCGCCCGGATTGCGCAACCACGCCTGCGGCGCGTGGCGCAGCGTCGCGGCGATCACGAGTTGTCGAATACCCGGATAGACGTGGACGTGCTGATGGGCATCGACGAAGTCGGGCGGTCGGCCCAGCGCCTCGGCGAACGCGGCGAACTGCGCATCGATTTCGCGCGCGATCGTGCCGTGGTCGATTCGACCGGCGAGGGCGCGGACCAGCAGCCGATCGGCCGATGGCAGACGGCCGTCGCGATTGAGGCCGGGCATGGCGGTGATGGGTCGTTCGCCCGCCAGCACGAGGTGGATTCCGATCTCCACGCCTGCGCGTTCGTCGCTTGCATGATCCACCAGCTCGAGCAAGCGCGCGTCCCGCCGCCAACCCGGCGTTGCCGCCATGCAGCTGACCGCGTTGACGCAGCCCGCTGCCGCAAGCGCCGCGATGGTCTCGCTGATCGCCGGGCTGAGCCCGAAATCGTCAGCGCAGAGGGTATAGTGCGGCAATATCGCCGATCGGACCGAAGTGGGGCGCTTCGCGACGCAGGCGGTCGCTGGTCAGTGCCCGCCGCCGCATCCGCGGCCCGAGCCAGGCGTGGAAGAAGGCGACCCGCTCCCCCGGGTCGGTGGCATGGTAACGCAGGCGCTCGGCCAGCCGCCAACCGACACTGCCGCAGCGAC
Organism: Novosphingobium sp.; assembly: GCA_019510335.1. Classification (GTDB taxonomy): domain Bacteria; phylum Pseudomonadota; class Alphaproteobacteria; order Sphingomonadales; family Sphingomonadaceae; genus Novosphingobium. The sequence continues at coordinate 2,815 of JAEKKO010000143.1, read as the reverse complement.
GGGGGCGCGCCGCCGGGTGGCACAGGAAGTGGCGGTGATAGGCGATCGAGCCGTGGCGTTCGAGCCGGGCGATGATCTCGTGGTCCTCAAGCACCCAGTTCCAGATCTGCGGGTCGAAGCCGCCGGCGGCACGCAGTCCGGCCGTGCGGAAGACTTGGCCGGCACCGCCGTTGAGGCACTGCTGCGGTAAGGCCCTAGCGGTCAGCTCGAGCCGCATCCCGGCAAGCCGCCGGCGCCAGCGCGGTGCGCGTGGGGCCGCCGTCGCGGCGATCGCCGCGACCACGCCGGGATGTTCGAGCAGAGCGGTCGCCCGCGCCAGGTAATCGGGCGGATAGATGGTGTCGGCGTCGCACGTGGCGACGAGTTCGGTGGTCACCGCCTGCAACCCGCATTGCAGCGCCGCCACTTTGCCGGGCCGCCCTTCGTGGACGATGACCGCGTCGAGTCCGGCATCGTGGCAGATCAGCGCCGCCAGTTCGGAACTGCCGTCGTTGGAGCCGTTGTCGACCAGGATCAGCCGGAATGGCACCGACTGACGGGCCAGGCTCTGCAGGCAAACCGCAATGTGCTGGCGCTCGTTGTAGTAGGGGACCACGACAGACCAGCGCGGCGCCGCCTTCAACGGGCCGACTGCCAACGCGCCAATGTCGGCACAATCGTCCCTATCCGTCCTTGCTCGGTCCAAAAGCACGAGACTATTCCGTCCACCGTTTCGGTCCCGCGGTGAGCGGCGACCCCGCGCAATTCGGCGGCAACATGTGCGATTGTCCAGCGAGTTTCGACCCCTCGCGACCGAACCTTGCCAATTTGTCATAATTTGTCTCAAATTGTAATGATAATGCGGGGCGCAGCGACGGAGCTGGGTCTGCGCGCTGATCGCCCAGGCAAATGGCTAGCGCCGCGCCGCTCATTTGGTCTCATTGGCGGGCGCATCCATGGTGGTTGGGGTGGCTGCCTGATCCCGGAAGTGGCGCCCTACTTGATCGTCGCGGTAAGGTATTGATCCACTTGGCTCGCCAGCGTCGGCGGAAGCGGCACATAATTCAGCGCCTGCGCCTGTGGCTGACCCTTGGTGAGCGCCCAGCGGAAGAACTTCAGGGCCGCCGCCGAGCGCTGCGCGTCCTTCGGGTGCCGGTACATCAGCACGAACGTCGTCGCCGTGATCGGGTACGAGGCCGCGCCGGCAGCGTTGGTCATGACCAGGTAGAAGTCCTTGGCGTGCGCCCAGTCGGCACCCGCAGCCGCGGACTGGAACGAGGCGGCGCTCGGCGCCACGAACTGTCCGGCCGCGTTCTGGACTTGCCCGAAGCTCATCTTGTTCTGCATCGCATAAGCGAATTCGACGTAGCCGATCGCGTTGGGGATCTGGTTGACGTAAGCGGCGACGCCTTCGTTGCCCTTGCCGCCGACACCCGTCGGCCACGACACGGACGTGCCCTCGCCGATCTTGCCCTTCCACTCGGGGCTGACCTGCCCGAGGTAGTGGACCCAGTTGAAGGTGGTGCCCGACCCATCCGAGCGGTGGACGACGGTGATCGGCGCGGCCTGCAGCTTGGCTCCCGGGTTGAGGCTGGCAATCGCCGGATCGTTCCAGGTCTTAACCTTACCAAGATAGATATCGGCCAGCAGCGACCCCGAAAAGCGCAGCTGGCCGGGGCCGACGCCGGCAATGTGGACGACCGGAACGACGCCGCCGATGACCAGCGGGAACTGCGCCAGGCCGGAGCTGGCGAGCTCGTCCGGCGCCAGCGGCTTGTCGGTGGCGCCGAAGTCGACGGTCGCGGCCTTGATCTGCGCTATTCCGCCGCCCGAGCCGATAGACTGATAGTTTACCGATACGCCGTTGGCGGACGCGTAGTCGGCCGACCATTTCGACAGCACCGGATAGACGAAAGTCGAGCCGGCGCCGGTGATCGCATTGGCATTGGCGCTGCCGGGTGCAGTGTTGTTAGAGCCGGGCGAGCAAGCAGCGATGGCGCAGACACCGACGAGTGAGAGCATTCGGGAAAACCGCGTCATCATTAGCTCCCATGACCAAGTCAGTTGCGGACCCATTCCCGGCCGCAGTCGCGGCGGCAATATCGAGTCGATCAGTCGTTGGCCAGCTAGGACGGAGCACCGCTCCCCCGGGCGATGGCGCGCTCGGCTATTTTCCGCGGCGAGGGCCGCACGCCCGTGCCGATCGGACAAACTTCATGCGCTATGGTGAATGTGCCCCGCCGAGCTCGTCATCGGCAAGAACCCAGGCGCGGTTCACTTGCTGGATGGGCTTGCCGCAGCCTCTGCAGCGGCCTTGCAGAACCAGCGCGCCCCAATCGACGGTTCGCTCCGGAGGCGAATGACGGCCGCGTAAGCACGCAAGTCTTTGGCGGAAACGGGTGAGCATTGTCGTAGCTCGGCTCTGGGAGGTGACGACTGCCGTCCTGAAACGCCAGACGTCGCCACAGTGGCCTGATTGGGTTAAAGCGCCGTATACCAAGACTACGTGGGGTCGGCACTGATCCAGCAAGGCGGAAGGCGCATGAGATGCCGTCGGTTTCGCCCGGCGCTGGTCGAGGCCCCGGCTCGCATCGACGTTCGGCTCGACGCGCCGTGGAAGCCTATGAAGTCACCCGACAGCAGCGACGCGACGCTCATGAGTCGGGTGTGTCTGTTTGCCTTACTCAGTCGAATGACGGGAACCGCAAATCCAATCGATAACCAACGCCTGGCTCGTTTCTAATCGCCGATGAGCCGGCTGCGGGATCCTCGAGTTTACTGCGCAGGCCACGCGCCGCAACGCGCAGGTATTCGACATTCTTCTCGTGCGCCGGAC
>JAEKKO010000142.1 GCA_019510335.1 Novosphingobium sp. | reverse complement strand
TTCGACGCCGGCCGCATCAGCGCGGTGCGCCAGATGATCCTCGCCGAGGAGGAATCCGGCCGCCGCGCCGCCCTGGCCAAGCTGCTGCCCGAGCAGCGCGCCGACTTCCGCGCGATCTTCGAGGCGGCGCTCGAGGTCGCGGCGGAGTCGGGCGAGGCCCCGGTGCCCGAAGTAATGATCCCGCTGGTCGCCACCCGCCGCGAGCTGCAGATCCTCAAGGCGCTGGTCGATCGGATCGCGGCGCAAGTCTTCGCCGAGCAGGGGCGCACGCTCGAGTACCTCGTCGGGACGATGATCGAGCTTCCCCGGGCCGCGCTGATGGCCGGCGAGATCGCCGAGGAAGCGCTGTTCTTCTCGTTCGGGACCAATGACCTGACCCAGACGACTCTGGGCGTATCGAGGGACGACGCAGCCCGCTTCCTCGGCCCTTACGTCGAGCAGGGGATCTACCCGCGCGACCCGTTCGTGACGCTCGACATCGAGGGCGTCGGCCAGCTCGTCGCGCTCGCCGCCGAGCGCGGCCGCGCGGCGCGGCCCGAGATCAAGCTCGGCATCTGCGGCGAGCACGGCGGCGACCCGGCCTCGATCGCGTTCTGCGAAGCGCAGCAGCTCGACTACGTCAGCGCCTCGCCCTTCCGGGTGCCGATCGCGCGACTGGCGGCGGCACAGGCGGCGCTGGGGTGATTCGCGCATCTTCGACAAGCTCAGGATGAGCGGAGTTTGGGCGTACCCAACTCCGCTCATGCTAGCGCGGCCCGGCCCAGCGGCGGCCCCGGGCGGGCAAGGACGTTGCCGAGGGCTTGCGCCCGCAAGTCACCGACGAGCCGGTCGAGCGAATGATAGCCGACGCGCAACGTGCGACTGTCGATGACCGGGTCGGCCCAGCCGGCGCGCTGCAGCAGTTGACCGCCGGCGCGCACGTCGACCTGGGGGTGTAGTCGTGGGGCGGGGCGTTCGCCATCGGCGGCGAGCATCGCCTCGCGCAGCGCCGGCAGGCTCCCCGCGCCGACGAAGCTGGCGATGGCGAGGCCGCCGGGCGCGAGGGCGCCGCGCAAGTGGATCAGCGCGCCGGGAAGGTCGTTGACGGTGTCGAGTGTGCCGAGGCTGGCGACGAGCTCAAAGCCCCCTGCCGGCCACGGCTGCTCCTCGGCGAAGCCCTCCGACGGCTCGACCTCGACCACCTCGCTTCCGCCGGACGCGAGCGCCTTCGCCAATGCGCCGGTCCAATCACCGGCCACCAGCGCCCGGACGGGGGCAACGCGGACGAAACCGATCCGCTCGAGCACGTCCTCGACCATGTCGTCGAGCACGAACCGCGCGGCATCGGGCAGCGCCTGCAGCCGCCGCGCGCGCCTCCGCGCGGCGAGGCGACGCGCGGGCGAGAAGATCTGCGGCGGGGGCGCGGCCATGCCGCTCCCTGCCGCGCGACTCGCCATCGGGCAAGCGCTTGCCGCACAGCTGGAGGCGTCTACGGTCGGGACCGATGGACCTCGCCTCCCTGCTCACTCCCGCCGTCGACTTGCTGTTCCCGCCGCGCTGCCCACTGTGCGGAACGGCTGTTGCGGGCCATGGCGGCTTGTGCGCCGCGTGCTGGGGCGAGCTGGTCATTCCGGGCGAGCCGAGTTGCGCGTTGTGTCAGCGGCCGTTCTCGGAACCAATCGACGCCGGTGCCATATGCGCCCCGTGCCTCGCCGCACCGCCGCGGCACGACGGCATCGCCGCGGGCACGCTCTACACCGACGCCTCGCGCCGACTGGTCCTCGCCTTCAAGCATGGCCGGAGGATCGCCTTGGCGCCGTTGCTCGCGCGCTTCATCACGCCTCGGTTGAGCGCCGTCGACGCGACTTGGCTGGTGGTCCCGGTGCCGCTGCATCGCTGGCGCTTGTGGCGCCGCGGGTTCAATCAGGCGGCGCTGCTCGCCCGCGAAGTCGCCCACGTTCGCGGCGCGAGCTTGCTCGTCGATGGGCTGATCCGGCGCAAGCCGACGCCGGTGCTCGGCCGGCTCGGCCGCAAGGCGCGCGCGCGGGCGCTCGCCGGTGCGATCGCTGTCGACCCAAGGCGCCGCGAGGTCCTGCGCGGGCGCAGCATCGTGCTGGTGGACGACGTCCTGACCAGCGGCGCGACCACCGAGGCCTGCGTCGCGGCGCTCAAGCGGGCGGGGGCTGCGGTGGTAATCGTCGCCTGCTTCGCGCGCGTGCTCGACGAAGCCGTCCATTAACGGCGCACCCAAGCGAAAACGCCCGAAGCTGGTGCCCCGGGCGTCCTCGTGACGATACCAAGGGGTGCCGCTCGTCGCGGAATAGCGATCGCCCCCACGACCGCTTCACCCGATCCCTCATTCTGCTCGGCTCGCCCCCCAATTTGACTGGGCGTTAGCCGAAACCCCTGAACCGTGGCGCGTGCTGCTGCCGAGCCGGCGTGGCGACCTCCCTCAAGGCCGCGCAGTGCTGATCCGGGAAATCGTCGCAGATGAAAAGCGGCAAACCGCGGCTCGATGGATTTTGGTCGCCATCTGTGGTTATCGTGCAACAAACCAACGTTCGCGGCGGCGTGCGCCGATGGAAGGATACTGCTCAGCCGATGTCGATCGAAACCCGCGAGCGAGAGCTGGGCAGCACGTTCATGCCCCGCTTCGATCCCAACGGACTGATCACCGCAATCGCAGTCGATGCGGCAAGTGGCGCGGTGCTGATGGTCGCGTTCATGGATGACGAGGCGCTGACCAAGACACGCGAAACGGGACTCGCGCACTTCCACTCGCGCTCGCGCGGCCGGCTGTGGCTGAAGGGCGAGACCTCGGGGCACTTCCTGCGGGTCGACGAGATCCGCGTCGATTGCGACCAGGATGCGCTCCTGCTGCTGGTCCGACCGGAAGGACCGGCGTGTCACACGGGCGCGGTGAGCTGCTTCTATCGTGTGCTCGAAGGGGATACTTTGCGGCGGTTCGACGATTGACGTTGGCATCGGCCGCCGACTAGCTCGCGCGACCGATCCATAGGGGGAAGCACCGTATGCCCAGCTACAAGGCGCCCGTGCGCGAGGTGCGGTTCATCCTCGAGGAGGTGCTCAAGCTCGAATCGTACGGCAATCTTCCAGGCTTCGCCAATGCCACCCCGGACCTCGTCGCGGCCATTCTGGAGGAAGCGGCGAAGTTCACCGGCGAGGTCGTCGCCCCGCTCAACATCGTCGGCGATGTCCAAGGCTGCACGCGCCACCCGGACGGCAGCGTGACCACGCCCACGGGCTTCAGGGAGGCGTTCGCGCTGTTCCGCGAGGCCGGGTGGGGAACCTTGACCCAGCCCGTCGAAGTCGGCGGGCAGGGCCTGCCGCAAGTCGTCGGCTTCGCTTTCGAGGAGTTCCTCAACAGCGCCAATCAGTCCTTCGCCATGTACCCCGGGCTGACCAACGGCGCGATCGCCGCGCTGCTCGCCAAAGGCTCGCCGGCACAGCAGCAGACTTACGTGCCGAAGATGATCTCGGGCGAATGGACCGGGACGATGAACCTGACCGAGCCGCAGTGCGGCACGGATCTCGGGCTGATCCGCACTCGCGCGGTGCCGCAGGCGGGCGGCTCGTACGCGATCACCGGGACCAAGATCTTCATCTCGGCCGGTGAGCACGACCTGTCCGAGAACATCGTCCACCTCGTCCTCGCCAAGACTCCCGATGCCCCGGAGGGTACCAAGGGCATCTCGCTGTTCGTCGTCCCCAAGTTCCTCGTCGGGGACGCCGGCAAACTTGGTCCGCGCAACGCCGTTTCGTGCGGGGCCATCGAGCACAAGATGGGCATCCACGGTAACGCCACGTGCGTGATGAACTACGACGGCGCGACCGGATGGCTGGTTGGCGAGGAGAACAAAGGACTCGCGGCGATGTTCATCATGATGAACGCCGCCCGGCTTGGCGTCGGCATCCAGGGCCTCGCCCAGGCCGAAGTCGCATATCAGAACGGCGCCTTGTACGCGCACGAGCGGCGGCAGGGGCGGGCGCTCACCGGCGCGGCCGAGCCCGCGCAAGCGGCCGATCCGATCCTGGTTCACCCCGACGTCCGGCGAATGCTGATGGACGCCAAGGCCATAACCGAGGGCTTGCGGGCCTTGTGCCTTTGGGTCGGCCTGCTCGTCGACCTGGCGCAGGGCGCTGCGAGCGACGAGGAGCGTGAGGCCGCCGACGATCTGGTCGGCCTGCTCACCCCGGTGATCAAGGGCTACGGCACCGACAAGGGCTACGAGGTCGCGACCGCCATGCAGCAAGTCTGGGGCGGGCACGGCTACATCGCCGAGAACGGGATGGAGCAGTTCGTCCGCGATGCGCGGATCGCGATGATCTACGAGGGCGCCAACGGGATCCAGGCGATGGACCTCGTCGGCCGCAAACTGCCGAAGGATGGCGGGCGCGCGATCCAGGCCTTGTTCGCGTTGGTCGACAAGGAATGCGGAGAGGCCAAGGCCGACGAACGGGTAAGGGACATTGCCGCGCGGGTCGAGAAGGCCAATTCCGAGCTCAAGGCCGCCACGCTTTGGCTGGTCCAGAATGCGATGGCAGCTCCGACCAATGCCGGCGCTGCCGCGTATCCGTACATGCACCTCGCGGGGATCGTCG
>JAEKKO010000141.1 GCA_019510335.1 Novosphingobium sp. | reverse complement strand
CCAGTCGACCCACTGCTTGCCGTAAACCGGGCCCAGATCGCCCCACCGCATCGCGAAGTCCGGATAAGCGACGATCCTCGCCGAAAACTCGGACCGCGAGATCGCCTCGCCGGTCTCACGGCGGAAGCGCTCGAGCGGCCAGTCGGTCCAGATCTCGACGCCTTGCGCACAGAGCGGGCGGATGTTGGTGTCGCCGGTGAGGAACCACAGGAACTCGCGCGTCGCGGTCTTCCAATAGACTCGCTTGGTCGTCAGCAGCGGCATCCGCTCGTCGGCCAAGTCGAATCGCAACTGGGCCCCGAACAGCGAGCGCGTGCCGACGCCGGTGCGGTCGATCCGCTCGTCCCCGTGCTCCCAAACGCGGCGCATCAGATCGAGATATTGCCATTCCCAATGGCGCCCGGACACGCATTCGGCAGGGGACTCGGAACGGGACGCGGCGCTGGCCATCGCCCGTTCCTAGCCCGGCGAATGCCCGCTTGCCACCCCGTGCGTCGCTGACTATAGGCCCGCTCCTGCCCCCGCCCCATTCTCGATGGCGGCGTCCGGTCGGGGAGTAGCTCAGCCTGGTAGAGCACTGTCTTCGGGAGGCAGGGGCCGGAGGTTCGAATCCTCTCTCCCCGACCATTCATCGCCGCGTCCGCTCAGATCAGCACGCTGAACAGCGGCTGCAGGAACAGATGGCAGGTCACCGAGGCGACTTCGGCGATGACGAAGCCGTAGCGCCAGAACACCAGCGCCCACAGCGTTCCCGGCAAGACGTAGCGCAGGACGTCGTAAATCAGCCTCACCGCGGTCAGCGGCTCCGCCGACGGGGCGACGACGTTCGTGCCGATGTTCAGCATCTGGGTTAGGATCGCGCAGGCGAGGATCACCAGCGCCACCGGCGCCTTGCGGCCGACCGTCCGCAGCGCCGCCCATGTCAGCAGCGGGAACACGAACAGGCGGTAGATCACATTCTCATTGAACGCCCGCAGCATGAAGTACGAGAATCGTGAGGGCAGCGGAGTCCGCAAAAACGTAACGTAGTCGGCCGGCAGCAGCCAGCGGAAGCCGATGCCGTCGAGCAGCGCGACGTAGATCGCCACGGCCAGCGCAAACGCCACCCCGACGACGACCGGCGAGCGCACGCCGTGGCCCTCGAGCCGCAGGCCGAGCCTGCCTGCGACCGCTGCGCCGATCAGCGCGACGATCGCGATTACCGCCGCGCGCAGCACCGCCGAATGCATCGTCACGGCCGTGAACGCGACGTCGAACGGCGCGATTACCGCGATCACCATCGCGATCGGCACGACGAACCAGATCGCCGGAGGGAGCTGCATCGTCTTCAGCGGCATGGTCGCGTCGAAGTCCCGTTCGTCAATGACACCGACTCGCCGATGGCAGCCCCGGCGATCCTTGCCCGTCGCGCGGCGCATTTGGAAAGGTCTCCCCGCGGTTTCTCGACGGATTAACCCAACCTTCAGCAGATTGGCTCATATCGCCGGCTGGGGCTGACCCAGGGGATGGCGCATTGGGCGAGACCAAGCTGATCGAACGCGATTGGACTGAAGCGGGGGGGGTCCGCTTCGGTCGTGCCGAACGCGACATCGTCGCGCTGGGCATCGCGATCGCGGCCATCATCATGTTCGTCGGGACCGGCGGGACCGTGCTTCCCAGCGTGGTTCGCTCGCTCGCCGGGGTCGGCGGCGGCCCCGAGCGGCTGCTGACCAACGCGCTGCTGCTCAATATCGCTCTGATCGTGTTCGGCTGGCGGCGCTATCGCGAGCTGAGCGACGAGGTGCGCGAGCGCCGCAAGGCCGAGGCCCACGCCCGCCGCCTCGCCGAAACCGATCCGCTGACCGGTTGCCTTAACCGCCGCAGCATTGGCCCCAATACAGACGCGCTGATCGCCGCCGCGGCCGAGCGCGGCCAAGTCGTCGCGTTCGTGATGATCGACGTCGACAACTTCAAGCAGATCAACGACTGCAACGGGCACAGCATCGGCGATGCCATCCTGCTCGAATGCGCCCGGCGGATCGGCGCCCTGCTGCCCCGGAGCTCGCTGATGGCCCGCCTCGGCGGCGACGAGTTCGCCTGCGTCGTCCCGTTCGAGCCGCACCACGGTGAAACCATCGACCAGCTCGCCACGAGCATCATCGAGTCGGTCGCGCGCCCGGTCAGCACCGGCGCCGCCGCGCCCCAGATCGAGACCACCGTCTCGCTCGGGCTTAGCCGCAGCGACGGGGGGCGCAGCAGCACCTTGCGCCAGACCACCGATGCTCAGGCCCTGCTCCACAGCGCCGACGTCGCCATGTACCAGGCCAAGAAGGACGGCCGGAACCGCTACTGCTGGTTCGAGCCGACGATGGAAAGCGAGCTGCGCTTCCGCAACGAACTCGAGACTGGCATCCGCCAGGGCATTTCGCGCGGCGAGTTCGTGCCATACTATGAACAGCAGATCGACCTCGCCAGCGGCGACCTCGTCGGCTTCGAGATGCTCGCACGGTGGCACTCGCCGAATTTCGGCGTGGTCGGCCCCGACGTGTTCATTCCCGTTGCCGAAGAGATCGGTCTGATCGACGAGCTGTCGGAGAGCGTCATCCGTCAGGCGCTCGATGATGCCAAGCAGTGGAACCCGCGGCTGACGCTGTCGGTCAACATATCGCCGCTGCAGCTGCGCGACCCGTGGTTCGCCCAGAAGCTGCTGAAGCTGCTGCTGGAGGCGAACTTCCCGCCCAACCGGCTCGACATCGAGATCACCGAAAGTTGCCTGCACGAGAACATCGGCATCGTCCGGTCGCTGTTCACCAGCCTCAAGAACCAGGGGATCGGCGTCAGTCTCGACGACTTCGGGACCGGCTACAGCTCGCTCGCCCAGCTCCGCAACCTGCCGTTCGACCGGCTCAAGATCGACCGCAGCTTCGTCACCCGGCTGACCGACGACAAGGACAGCGAGACCATCGTGCAAGCGATCACCTCGCTTGGCGAAGGACTGGGGCTGCCGATCACCGCGGAAGGGATCGAGAGCGGCGAGATCCTCGATCGCTTGCGCCTTCTCGGCAAGTTCAAGGGCCAAGGCTACTTCTACGGCCGGCCGGCCGATGCCGAGCAGACCCGCCGGCTGCTCGCCGGGCAAGGCCTTCTCGTCGGCGAGCAAGCTGCGCCGCCCGCTGCCGACACTACCGCCGATCACGACGACGCTCTCCGCCGCCGCGCCTGAGTTCATCCCGAGTCGGGCGAACGCCCGCCACTGGACGCGATCGGGTGCAGCGCATAGAGCGCGGCGGTCATGCGGGTCCCCTTCACCAAGATGCACGGCCTCGGCAACGACTTCGTCGTCCTCGACGGCCGCGCCCAGCCGCTGCCGAAGGTCGACCGCACGCTCGCCGCGGCACTTGCTGACCGCCACACCGGGATCGGCTGCGATCAGCTGATCGTGCTCGAGCCGTCCGAGGCGGCCGACTTCCGCATGCGCATCTTCAACGCCGACGGCGGCGAGGTCGAGGCGTGCGGCAACGCCACCCGCGCCGTCGGGCTGCTGCACGGTGCGCGGGCGCGGATCGCCACGCTGGCCGGAATCGTCCGCGCCACGCCCGAGGATGGCGGCATCGCCGTCGAAATGGGCGAGCCGCGATTCGCCTGGGACGAGATCCCGCTCGTCTATGCGCTCGACACGGCAGCGCTGCCAGTCGCCTGGGGCAGTCTCGAAAGGCCCGCCGCGGTCAACGTCGGCAATCCCCACGTGGTGTTCTTCGTTCCCGACTGCGACGCCGTCGACCTCGCCCGGCTCGGCCCCGAGATCGAGCACGATCCGCTGTTTCCCGAGCGCGTCAACGTCAATGTCGCCACCGTCACCGCGCGTGACGCGCTACGCCTGC
>JAEKKO010000090.1 GCA_019510335.1 Novosphingobium sp. | reverse complement strand
CCGGCGGCGGTTGTCCGAGAGCATGCGGGTGACGAACGCCTTCGATTGGCTCGAACGCGTGCCGGGGATCGGCGCGGCCTCGGCGCCGTACTTGCCGGTCAGCGTCCCGGCGGCCAGCGGCGAATAGGCGAGCAGCCCGATGCCCTCGCGCATTGCCACTTCGGCAAGACCCAGCTCGAACGAGCGGTCGAGCAAGCTGTAGCCGTTCTGAATCGAGGCGATCCGCGCCTGCCCGTCCCGCTCGGCGGCGGCAAGGTAGCGCATCACTCCCCACGGCGATTCGTTGCAGACGCCGATCGCGCGCACTTTGCCGTCGCGGACCAGCTCGTCGAGCGCGGCCAGGGTCTCCTCGATCGGGACCAGTTCGGGCGCATCGGGGATGTACGAAAACCGGGTACGGCCCTGGGTGGTCACCGGCCGCTCGGGCCAGTGAACCTGGTAAAGGTCGATCACGTCGGTTGCGAGCCGGCGCAAGCTGTCTTCGGCGGCCTGGCGGATGTTCACCCGGTCGAGCCGGCGCTGGCCGCGGATGTGGTCCATGTCACCGGCGGCATTGCCCGGGCCGGCAACCTTGGATGCTACGATCACCCGATCTCGCACCCCGCGCTCGGCGATCCAGCGGCCGAGTATTTCCTCCGAGCGCCCCTGCGTCTCGGCCGAGATCGGGGTGGGATAGTTCTCGGCGGTGTCGAACAAAGTGATTCCGGACCCGAACGCGCGGTCGAGCTGGCGGAACGCGTCGTCCTCCGGAGTCTGGCCGCCGAAGGTCATCGCCCCAAGGCCAAACGCGCTGACGGTCAGGCCCGAGCGGCCAAGCTGCCGGTATTCCACTGGTGCCGCTTATTCGGCCGCTTCGGGCATCGGCGTGAACGGCGGCATGCCCTTGGCGGTGTAGATTCCGCGGAGGCGACAGAGGATTTCCGCCGTCTTCGTCCGGGGGTTGAAGAACTGACTGTACCAGGTCCGCGACTGGCGGAACGGGCCATCTCCCGGCATCTGCATCGGCACCAGCGCCGGCTTCTTGGTCGCCCACACCTCGCCGTCGCGCTTGAGCCCGCTGGCGAAACTGTCGCTGAAGCCGCGGCGGACCTGCTCGGCCTGTTCGGGCGCCATGCCGGCGGGAACCTTCATCAGCGCCGCCTGCCACAACCGCGAGGTGCCGTCGTCGATCGGCGTCGCGCAGATGATCTCCTTGGCGTTGAGCTCGAGGAAATGGCCGAAGGCGATGCCTGGGCCGACGTACCCGGACAGCGTCGTCAGGGTGTCGCCGAACTGGCCGTTGTCCTCGACGATGGCCGCCGCCTCGCGCTGGTGCATGACGGGGCCGTCGTACTCATTCTCATAGCCCTTGACGCGGGTGCCGTGGAGGTGATCGAGATGGCGCACGTCCGACATGTTGTCGAAGATTTCAATCGGGTGCTGGAGATCGCAAAGGTGCTCGAGCCCCGCCCAGCTGACCCAGCCGAGCTGGCCCCATTCTGGGAAATCGGCAATATCGAAGTCCGGCTCGAGCCCTTCCGGGTCGTGCCAGCAGAAGACGATGCCGTAGCGCTCCTCGACCCGCCAGCTCCGCACCCGCGCGGCCGGGGGGATTGGGCCGTCGTGGTAGGGGATGTGGTTGCACGCGCCGTCCGGCCCGAAGCGCCAGGCGTGGAAAGGACAGCGGATGCTGTCGCCTTCGAGGAAGGTCTCGGAGACCGAGGTCGACGAGTGCGGCGCCTTGCCGAAATGGGTGCCCATATGCGGGCAGTAGGCATCGAGCATCACCACGCGCCCGCTCTCACCGCGGTAGAGCACCATGTCCTGACCGAAGTAATGGACGTTGAACGGCTCCCGCCCGACTTCCGCGGCGTTCGCCACCGCATACCAGCCGCGCCCGAACGGATATTCACCGAGCCGGTATTCGGCGCTCGTGGCCATCGCTGCTCTCCGGATGTCCTGTTCTCGTGCAGGCCTACAGAACCGCAGCCGCGACTGGTATGCAAGTGCGAGCGCGCGAAGTGACGAAGGAGAGGAGGGCGGTGTGGAAGCTAACGTCGCGGCAATGCTGCAGGAGACCGTCGATCGCCGCGAAATCTACGATTGCCTGATGCGCTATTGCCGCGGGATCGACCGGCTCGATCGCGCGGTGCTGCTGTCGGCCTATCATCCCGACGCGGTCGACGATCACGGCACGTTCGTCGGCCCAGTCGAGAAGTTCGCCGACTACGTTCTCGACCTGCACAGGACCCACCAGCACCGCACGCAGCACCACATCACCAACCACCGCTGCGACATCGAGGGCGCGGTCGCGCATTGCGAAAGTTATTACATCTTCCGCAGCCTTAACAAGGCGCCGCCGCTCTACACCACCGCCAGTGGCCGTTATCTCGATCGGCTCGAGAAGCGTGACGGGCGCTGGGGCATCGTCGACCGCGTCTGCCTGGTTGACATCCGCAACGATGCGTGGGCGCCGACCGGAACCGAGGGCGATGCCGCCTACATGCCGATCCGCCGCGATCGGGAGGACACCTCGTACCGACGCCCGCTCAAGGTCAATCGCGCGCGCTGGACGGTTTGAGCCGCACGCCGTAAACCACTCGCAACAAGGGGGAGGAACTGGCGATGGGCAGAGTTTTTGATATCACGATGAGGGTGATCACCAGTCTGCTCGGCTTGGCGATGGTGCTGATGGGCGGGGTGTGGATTCTCCAGGGCCTCAACCTTGCCTTCCGCGTCGGGTTCATGGTCGGCGACAAGCACTGGGTGGTCTACGGCGCGATCCTCGCGCTGGTCGGGCTGTGCGAGATCGTCTGGAGCAACACCCGGAGCCGCACCGTCGCCGTGCCGACGCGTGAGCCGACCGTCCACTGACGAGGATGACCGAGGCGGACAGCGTCGCCGACGCCGCCATTCGCCGGACGTTGGCGGCGTGCACCCAGGCCGGCGACGCGCGCAAAGCAGAGGCTTACGGGGCGTGCTTCACGCCCGACAGCGTGCTCGACCTCGGCAGCAAGCGGGTCGAAGGGGCCGAGGCGATCCGCCTGTGGATGAGCGCGCCCTCGGTGATCCCGCGGCCGCAAGGCGGCGCGCCGGGGTTCGTCAGCCATCACCTGACGACCTGCAGGATTGAACTGACCTCACCAGCCACGGCCACGGTTCGTACGTACTGGCTGGTCATCGCCGCAGCAGGGCTCGACCACAGCGGCTACTACGACGATCGCTTCCGCCGGATGGGCGACGACTGGCTGATCGAATACCGCCGCCCGCGGACGTTGTGGATCGCGGCCAACAGCGTCCTCGGCGGAGAAGCGCGCGACAGGCTGGCTTTCCGGCAGTCCTGATCGGCGCAACCGCCTTACGTCCGCGCAAGAATCCGGAACTCGACGCGCTCTGAGCGATTGGCAGGACAGCGCCCGCGGCGTCTTGGGCGGCCGCGCATACGGGAGTTGAGCCATGTCGCAGACTGTCGGCGAGTTCTTCGTGCAGCGCCTGCAGGAGTGGGGCATCCGAACGGTGTTCGGCTACCCCGGCGACGGCATTAACGGGGTCCTCCGCGGCTTTCAGAAAGCCGGCGACAAGTTCCGCTTCATCCAGGCCCGGCACGAGGAGATGGCGGCGTTCATGGCCTCGGCTTACGCCAAGTTCTCGGGCGAACTGGGCGTTTGCCTCTCGACCGGAGGCCCCGGCGCCACGCACATGATCACCGGGCTGTACGACGCCAAGCTCGACCACATGCCGGTGCTGGCGATCACCGGACAAGCCCCGCGCTCGGCCCGCGGTGCGCACTACCAGCAGGAGCTCAACATCGACCGCGCGTTCTCCGACGTCTGCGAATACGTCGTTGAAGGGCGCACGCCGCAGCAGATCGGGGTGATCCTCGACCGGGCGATCCGCACCGCCAAGGCGCGCAACGCCGTGGTCGCGGTGGTGATGCCCAACGACTTGTCGGATTCGCCCTACGAAGCGCCGGCGCGCGCGCACGGCTTCACCCGCTCCGGACCGGGGTACGAGAAGCCCAGGGTCGTCCCCTACGAAGCCGACTTGCGCCGCGCCGCCGACGTTCTCAATGCCGGCGAGAAAGTGGCGATTCTGGTCGGCGCCGGGGCGCTTCATGCCACCGACGAGGTGATCGCGGTGGCCGACAAGCTCCAGGCCGGCTGCGCCAAGGCGCTGCTCGGCAAAGCCGCCCTGCCCGACGAGCTGCCGTGGGTGACGGGCACGATTGGGCTGCTCGGGACCAAGCCGTCGTCGGACATGATGAACGAGTGCGACACGCTGCTGATGATCGGCACCGGTTTCCCGTGGGCCGAGTTCCTGCCCAAGACCGGCCAGGCCCGCGCCGTGCAGATCGACATCGACCCGACAATGCTCGGCATCCGCTACCCGACCGAGGTCAATCTCCACGGCGAAACCGTCGAGACGCTCAACGCGCTGCTGCCATTGCTCGAGCAAAAGCCAGTGAGGAAGTGGCGGAGCAGCATCGAGTCGGCGGTCGAGGACTGGTGGGACCTGATGGCCGACCGGGCACTCGCGCAGGGCAACCCGGTAAACCCGCAGCGGGTCGCCTACGAGCTGTCGCCGCGCCTCCCCGACGACGCCATCGTGACCTCGGATTCCGGCTCGTGCGCCAACTGGTTCGCGCGCGACCTCAGGGTCAAGCGCGGGCAGATGTACTCGCTCTCGGGCGGCCTCGCCTCGATGGGCGCCGCTGTGCCGTACGCGATCGCCGCCAAGTTCGCCCATCCGGACCGGCCGGTGTTCGCGCTCGTCGGCGACGGGGCGATGCAGATGAACAACATGGCCGAGCTGATCACGGTCGCCAAGTACTGGCGGACCTGGTCGGACCCGCGGTGGATCTGCTGCGTGTGGAACAATCAGGATCTCAATGAGGTCACCTGGGAGCAGCGGGTGATGGCGGGCTTCCCGCGGTTCCCGACGACCCAGGACATTCCCGACTTCCCCTACCACAAGTTCGCCGAGTTGCTCGGCTTCAAGGGCATCTTCGTCGAAGATCCGGCGCGGATGGGACCGGCGTGGAACGAGGCGCTGGCCGCGGATCGCCCGGTGGTGCTCGAAGTCAGGACCGACCCCGAAATCCCACCGCTGCCGCCGCACATCAGCTTCGAGCAGGCGAAGAACTTCATGAGCACGCTGCAACAGGGCGACCCCGACGAAGGTCCGATGCTCAAAGGCGCGATCACCCAGCTGCTGGCGAAGGTGCTGCCGCATCACGAGGAGTGACCGCCGCGCGCTCCGCGCCGGGGGATTGCTGAGGCACTAGCCGCAGGAGGCAGGACCGATGAGCGTGCTCGAGCAGGCGTTTGGCGCCACCCGTGAGGTCAACGCCGCGCAGGAATGCGCCCGCGCAGCGCTGATCTTCGTCTATGGCCTGATCATGGTGCGGCTCGCCGGGCGGCGCATCTTCGGCAAATGGGCCGCGCTCGACATCGTCGTCGCCATCATGGCCGGGTCGAACCTCAGCCGGACGATGACCGGCAGCGCCCCGCTGGTCGGCACGCTGGCCGCGACGACGCTGCTGGTCGTCTTCCACTGGGCGCTGTCGCACCTTGCGGCGCGGAGTCCGCGGTTATCGCGCCTGCTCGAAGGACGCGCGATCGACCTCGCCGGCGGCGGTCGGCTCGACGAGCGCGCCCGGCATAGCAACGCCGTCACCACCGCCGATGTCGACGAGGCGCTGCGCCAGGCCGGAATCGAACGGCTCGATCAGGCGCGCAAGCTGGTGCTCGAGCCGAGCGGCAAGATTTCGGTGCTGAAGGCGGGTTAGGCCGCAGTGGCCTCGCGCAGTGTCCGGGCGAGCTCGAGAGCCGGGATCGATTCCAGCGCGAGCACGGCATCGCGGACGCGCTCCGCCCCGGCGGCAGGGATCGCCAGGGTTGCCGAGGCCATGAACTTGGCGATCACCGCCTCGGAGGTCATTGCCCGCTCGCCGGCGCCGCTGTTGACGCGGACGTGGCGCTTGAGCTCGCGGCCGTCGGCGAGGGTCACGCTGAGCCCGCCCGAGAAGTACGTCGGAAACGCGCTGGCGGGATCGGCGTGGCAGCGCACCTTGAGCGCCAGGGCGCGGGCCTGCGGGTCTGCCAGCGCCGCCGGTGCAAGGTCGGTCAGGCCGAAGCGCCCGTGCAGCAGCGCGTAGGCGACGACGAACTGCGCACTGAACTTGGCCTCGTAATCGGTCGTCGGCCGCTCTTTCGCTTCGGCCGGCTCGGCGACGATGTGCAGCGTCGGCTCGGGCAGGAACGCATCAACGGAGACGATTTCGGCGTCGGCGAGTTCGGCATGGAGTTCGATCGCGGCATCGGCGCAGCCGTGAATGAAATGGCAGACCGGGTAGGGTTTGAGCGCGGTGTCGCCGAAACGCCAGGCGCGGCCGAGGCCGTCGCTGAGCTCACCGAGTTCGACCGCGGGCCCGCCTTCGTGAAGGTGGGTGGCGAACAGGCCAAACTTGCCCTCGTACGGACGGGTCGGTCCCTTGAAGCCGGACCGGGCGAGCTGCGCCGCGGTGATCCCGGCGACCGCGCCCCAGCCCGGGTGGAAGCGCTTGGTCCA
Organism: Novosphingobium sp.; assembly: GCA_019510335.1. Classification (GTDB taxonomy): domain Bacteria; phylum Pseudomonadota; class Alphaproteobacteria; order Sphingomonadales; family Sphingomonadaceae; genus Novosphingobium. Next base: position 7,044 of record JAEKKO010000090.1, on the reverse strand, counting down.
GGCGCCTTCCTCGAGGAACACCTGGATGCCCGAGGCGGTGCTGCCGGCGATGCCTTGGGCGGCGACGAGCTGATCGGCGTCGAGGCCGAGCAGCTTGCCCGCGGTCAACGCCGAGGCGAAGTGGGCGACGATGCCGGTGGCATGGAAGCCGACGTGGTGGAGCCCGCCGTTGACGGCGCCGCCGATGCGGATGCCGGCTTCGGCCCCGGCGAGGAACGCCGCCAGCAGCTCCGCCCCGCTCGCGATGGTCGCCTCGGCCATGGCCAATGCGGCCGGGAGCGCGGTGCAGGTCGGGTGAATGATGCTGGCGAGGTGGGTGTCGTCGAAGTCGAGCCCGTGGATGAGGATGGCATTGGCCATCGCCGCGTCGCGCATCCCCAGCCGCTCGCGCTGTCCGAGCACGGAACACGTGTCGCTTTCGCTCAGTGCCGCGGCCGCAGCGATCGCACTGCGGCCATAGTCGTAGGTGAGGGAGGCGAAGCCCAGGCCAAGCGCATCGAGGATGTGCAGCTTGGCGCGGGCGAGCACCGCGGTCGGGACATCCTCGAGCCGAAGCTCGGCGGCGAACCGCGCGAGCGCGGCGCTCGGCTTCTCGACGATGGTGTCGGTGTCGTTCACGCTAGCAGCCTCTTCGTTGCCCGCCCCCTACCCCGCCGTCGCAAATAGTCAACTGTTGACAGTTTGCCGCTCCGTAGCCAGAGGCGGAATGCGAGGGCGTTGCAGTCCCGGAAGGAAGACGATGGCCGAACGCTACCAGCTCTACATCGGCGGGCAATGGCGCGACAGCGCCAGCGGCGCGACGATGCCGGCGGTCAATCCGTTCAACCAGGAGGTCTGGGCCCACGTGCCGGTGGCCACGCCCGGGGACGTCGACGACGCCGTCAGCGCCGCGCGCACCGCTTACGAGGAGACCTGGCGCGAGACCAGCGGGCTCGAACGCGCCCGCCTGCTCCACCGCCTCGCCGACCTGCTCGACGCCAATGCCGACCGCTTCGCGGTGATGGAGACCACCGACAACGGCAAGGTGATCCGCGAGACGCGCTCGCAGATGGGCTATGCGGCGCGGGTCTACCGCTTCTTCGCCGGCTATGCCGACAAGATCTGGGGCAGCGTGATCCCGCTCGACCAGAAAGGCGTGATGGACTTCGCGCTGCGCGAGCCGTTCGGGGTGATCGCCGCGATAACCGCTTGGAACTCGCCGATCGCGCTGCTCGCCAACAAGCTGCCCGCCGCCCTCGCCGCGGGCAACTGCGTCGTGGTCAAGCCGTCCGAGCACGCTTCGGTGACGACGCTCGAGTTCGCCAGGCTGATCGAGCAGGCGGGCTTCCCCCCGGGCGTGGTCAACGTCGTCACCGGCGAGGCCGAGGTCGGCAAGGCGCTGGTCGAGAACCCCGACGTCGACAAGATCAGCTTCACCGGCAGCCCCGGCGTCGGCCGCGCGATCGCCGCCGCGGCCGGGCGCAACTTGCGGCCGGTGACGCTCGAGCTCGGCGGCAAGTCGCCGAATATCGTCTTCGCCGATGCCGACCTCGACCGCGCGGTGGTCGGTGCCCTCGCCGGCATCTTCGGGGCGACCGGCCAGACCTGCATCGCCGGCTCGCGCCTGCTGGTCCAGCGCCCGGTCTACGACACGATGGTCGAGCAGCTCGCGAGCCGCGCCGCGGCGATCCGCATGGGCGACCCGCGCGATCCCGCCACCGAAATGGGCACCGCCGCCAACGAGCCGCAGTTCAACCGCATCCTCGGGGCGATCGACGCGGCCCGGCAGGACGGCGCCCGCCTCGTCGCCGGCGGCGGCCGGGCGAGCGGCGCCGAGCTGGAGAAAGGCTTCTTCGTCCAGCCGACGATCTTCGCCGACGTCGACAACGACATGAAGCTCGCCCGCGACGAGATCTTCGGGCCGGTGCTCGGGATCATCCCGTTCGACACGGAGGACGAGGCCGTGGCGATCGGCAATGCCTCGTCCTACGGCCTCGCCAGCGGGATGTGGACCGAGAACATCGGCCGCGCGATGCGGATGATCGGGGCGCTGCGCACCGGCGTGGTCTGGGTCAACACTTACCGCGCGGTCGCCGCCCAAGGGCCGTTCGGCGGGTTCAAGGATTCCGGCTTCGGCCGCGAGCGCGGCGAGCAGGGCCTGCTCGAGTTCACCACCACCAAGAACGTGATGATCGATTTCTCGGGCGACAAGCGCGACCCGTTCTCGATGAAGCTATAGGCAGAGCGCCCATGACCCACCTGGTTGCCGCCAACTTGCCCGACGAGCCCGCCGGCCTGCGCTTCCGCAAGCTGGTCGAGCGGCCCGGCATCCTCGAGATGCCCGGGGCCTACAACGGCCTCTCGGCGCTGCAGGCCAAGGCCGCCGGCTTCGAGGCGTTGTACCTTTCGGGCGCGGCGATCTCGGCTTCGATGGGCCTGCCCGACCTCGGGATACTTACGATCGACGAGGTTTGCTTCTTCGTCAGGCAGATCACGCGGGCAACGCAGCTGCCGATCCTCGTCGACGGCGACACCGGCTTCGGCGAGGCGCTCAACGTCATGCAGATGGTCCGCGCTTTCGAGGAAGCCGGTGCCGCGGCGGTGCAGATTGAGGACCAGCTGCTGCCCAAGAAGTGCGGCCACCTCAACGACAAGAAGCTCGCCCCGGCCGAGGACATGGCGGCAAAGGTTGCGGCGGCGCGCAAGGCGCGGCGGCACCTCTACATCGTCGCGCGCACCGATGCGATGGAGCGAGAGGGACTCGACGGGGCAATTGCTCGGGCCAAGCTCTACGTCGAAGCCGGCGCCGACGCGATCTTCCCCGAAGCGCTCGCAAACGCCGACGACTTCGCCCGCTTCGCCGCCGAAGTGAAAGTCCCGCTGCTGGCCAACATGACCGAGTTCGGGCGCACGCGGTACATGACCAGCAGCGAGTTCGCCGCGCTCGGTTACCAGATGGTGATCTGGCCGGTGAGCGCGCTGCGGGTCGCAGGGAAGGCCCACGAGGAGCTGTATCGCACGCTGCGTGACGAAGGCGGCGCGCAGAGCCTGCTCGGCCGAATGCAGACCCGCGCCCAGTTGTACGAGACGATCGGTTATCACGCATACGAAGAACTCGATTCCTCGATCGTCCGATCGGTCGTACCGACGGCGGGCTGAGGCAACGAATGCTCATGATGGCAACCGCCGAGATGGCTCCCGATTTCGTCCGCGGTGACGACACCGGGCTGGCGATCCCCGCCCACACCGACGCGCTCAGAGAGGCAGGCGCGGCGTTCCTGACGGCGGCCTTTCGCGCGTTCGGCGCAATTGGCAGCGACAATGCCGTGCGGCGGATCACGCGGTGGGAAGAGGTCCGCGCCGGCAACTCTGGCCACAAGCTGGCGCTTTCGGTGGAGTACGAGCGCCCCGATGCGGCGCTCGATACCGAGCTATTCGTCAAATTCTCGCGCGACTTCGCCGATCCGTTCCGTGATCGCCGCCGCCACGAGCTCCAGGCCGAGGTGCGCCTGGCCGAGCTGTCGCGCCACTCGGCCTTTCCGGTGACGGTCGCCAAGCCGTACTTCGCCGACTTCCACCAGGCCAGCGGGACCGGGCTGCTGATCATGCGCAGCATCCGCTTCGGCGAAGGCGGGATCGAGCCGCGGCACGTCAAATGCATGGACCACATGCTGCCGAACGCACTCGAATGCTACCGGGCCACGGTGACCGCGCTGGCGCGGCTCGCCGCCGCCCATAGGGCGGGCCGGCTCTCCCCGGATGTCGAGCGGTTGTTCCCTTACGACCGGCCCGCCGCCACCGCCGATCTGTCGTGGACTTGGGATGTGGCGAGCCTGAGGGCAGCGATCCAGCGGTTGCGGGACTTCGCCGCGCGCGCGCCGCAGCTGCTCCCGCCGGCTGCCTCCGACCGAGCGTTCCTGGACCGGCTGGAACGCGACGCGTTGGCGTTTCTTCATCACGAGCAGGCGGTCCGCTCCTTCCTTCACGCCGATCCCGACCTGATCGCGCTGTGCCACTGGAACACCAATCTCGACAACGCCTGGTTCTGGCGCGACGCCGGGGGGCAACTGCAATGCGGTCTGCTCGACTGGGGCATGGTCCGGCAGATGAACGTCGCCTACGGTCTGTGGGGCGGCTTGTCGGCGGCGGACCCGACGATGCTCGAGCAGCACCTCGATGAGCTTCTGGTGCTGTTCGCCGCCGAACTTGCCGTGAACGGGGGTCCTCGACTTGAGCTTTCCGAGCTGCGGCTGCATTTCGATCTGGCGCTCGCGCTCATCGGCATAGCGCTGATGCTCGACCTGCCGCGACTGATCGACGAGCGTCTACCCGAAGCACTCACGGCGCGTGGCCCGCACGATCGACTGGTGTGCAGCGACACCGTCGTGCATGGCTTCCTCACGGTGTCCGGCAACTTCCTCAACTTATGGGCGCGGCACGACTTCGGCGCGGCCCTCGAACGGATGCTGATGCGTGCACGGGACTGACACCCAGCGGATCGACTTCGTCCGCGGCGATGCGACCGGGCTGGCGATCCCCGCTCATCCGGAGGCGCTGAGCGAAGCCGGCGCCGTGTTCCTGACCCAAGCCTTCCACGCCTTCGGCTCGCTCGATCCCGACAACAGCGTCGAGCGGATCGCCGCCATCGAGCCGTGCCCGGGCGGCAGCACCGGGCAGAAGCTGTACCTCACGGTCGAGTACGCCCGCCCTGACCCCAGCCTCGACACCGAGCTGTTCGTCAAGTTCTCGCGCGATTTTGGCGATGCGATCCGCGATCTCCAGCGCGGCGAGATGGCCTCGGAAGTCCACCTCGCCGAGTTGTCGCGCCATGCGGCGTTTCCGATCACCGTGCCCCACACCTGGTTCGCCGACTTTCATCAGGCGAGCCAGACCGGGCTGATCATCACCAGCCGGATCTTCTACGGCCGCGACGCGATCGAGCCGCAGCGGATGAAGTGCATGGATCACGAGCTGGCCGATCCGCTCCAATACTACCGCGCGATCATGACCGCGCTCGGCCGGCTCGCTGCCGCGCACAAGTCCGGCCGGCTCTCGCCCGAAGTCGAGCGGACCTTTCCATTCGATCCCGAGGTTGCCGCGGCCGGCGACCCGATTCCTTACGATGCAGAGCAACTGACGGCGCAGATCGGGCGGTATGCCGACCTCGCAGATAGAGCCCCGCAGCTGTTTCCGCCGCACCTGGCCGACCCGGCATTCATCGAGCGGTTCGATGCCCAGGCGCAGCGGGTGCTGGCGCACGAGGCGGCAATCAAGCGCTTCCTCCACGCCGACTCCGCCTACGTCGCGCTGTGCCACTGGAACGCCAACATCGACAACGCCTGGTTCTGGCGCGACGAAGGCGGCGCGCTGCAATGCGGGCTGATCGATTGGGGCCACGTTCGGCAGCTAAACCTGGCCTATCCGTTATGGGGGTCCTTGTGCGCCGCTCCGCGCGCGCTGTGGGACGACCATCTCGACGAGCTGATCGGGCTGTTCATCGGCGAAATTCAGGCGAACGGCGGTCCGCGGCTCCATGTCGACGAACTCAAGCTGCACCTCGATCTGTACATGGCGGTGAAGGGGCTGTCGGGCATGCTGGTCGCTCCCGACCGGATCCTGTACCGGCTACCGTCTGCCGTTGACGCGAGCGGTCCGCGGGACCCGATCTTCAACACCGCGCCACAAGCGCGCAACTTCCTCCACATCTTCACCAACCTAGTGAACATGTGGGAGCGGCACGACTTCGGCGCCAGTCTCGACAGGATGCTGACGCGGATCGGCTGATCCGGTTCGTCAGGACTCCGCCGCGAGCTGCTCGACGACCATCCGCCGAGCGTTGCGCAAGTGGCGGCGCATCGCCGCTTCCGCCGCATCCGAATCGCGCGCCTCGAGCGCGGCGACGATCATGCGGTGCTCGGCCAACGCCTCGGAGGCGCGGCCGGGCTTGGTGCTCGACTTGTAGCGGTAGACTCGCAGCAGATAGTAGAGATCGCCGGTCAGCATTTGCGCCAGGCGCGCGTTGCCGCTCCCGGCGACGATGCGGAAGTGGAAGTCGAAGTCCTTCGACTCCTGGTAGTAGCCCTTCCCCTCCTGGACGCTCTTCTGCTTGCCGTGCGCCTCGATCAACTTGCGCAACCCGGCGATCTCAGCATCGCTCATTCGCTGCGCGGCGAGCGCGGCGGCCTGCCCTTCGAGCGCTTCACGGATTTCGAGGATGTCGTTGAGGTCCTTGAGGCTCAGCGCAGCGACGCGGACGCCGATGTTGGGGGTGCGCTCGAGCAGCTTGCGCCCTTCGAGCCGGCGGATCGCCTCCCGCAAGGGCCCGCGACTGACTCCGAACGACGCCGCCAGCCCTTGCTCGGAGATCTTGGCGCCCGGCTCGAGCTTGCCCGAGATGATCGCCGCCTCGATCCGCTCGGCGACGATGTCGACGAGCGACTGGGGCTGGACCTTGTCCTCGAGCTTGCTGGCCATCGCGCCGGTCTATCGGGGCTCAGGCGGCGTGGGAATGGCGGCCGGCGTTTTTCCCCGCCAGACGTCCGAAGACCGAGCCGTTGAGCAGCCCGGTGCCGCCCGGATAATTCTGGTAGAACAGCCCGCCGACCAGCTCGCCGGCGGCGAACAGGCCCGGTATGGGTTTCTCGACGAGGTCGAGCACCCGACCCTCGGTGTCGATCTTGAGTCCGCCGAAGGTGAAGGTGATGCCGCAAGTCACGACGAAGCCGGTATACGGCGCCTTGTCGATCGGCAGCGCCCAGTTCGACTTCGGCGGAGTGATGCCCTTGGTGCCAACGCCGTCCAGGATCGAAGGGTTGTACTCGCCGGGCTGGCAGGCGGCGTTGAACTCGGCGATGGTCTGCTTGAGCCCGTCGACGTCGATGTCGAGCTGCTCGGCGAGGCCCTCGATGGTGTCGGAGGTCGCTTTGGTCACCTCGCGGATGCGGTACTCGTCGCGGACCATGTCGATGGTCTTGGCGTCGAAGATCTGCACCGCCACGCGCTGCGGTTGCTTCATCACCTCGCGCCCGTACTTGGCGTACGTGTAATTCCGCATATCGGCGCCCT
>JAEKKO010000036.1 GCA_019510335.1 Novosphingobium sp. | reverse complement strand
CCGCCCGCTTCCTCTGCGACAAGCTGGGCGAGCCCACGACCAGCTACGGCCCGGTCCCGTCGTGCCGCGATGCCGCGGTGCGGGACGCCATGAGCCGGGTCGGGACCATCGAGGAGCACTTCGCCCCGCGCGGGACGACCTGGGTGCGCGGCCCGGTGTGGGTGCCGCCGTATCCTCCGGCGTGGGTCAAGCTCTACCCGTGACGCTGGTGCGTCGCTCGGCCTGAGCGGAAATAGGAAAGGCTCTTTTCGGTTTCCTACACGAACCGGCTTGGTTATGTGCGGCCGCCTTCCCCAGCGGAGGCGCCGCCCATGACCGATACTGACCCGCCCCTCACCGCCGACACCGCGTGCGAGGATCGCTGGACCAGCCGCGCGCGGCCGACGTTCCTTTACGTGATGTACGCGATGATCCTGTGGGCGATTCCCGTCGGCTTGCTCGCCGCGGTACGCCCGGCGATCGCCGGCGACATGGCCGCGGGCATGGCCGCATACTTGAGCGCTATTCCCCAGCCGCTCTACGCGTTGTTCGGCACCGGGTACGTCGGCTACACGGTGGCGCGACAATGGGGAAAGGTAACAGCGGGCAAGTAGCCGCCTTGCAACTTCGTTCCTGATATGTTCTAATTCCCCGATGCCGACTCGGGCACCCTCCCCCGTTCACGGCTGGTGCCGCAGCGGTTCGGGCTCGCCGCGCGCGAGGCCGACGGCGACTGGCTCGATGCGCGCGAGGACATCGACGGGCCGGGGCCGAAGCTGCGCACCACCGTCACCGAAGAGCACCCGAAGACGATCATCGCCTTCAACAAGTCGCCCGACGTCCCGTTCGACCGCTCGATCAACGCCTATCGCGGCTGCGAGCATGGCTGCATCTATTGCTTCGCCCGTCCTACGCATGCGTTCCATGATCTTTCGCCCGGGCTCGACTTCGAAACCAAGCTGTTCGCCAAGCCCGACGCCGCGCGGCTGCTGCGCGAGACCCTGGCCAAGCCCGGCTACAAGCCCGCGCCGATCGCGATGGGCACCAACACCGATCCCTACCAGCCGATCGAAGGGCGCTACCGGATCACCCGCCAGGTCCTCGAGGTCTGCCTGGAAACCGGCCATCCGGTGACGATCACCACCAAGTCGGCGCGCGTGATCCGCGACCTCGACGTGATCGGGGAACTGGCGCGGCAGCGGCTGGTCGCCGTCGGCATTTCGGTGACGAGCCTCGACCCGAAGCTGTCGGGATTGCTCGAGCCGCGCGCCTCGGCCCCGGCCAAGCGGCTCGCTGCGCTCGAGGAATTGGCGCGCGCCGGCGTGCCGTCGCACGTCTCGATCGCGCCGGTGATCCCCGCGATCACCGACATGCATATGGAGAGCATCCTCGCCGAGGCCGCGCTGCGCGGAGTGCCATCGGCCAGCTGGATCGTCCTGCGCCTGCCCCACGAAGTCGCGCCGCTGTTCCGCGAATGGCTGCAGGTCCATTATCCCGAGCGGGCGGAGAAGGTCATGGCGATCGTCCGTTCGATGCGCGGCGGGCGCGACAACGATCCCGACTTCTTCACCCGGATGAAGCCGCAAGGCGTCTGGGCCGACCTGTTCCGCGCCCGCTTTCGCATTGCCGCGAAGCGGCTGGGAATGAACGAGGTGCGGCTCGAGCTCGATTGCAGCAATTTCCGGCGGCCAGCGGCTGGGGGGCAGCTGAGCCTTCTGTAATCGAACCTAATCCCCGGTGGCGTGCGCCCCGAAGCGGCCGACGATCAGCGGCAGCTCGTCGGTCTGGAGCAATCCGGGCGGCGCGGCGCAGACGTAGGGGACGGCGTTGAGCACCGGATTGGCGGTGAGCGCGGGGGAGACCTTCGGGTAGTCCTGCTCGGCCACTGGGATGGTGAACATCACCTCGAGCGGGAGGTCGCCGTCGACCCGGTAGTGGATGCCGGTATCGCGCAAGTCCCACGCCGGCTCGACGTCGCGCGTCACGTACCAGATCGAGCGCCGGCGCAGGATCGGCTTGCCGCGGTGGAGGCCGGTGATCTCCATCCGCATCGCGCCGATGGTGCCGGGCTCGAGCGTGCCGGCGGCAATCTCGGTGCGCTGGCGGGTCAGCGCGAACTCGCGGGCCGTGACCAGCTCGTCGAGCGGCAGCCCGAGCGCGGCCGCGGTCATGCTCAGCGACGGCGGCGTGCTGGTGGCGGTGCCGACCGGCGCGTTGGCGTCGATCGCCTCGGGATAGGAGCCGAACGGCAGCACCTCGAACAGCATCTGCGGCGAATTGCGCGATTCCATGTCGGCGTAGTCGGTGATGGTCAGGCAGTCGAACCGGCGTTCGAGCGCGGACAGGACCAGCGGCATCACCTCGGTGAACCACCCCGGCGTCGAACCGCTGGCGTAAAGCGAGGCGCCGCCCGTCGCGCAAGCCTGCTCGAGCTGGCGGCGTACGGCCGGCTCGATTCGCTCGCGCCCGTTGAACTCCATCCGCGAGGTGGCGACGTTGATCCCTGCCGCGAGCAATCGCGCGAGGACGTCGAACTCGGCTCGCTCGGGCATGTAAACGACACAATCGGGGCGGGCGGCGAGGATCGCCTCGGGATCCTGCGTCGCGGTCACTCCGACCGGGGGGAGGCCGCACAGCTCGCCGGCATCGCGCCCCACCTTCTCGTCGGAATAGACGCGCACGCCGACGAGCTCGAATTTGGGGTCCTCGATGATCGAGCGCAGCGCGTAAAGCCCGACGTTGCCGGTGCCCCATTGCGCGACCCGAAGCGGCCTTTGCTTCATGCTTGTCGCTCCCGTGCTCGGCCCCGCCTCTCGCGATCAAGGCTAACGCCCGTCGTGCGATCCGCAAGCTCCGCAGCGCATCCCTGATTGACAGAGATCGGGTGGAGGATATGATACACATAATATCATAACTGGAGAGACCAACGTGGCCACCGTCGTCGAACAGCCGCTCGCGCAGCGCGATTATTTCACCGATCAATCGATCCTGCGTGACCCTTACGAGTACTTCGAGGCGATCCGCGCGACGGGCCCGGTGGCGCGGCTCGACTCTGGCATCGTGTTCGTCACCGGCTTCGACGAGTCGGTCGAAGTGCTGCGCAACGTCGACGACTTCAGCTCGGTGATCTCGACCGCCGGCCCGGTCGTGCCGCTGCCGTTTACGCCTCAAGGCAGCGACATTTCCGAGCAGATCGAGGCCCACCGCCAGGAGATGGCCCCGACCGAGCTGATCGTGACGTACGACGGCGCTGCGCACTCGGCCTCTCGGGCGATCATGAACAAGCTGTTCGTGCCGGCGCGGCTGAAGGCCAACGAAGCGTTCATGCACCGGCTCGCCGCCGAAGTGGTCGCCGAGCAGGTCGCCAAAGGCAGCTGCGACATCATCAACGAGGTGGCGACGCCGTACGTCACGCTGGTCATCGCCGACTTGCTCGGGGTCCCACCCGAGGACCGGCAGAAGTTCCGCGAGGTGATCGACGCCGGGCCGCCGCCGGGCGACATGAACGCCGCGGCCGAGAACCAGCAGAGCTATTCGCTGATGTTCATGGCCAAGTTCTTCCACGAGTACTTGTCGGAGCGCCGCGCCAACCCGCGCGAGGACGTGATGACCGAGCTCGCCAACGCGACCTTCCCCGACGGCTCAGAGGCGCCGCTGATGGAAGTGGTCAAACTCGCCATGTTCCTGTTCGCCGCGGGCCAGGACACCAGCGCCAAGCTGATCGGCAACGCCATGCGCTTCCTGGTCGAGACGCCCGGACTGCAGGCCGAGCTGCGCGCCAATCCGGGACGGATCGCCGGCTTCCTCGAGGAAGTGTTGCGGCTCGAAGGCTCGACCAAGGCGACGTTCCGCCTGGTCAAGCGCGACACCCGCATCGGCGACATGCCGGTCAAGGCCGGCGACAAGGTGTTCGTCGGTCTCGCCGCCGCCAACCGCGACCCGCGCCGCTGGGACGATCCGCGGGACTTGCGGATCGGCCGCGATCGGATCGCCCAGCACGTCGCGTTCGGCCGCGGCGCCCACGTCTGCGTCGGCGCGCCGCTCGCCCGCGTCGAAGTGCGGGTGCTGTTCGAGGAGCTGTTCGCGCAGACTTCGGACATCGCGCTCGACGAGGCGGTGCACGGGCCGGCCGGCGCCAGCAACCTTGCCTACGAGCCGAGCTACATCATCCGCGGGCTCGAGGACCTGCACATCAAGCTGACCCCGCGCTGATTCACGCCACCAGGCGCAAGTGCCCGGCCGCGCGGCGGGCGGTTAGCGAAACGTGGTGGACGCCGGCAATCCCGGCGATCTGCTCGACCAATTCGCCGTCGAGCTGGAAGTCGCGCCCCAAGCGGAGCAGCGGCTCGGCGGTGGTGCCGGTGCGCAGCCGAGCGCGGACCTCGCCGCGGCCGGGAGCGCCGCCGGGGAGCAGCGCGGCGAGCTCGTGCAGCGCTTCGGCTCGGTCGATCTCCAGGGTCAGCAGCATCTGCGCGGCGCTGTGCACTTCGGCCAGCGGGCGGGCCCCGCGCACGGTGATCCGCGGCGGCTCTTCCGGGCTCGGGCTGTCGAGCTCGACGTTGAGCAGCACGCAAGTTCCCT
>JAEKKO010000089.1 GCA_019510335.1 Novosphingobium sp. | reverse complement strand
CCTGGACGCATGCGCGGGTCGAGGCCAGCGGCGCTTCGGCTGCCCTGAACGGCAAGCGCCCGGCGCAGACACCGAAGATCGCCGCGTCCGCCACCCTGGCATGGCAACCGGCGCCGGGCTGGCGCCTCGCGGCGACGCTTCGCCACACCGGCGCGCAGTTCGAGGACGATCTCGATACGGACGTGCTGCCACCCGCGACCACGCTCGACGCCGTGGTCCAAGTTCCGCTTGGCGGCCCGTTCAGCGCCGTGCTGCGTGCCGAGAACCTTACCGATGCGATCGTCGTCACCCGCAACCAGGCCGGCTCACTCGACCTTGGCACCCCACGCACGATCTGGGCCGGCGTCCGGGTCGGCTTGACCGTCAACAGTCAGCCGCTCGAGTTCCGCATGGACCCGCAGACGCCGCTGTTGTGGGCGCTGCGCGATGCGGCGAACCTCACCGGGACCAAGTACGGCTGCGGCACGGGCGATTGCGGCGCGTGCACCGTGCTGGTCGACGGCGCGGCGCAGCGTTCTTGCCAGACGTCGCTGGCCGAAGCCGAGGGCCGTTTCGTCACCACGATCGAGGGGCTGTCGCACGATCGCTCGCACCCGGTGCAACAGGCGCTCGTCGCCGAGCAGGCGATCCAGTGCGGGTTTTGCACTCCCGGGATTGCCCTCGCCGCTGCGGCGCTGCTGGCGCACAATTCCGATCCGTCAACGGACGAGATCAAGGCGGCGATCCCCAATCTTTGCCGCTGCGGCGTCTATCCGCGGCTGGTTCGCGCGATCCAGCGCGCCGGGCGCGCCGCGCGCGGGCTCGAGGTGCTGCCGACGGTGCCGGTACCCGGGTGGGCGCCGGGCACCGTCCCGGCGATCAGGACCGAATAGCAGGGTCGCTCGGATGAGACGCGGCGTTGCCGCAACTCCGATCCACCGCTAGGCAAGCCGACCAAAGGAGCGGCGATGAAAGCGACGATCTGGCACAATCCCGAATGCGGCACCTCGCGCAAGACGCTGGCGATCCTTCAGGAAACGCCGGGCGTCGAGGTCACCGTGGTCGAGTACCTGAAGGCGCCGCCGAGCGCCGACAAGCTCGCCCAGCTTTACCGGGATGCCGGGATAACCCCGCAGCAAGGGCTGCGGCGGCGCGGCACCGACGCCGAGGAGCGGGGCTTGCCGGAAGCGGACGATGCGACGGTGCTCGCGGCCATGGCCGAACAGCCGCGGCTGATCGAGCGGCCGCTCGTCGAAACCGACAAGGGTGTCCGGCTCTGCCGCCCACAGGAGAAAGTGCGCGAGATTCTCTGAATCGGATCCTGCGTTTCGACTCGCCGATCTGGCGCACCACTCTCGCGCATGTGGGTCGATGCAGCGGGAACAATGGCCTAGCGGAAGTTTTGCCTGAGACATTCGCCGGAGTGTTGCGGGGCGGCTTGCCAGCGGGAGCCAAACACTGCAAATGCCGGCGTTCGCCCGCCTCGTCTTCATTCCAGGATCGACTGCCCGCATGTCCAGCACCGAGTTTGCTCGCGAAGCGTTGCCAACCAAATTGAAGCGCCGCGTGCAGCTTCTGCTCGGCCCGTGGGGAGTTTTCTTCGAGGGCTTCCTCCAGCATCCGGTGATGGTCGGCTCGATCATCCCATCGTCGCGCTTCACGATCCAGAAGATGCTGGCGCCAGTCGACTGGGACGAATGCCGCCTGTTCGTCGAGTACGGACCGGGCGTGGGCACGTTCTGCCGGCCGGTGCTCGACCGCCTGCGCCGCGATGGACGGCTGATCGTGATCGACACGAACCCGCTCTATATCAACTATCTAAAGGCAACGATCACCGACAGCCGCTTCACCGCGGTCCTCGGCTCGGCCGCCGACGTCGAGGCGATCGTTCAGGCTCACGGATATGAGCAGGCCGACTATGTCCTTTCCGGTCTGCCGTTCTCGACCTTGCCTGACCGCGTCGGCCCCGAAATCGCCGCCGCCACCTGGCGCGTCCTGCGTCCTGGCGGCGCGTTCCTCGTCTATCAGTTCTCGGCCCGGGCGCGAGATTTCATGGCGCGCCATTTCAGCCGCATCGATCAAGGCTTCGAGCTTCTCAACGTGCTCCCGTGCCGGCTGTTCTGGGGCTGGAAAGAGGCAGCGTAACGCCTTACGCGAAAGTTTCGCTGAAGCTTTCGACCGCGTCGCCCGTCAGCTGCGCGTGCGCGGCGGCGATCACCGCGATCAACACGGTGTTCACCAGCACGCCCGCTATCGTCACCGCCAGGATCAGGCTCGAACCGAGCTCGGGCAGCGCGGATGCTCCATTGGCGACGACGAATTGGCCGCTGATCGAGAGCACCAATCCGATGACGGCGGAAAACGCGAGGTACAGGATCAGGTAGAGCAGGAAGAGCTTGAACGCATTGCCGCGGGTCAGCCGCCATGATCGTGCGAGTGCCGTAACCGGACTACGGACGCCGTCGTTGACCGCGACCGGCAACGTCAGGGAGAAGCGGATAGCGACGTAAAAGGTCCCGCTCAGCAGAACGATGATCGCCATGAAGATCATTGCGAACGATCTGGTGGCGGCACCGAGGGTGGTGAACAGCATGCCGCCACCGAAAAACGCTATGAAGTAGGCGATCCCGAACACGAGCATTGCGGCGATTACGGTCGGCAGGCTGCGCAGGCCAGCACCGATGGCCTCGACCGCCGTCAGCGACTCTCGGGCCGAAAACGCCGCACAAAGTGCCGCCATTCCAGCAAGTTGCACGAGCAGGTTGAGCACCCAGACCGCCACGAACGCACCGCCGAGGCTCGCCATTTGCGCCGGATTGGCGAAGAGCTGACCCTGAACCCGGCCCAATGCCACGACGTACACGGCACCCGGCAGCAACAGGAACAGCCCGACCAGCGTGGTAACGATGCGAAACCTTTCTCCGAGCCAGGCGAACGCTTGAGAGATCGTCTTGCTGCCGCTCAGCCTCATGCAGTCCCCCCGTGATGCCGTCAGTCGAAGCGTTCGGCGATGACCTCGGTCCCGGGGCCGGCGAGCTGACGGTGGATAGCCCCGACCGCGGATGCGATGTAGACGGTGAATACCGCGCCGGGTACCGAGGATACGACAGCGCCGATCACTCGAGCCGTTTCTCCGCCGCCAACGAGGGCCAAGGCGAGACCGAGCAGCGCCGTGATGGCAATCATGATCACTGCATAGGTGATCAGCAGCAATAGCAAGAAGAGCAAGATTCGCGCTGCGTTTCCCCGGGTTATCCGCCAGCTTCGGGCAAGGGCGGCAAACGGGTTATAGATCCGCTCGACTGCGATCACCGCCGGCAGCTGGGACAAGCGCAAGACGCAATAAATCGCGAGGCTGAACAGAGCGATCAGCACAATTTTCGCCAAGGGTTTCGAGGCAGCGTCCAGAATGGCCACGAGCGACGCGCCCATTCCGAGCACGAATGCGAACAGCAGTTCGCCGGCGAGGTAGCTCGGCACGCCCATGAACCCGCGGCCGATCGCCTTCCCCACGGTCGGGCGGGTGCGGTCGGTAAACAGCGTCAGCACCGCGAGCACGCCGGCAATTTGGACGATGGCGACCGGCAGGAACAACGCGATCGCACCGCTGTAGTAATTACGGGCGAGCGCCAGCGTATCCTGCGGGGTCATGCCCGTGGTCGGCCGTGGCTGACGATAAAACAATGCCACGGCCAGGCTGGGGAGGAGGAAGAACACCCCGGCGATCGCAATCAGCGTCTCGCGGTTGGCCGCGACGACGGCGGTCGCTTCCTTCCACGCGCGGTTGCTGTCCAGCTTCATCGCTCTCTCCCTCGCCACGGGTCTTGATAACAGCCGCGATTGCCGCCACGCAATCGTCCGATGGTAAACACCCTTCCAGCCGGCATCGAATTGCGTCGCGAGACGGTTCCGGTCCCGTACCGCACCGCGCTGGCGACGATGACCGAGCGCAACGCTGCCATCGGCACCGGCCATACGACGGAGCTCATCTGGCTGCTCGAGCACCCACCAGTCTACACCGCGGGGACCAGCGCGGCAGAAGCGGAGCTGATCGATCCCCGGTTCGAGGTGGTGGAGGCCGGCCGCGGCGGCCGCTATACGTATCATGGGCCCGGGCAACGGATCTGCTACGTGCTGCTCGACCTCAAGCGGCGCGCCCGCGACGCTCGCGGCTTCGTCCATGCGCTCGAGAGCTGGATGATCGAGACGCTCGGCGACTTCGGCGTCCGGAGCTGGCGCAGCGACGGGCGGATCGGCGTGTGGACACAGGATATCGACGGGCGCGAGGCGAAGATCGGGGCCATCGGCGTGCGCATTCGCCGTTGGGTGACGATGCACGGCTTTGCCGTCAATCTCGACCCCCAGCTTGCCGATTTCGAAGGGATCGTTCCGTGCGGGATCAGCGATTATGGCGTGACCAGCCTCGCACGCCTTGGGAAGACGGTCGACGCCGATGCGTGGGATCGGGCATTGCTCGCCCGCGCCGGAGCCTTTCTCAGCCGGCTCGACGAGGCCTGCGGCAGGGAGGCCGCCGAATGATCCTGCGCAATACCGGAGCGAAAGCTCTCGCGTTTGGCCTGGCCTGCAGCCTGCTCGCGCTCGCCGGCTGCCATGGCAAAAAAGCTTCCGGAGCCGCCGCCGTCGGCGAGATCCTCCCCGGCTCGGCGAGTGATGCGATGATCCCTCTCGATTCGCTGCGCTCGCGGCCGCCGGTCGCTCCGCCCAAGGAAGCTGCGGCGGCCGGTGAGCGGCCGACGCGGAAGAAGCCGGGCGAGGTCACGGCTCCGGACCAGAGCGCATCGCCGGAGGCCGGCGCCGCTGCCTTGCCGAGCGCCACCGCCTCGGCGCCGGACGTGCCGGCGGAGCCCGTCGGCTGAGCGGCCCGCCGGCGACGCCGACCGAGTCGGCCGCAGGCACCGTTCTCATCGCGCAGGACGAGCGCGGCGCGCCCCCGGAACGGCCGCGCGCGCTGTATGTTGCGGCGCTGCTCGGCGGCAACTTCGCACTGGCGCTCGGGCCATGGTCGGTGCGTCTCGCCGACAGCGGACCGGTGGCCGCCGGGTTTTGGCGGCTGATCCTCGCGCTTCCGCTGCTGCTGGTGCTTGCGCGTACCAACCGCCAGCCGCTGCACGGTTTTCCCCCGCGGATGACGGTGGCAGTCATTGCCGCCGGACTTGCCTTCGCGCTCGACCTTGCCAGCTGGCACATTGGGATCGGGCAGACCCGGTTGGGCAATGCGACGCTGTTCGGGAATTCCGGCAGCCTGATCCTGATGGCGTGGGGGTTGGTGCGTCTGCGGCGGTGGCCGCGAACGGGTGAATGGCTGGCGCTTGCCGCCGCTCTTGGCGGCACGGTGGTGCTCATGGGGCGCTCGCTTGAGATCGGCACCGCGTCTTTCGCCGGCGACTTGTTCTGTCTGCTCGCGGGCTTGTTCTACGCGATCTACATCCTGATCCTGCACGATGCACGGGCGCGGCTCGGCAACTGGTCGCTGCTGGGCGGCGCGAGTATTGCCGGCGCGCCGCTGCTGCTGGGAATTGCCCTGATGCTTGGCGAGCCGGTCTGGCCGCATCGGTGGTGGCCGCTGTTCACGCTCGCTCTCGGGAGCCAGATCGTTGGGCAGGGGCTACTGGTTTACGCCTTGCGCCACTTCCGCCCGCTGGTGATCGGCCTGGCCCTGCTCACCCAGCCTGGCATAGCCGTCCTCGCCGGCAGGTTCGCTTTCGGCGAGACGCTTACGGTATGGGACGTCCTCGGGATGGCGCTGGTCGCCGCAGCGCTGGTGCTGGTGCGGGCTGGGGAAGCGAAGTGATGGACCGTTACGATTTGGCTGAAACGATCTGTCCCAAATCGCCCTTGCCGACCGTTCCGCCCGCCATCTCGAGCATCCGGTCCAGGCTCTTCTTGGCGGCGAGGCGGAGACCTTCCTCGATCTCGATTCGCGGCTTGAGGTCGCGCAGCGCGACGTAGAGCTTCTCCATCGTGTTGAGCGCCATATACGGGCAGATGTTGCAGTTGCAGTTGCCGTCCGCACCCGGTGCGCCGACGAACGTCTTCTCCGGCATCGCCAGCTGCATCTGGTGAATTATGTGCGGCTCGGTGGCGACGATCAGCGTGTCGCCCGGCATGGACTTGGCGAACTGGAGGATGCCGCTGGTCGAGCCGACGTAGTCGGCATGATCGACGATCGACGGCGGGCATTCCGGATGCGCGGCGATCGGCGCGGCGGGGTGCTGGGCCTTGAGCTTGAGCAGCTCGGTCTCGCTGAACGCCTCGTGGACGATGCACACGCCGGGCCACAGCAGCATGTCGCGCCCGAACTTGCGGTTGAGATAGCCGCCGAGGTGGCGGTCGGGCCCGAAGATGATCTTCTGCTCGCGCGGAATTTGCTGGAGGATGATCTCGGCGCTCGAGCTGGTGACAATCACGTCGGATAGCGCCTTCACCTCGGTCGAGCAGTTGATGTAAGTCAGGGCGATGTGGTCGGGATGGGCCTCGCGGAACGCCTTGAACTTCTCCGGCGGGCACGAGTCCTCGAGGCTGCAGCCGGCGTTGAGGTCGGGCAGCACGACGATCTTCTCGGGCGAGAGGATCTTGGCCGTCTCGGCCATGAACTTGACCCCGCAGAAGGCGATCACCTCGGCGTCCGTCGCCGCCGCCTTGCGGCTGAGCTCAAGCGAATCGCCGACGAAATCGGCGAGGTCCTG
Organism: Novosphingobium sp.; assembly: GCA_019510335.1. GTDB lineage: Bacteria > Pseudomonadota > Alphaproteobacteria > Sphingomonadales > Sphingomonadaceae > Novosphingobium. Next base: position 7,437 of record JAEKKO010000089.1, on the reverse strand, counting down.
CAACTCGGGCTTCTGGTAGTAGTGCGCGAGGATGACGGCGTTGCGCTCGCGGCGCAGCCGGTCGATCTCGGCGCGCAAGTCGAGCCCGGTCAGGTTCAGCGGCTGGGCGGTCATTCAAGCGGTCCCCTGGGTTCGTCCCTCGGCCCATCTAGGGAGCCGAGGGCGCGAACTGAAGGGGCGACCGCCCCGGATTTTGCCCGGTCAGGCAGTCAGCCGCGCCGCGGCGGCTATGACGGGCGGCGTCATCGCCGTGAGGCTGACCAGCACGTGGGTCAGGGTGACGATCAGGGCCGAGGCGATCGTCGCCGGGTGGATGCGGCCGAGCGTCCGCCCATCGTGCCGCGCGATGATCCCAACGGCGCCGAGCTGGAACACCAGTGCGATCCATTCGCCCCATCCGCCCAGCAGCGGCATCGGCAGCAGCCGCCCGAGCGCGGGCTCCATCAGGAGGACCGTGGCGCCCAGCATCAGCCGACGGTGCCAGTCGGTCTCGCGCCGGCGGCTGATCGCGTAAGCCACGGTGAAGGCAAAGGCGAGTAGGCCGACATGGGTCAGCGCCAGGAAATACGGCGGAGTGAAGAACGGCGGCGAGATGTGCATGCGGATGGCGGTGATCGCGGCATTGCTCCCGAACGCGACGATCGCGATGACCAGCGCGGCGGCGATCCAGCCGAGCTTGCGATGGACCGCGAGATTGTTCCGCTGCACCAGCGTCGCTTGCGTCACCAGCACCGTCAGCCAGCCGACCATCGCCACCGCATGGACGTGAATCGCCAGCGGCACTTGCGTGTAGTTGACGAAGCCGCGGGCGGCGAACTGGAGGAAGCCGAAGACGATGAATACGGCGAGGCCGATCGCCATCTTCTGAAAGAACGATTCGTCGCGAGATACGTCTTGAGCCAGCGTGGCCATGAGCAATCCCCTTCTCATAGCAATCGGGCGGCATGCTTAGCCGATTCGCCAGGCCTGGTGCAATTTCATTCTCTGAGCAGAGCGTGTGATCAGCGGTGACATCATTGCCCGATTGCGGCGCAACAAAGTTGCTACGGCTGGGCAGGCTCCCCATCGAAGCGGACGCTGACCGTCACGTCGCCATAGCCCGCGACCTTGAGCGGAATCGCCAGGTTCTGCCGGATCGCGTCCTTGGCCGCGCTGCGGGCGAGATCCATCAGCACCGGGTTGCCGGCTTGCTGGCGGGCCTGCTGCTCGGCGAGCAGGGTGTTGTTGCGGGTCAGCCGGTCTTGGGTGGTCGGGGTGATCCACACCCCCTCGCGCAAGTACTGGGCGTGGCCCTCGTCGAGGTTGGGCTGACTCACCAGCAGCGCCGGGAGTTGCACCGACAGGCGATGCGCGGCGGCGTCCCAAGCCAGCCGGTCGCGCCCGACCTTGGACAAGTCCACGGTGTAGTCGACCCGGGCCGGAATCACCGCGACCTGGCGCGACTTGAGCAGCCCGAACAGCGCGCTGTCGCTGGCCGAGACCACCGGCGAGAGCTGCGCGCTGAACACCGTCAGCTTGTCCTGCTTCTGGAAGGCGACGAGGCTGGTCGCGAGCGGATCGCCAAGCTTGTGCGGACCGAACGCGCGCCACGAGGCCCAGGCGGCGAGCGCCAGGGCGACGATCGCGATCAGCCACGGCAGCGTCGAGGCCCGCGCCGTCACCACCACGGAATGTGGCGCCGGCGAGCTTAGTCGTTCGTCGTCCATCTCTCGCCAATACGGCTAACCCGCCCGCGCCGTTCCAGATCGATCAGGTGGGCGAGCACCGAACGGCCGGCGGCGGGCCACAGTTGCTCGTCGACGCCCTTGTACATCTGCGGGACCATCGCCTCGATTGCGCCGACGCCGCCTTCCAGCAACCTGAGGATCTGCCGCTCGCGCTGTCGCCGGTGGCCGATCATGCCGCGCACGAGCTGTCGCGGATTGTTCACTTGCGGCCCATGCGCCGGGTAGAACACGCGGTCCTGGCGGCCGTGGAGCTTGTCGAGGCTCGCCATGTAGGCCGCCATGTCACCGTCGGGCGGCGTGACGACAGTGGTCGACCAGCCCATCAGATGGTCGCCGGTGAACAGGGCGCCGCTTTCCTCGAGCGCGAAGCACAAGTGGTTCGAAGTGTGCCCGGGCGTTGCGACCGCGGTCAGCGTCCAGTCCGGACCGGAGAGTTGCTCGCCATTCTTCAGCACCCTGTCGGGGCGGTAGGTCGTGTCGAACGCGGCGTCTGAGCGGGGGCCGCTGTCGGACAGCACCAGCGGCGCGCAGCCGACGATCGGCGCGCCCGTCCGCTCGGCGAGCGGCGCCGCGGCGGGCGAGTGATCGCGATGGGTGTGGGTGCAGCAGATGGCGGCGACTGCGGCGTCGCCGATCACCCTCAGCAGGGCGTCGATATGCTCGGGCTCGTTCGGCCCCGGGTCGATCACCGCGACCGCCCCGTCGGCACCGACGACGTAGCTCTCGGTCCCGGTGAAGGTGAACGGCGAGGGATTGGCGGCGAGCACGCGACGGACCAGCGGCTCGAGCTGCTCGGCCTCGCCGACCGGCCACGGCTTGGGCGGGAATTCCATCGCCCGGATATGGCGACGCGATCGGCCGCTGTCGAGCCGGCCACCTCAGTCCCTCGACACGGCCATCTCCACGCGCCACACCGGCAGCAATGGCTGATGCCGACCTGATCCTGGTGCTCGATGCCGGCACCACTTCGACCCGGGCGATGGTGTTCTCGTCCGCAGGCGACGTTCGCGCCATTGCCCAGCGCCCGCTCGAACAGCACTATCCGCAGTCCGGATGGGTCGAGCACGATGCCGAGGAGATCTGGCGGAGCACGCTGGAAGTGGCCCGGGACGCGGTGACGATAGCCGGTGGGATCGACCGAATTGCCTGCCTTGGAATCGCCAACCAGCGCGAGACTGTGATTGCCTGGGACCGTAATTCCTGGAATCCGCTCCACCGCGCGATCGTGTGGCAGGACCGGCGCACCGCCGATGCGTGTGCCGCCTTGCGCAACCAGGGCCACGAACCCGATGTGCAGGCCCGCACCGGCCTGCTGCTCGACCCTTACTTTTCGGCGACCAAGATGCGCTGGCTGCTCGACAACGCCGCCGACGTGGCGGCCGCACGAGACGCCGGTTCGCTGGCGTTCGGCACCGTCGAGAGCTGGCTGGTGTTCAAGCTCAGCGGCGGCGCGCACCTCTGCGACGCCAGCAACGCCAGCCGCACCAGCCTCCTTCCGCTCGCCGGCGCCAGCTGGGACCCGATGCTGTGCAATCTGTTCGGGGTACCAGAAGAGGCTCTGCCGGAAGTCGTCGACTGCGCTGGCGCCCTGGCAACGACCCAGCCGGACCTGTTCGGCCGCGCCATTCCGATCACTGGCCTCGCCGGAGACCAGCAGGCGGCGACGATCGGCCAAGGCTGCCTTTCGCCCGGCGACGTCAAGGCGACGTACGGGACGGGAGCGTTCGTTCTCGCCAACGTCGGCGGTCGGCTGCCGCGGTCGCACCACCGCCTGCTCGGCACGGTGCTGACCCAACTCGACGGTGCGCGCAGCTATGCGCTCGAGGGCTCGGTGTTCGTCGCCGGTAGTCTTGTCCAATGGCTGCGCGACAGCCTCGGCCTGATCGCCGATGCCGCTGAGACGGAGGCGCTCGCCCGCTCCGTTCCGAATACGGGAGGCGTGGTGATCGTCCCCGCCTTGTCCGGCCTCGGCGCACCGCATTGGCTACCCCACGCCCGCGGCAGCATCACCGGACTGAGCTTTGCGACCTCGCGCGCCCACCTCGTTCGCGCCGCGCTCGAGGCGATGGCGCTGCAGACGCACGACCTTGCCCACGCGTTCGCCGCAGATGGCGCGGGGTGGCGCTCGCTGCGGATCGACGGGGGCATGACGGCGAACGACTGGATCGCGCAGGACCTGGCCGACATCTTGGCGCTGCCGGTCGAACGCCCCGAGCTGGTCGAGACCACCGCTCTCGGCGCGGCGATGCTGGCGGCGGTCGGCGCAGGCCTCCACTCCAACTTGCGGGCAGCCGCCGACGCGATGCGCGGCCCCCTCCGCCGCTTCACCCCGCAACTCGACGAAGCTGCCCGTTCGGCCCGGCTGGCGGCGTGGCGCAAGGCGCTTGCGACGGTCTAGGGGCCGCGCGCTTGCCTTGGCTTATGCTGAGTGGCTCCCGCGCATCAGTTCGCGCACGAACGCGATCAGGCCGGTCTGGCGGGCCCGGCGCATGCGCTCGGCGTGCAGGATTTCGCAGACCTTGTGAAAGCAGGCGTCGATATCGTCATTGACGACGACGTAGTCATAGCCATCCCAATGGCTGATCTCGCTTTGCGCCTGGGCCATCCGCGCGGCGATCACCTCGGAGCTGTCGGTGGCGCGGGCGGAAAGGCGGCGGTGGAGCTCCTCAAGGCTCGGCGGGAGCAGGAACACGCGCACGACGTCGCTTTCGGCGCGCTGGTAGAGCTGCTGCGTGCCCTGCCAGTCGATATCGAAGAGGTAGTCCTGGCCGTCCTTGAGCCCGGCTTTGACGTGGGCCTTGGGGGTTCCGTAGCTGTAGCCGAAGACGTGCGCCCATTCCATGAAATGGCCGTGCTCGATCATCTCGTCGAACGTCGGCTGATCGACGAAATGGTAGTCGACTCCCTCGATTTCGCCGGGCCGCATTAGCCGCGTCGTCACCGACACTGACATGCGGATCGCCGGATCGTGCGCCAGGAGCCGGCGCGCCACGGTGGTCTTGCCGACACCCGATGGCGACGAGAGGATGAACATCAGGCCGCGGCGATGGAGCGTGTCGCCGATCTGGAGCGTGTCGGCGGGGGGATGCGTCTGATCTGCCATGCGCGCTGATGGCGCAAGCCGCGTCGGCAAATCAAGTGCGGCCGCTGCGAAGCATGGCCGGCGGGCTATCGGCGGTCAGCCCTTCCTGGCTTGCTCGTCCAGTTCGGCCTCGCCCTCGGCGTCGGCTACGCGCGGCTTTCTGCGCTCGTACAGCGTTTTGGCGAGCAATGCGCCGCCGACGACGATCGCTCCGGGGACCGAGCGGGTGGCGATCCTGGCGATGGCAGTGCTGAGCAGGGTCTGGCCCATGCTCCTGCCCTTGACCACTTTCTTGCCCTTTTTCGCGCCGTATTTGGCCCCGAGCACCGCCTCCTCGACCGCGCGGTTGAGCAGCATCTCGCCTCCGCGGATGGCGATGTCCGCGACGATCATGTTGGTCATCGGATTGGGGCTGAGCGCCGGAAGGTCCTTGCCCGCTTCTTCGCCCTTCGCGTCTGCCTTGCCTGATCGATGCTTGGACTTGCGCTTGGCCATCGGGCCCCCTGCCACGGCGGGGAGATGCCCCCGCGCTACTTCTTGCGGCCGAAATCGACCGTGACGACGTTCGAACCGTCCTCGCCCGGGCCAACGTTGGAGCCTTGACCCTGTTCCGGCGAGTCGTTCTCGGCGTTCTCGTGCGGCTCGGGCTGCATGTCGGGGATGGCGGCCTGAAATTGCAGCCCGAAGTCGACCGCCGGGTCGACGAACGCGGTGATCGCCGAGAACGGGATCACCAGCTTCGCCGGCACCTGGTTGAAGCTCAATCCTACCGAAAACGCGGAATCGGTCACCGTTAGCTCCCAGAACTTGTTCTGAAGAACGATCGTCATCTCGTCGGGAAAGCGCTCGCGCAGCTGGGTGGGGATGGCCACGCCGGGTGCATGGGTCTTGAAGGTGATGTAGAAATGATGGTTGCCCGGAAGCTCGCCGCCCGACGTTTCGACCTGGCCGAGAACGCGTCCGACCACCGCACGCAGCGCCTCCTGCACGATCTCGTCGTACGGGATCAGGCTGTCTGGGGCGGACTCATCCATCGATCTTCCAAGTGGCGACCGGGTGCGGGCCGGTCAAGTGCCAATGCGCCGGTGAGCCGACGCGAGCGCCGGAAGCGATTCGGCCGCCGCAATTGATTCCGCCAAGGGCGCGTCTATAGGCAGGGCGCCATGCGCACCGCCCGGATCACCCGCACCACGAGCGAGACCGACGTCGCGGTCGAGGTCAACCTCGACGGCACCGGGACGTATCGAGTGGATACCGGGATCGGGTTCCTCGACCACATGATCGAGCAGTTCTCGCGCCATTCGCTGATCGACGTGTCCTGCGCGATCAAGGGCGACCTCCATATCGACCAGCATCACACGACCGAGGACAGCGCGTTGGCGATCGGTCAGGCGATCGTCCAGGCGCTCGGCGACAAGGCCGGGATCGGCCGCTACGGCGTGGCCTATTCGCCGATGGACGAGACGCTGGCGCGGGTCGCCCTCGACATCTCGGGGCGGCCGTTCCTGGTCTGGAAAGCCGGGTTCACCCAGCCGCGCCTGGGCGAGATGGACTCCGAGCTGTTCGAGCACTGGTTCCATTCGATCGCCCAGGCCGCGGGGATCACGCTCCACATCGAGCTGCTCTATGGGCAGAACAATCACCACATCATCGAAGGCATCTTCAAGGCTTTTGCCCGGGCGATGCGTCAGGCGGTCGAGGTCGATCCGCGCAAGGCCGGCGCCGTGCCGTCGACCAAGGGCATGCTCGGCGGCTGACCATGGCCGACACACTGGCCCTGATCGACTACGGCGCCGGCAACCTCCAATCGGTGGCGAACGCGCTGCGGACCGCAGGGGCGGAGGGCGTGATGGTCACCGCGGACCCGAATGTCGTCCGTGCCGCCGACCGGGTGGTGCTGCCCGGCGTCGGTTCGTTCCGCTCTTGTGCCGAGGGCCTCAAGGCGATCCCCGGGCTAGTCGAGGCGATGCGCGAGCGGGTGTTCGTGGGCGGGGCGCCGTTTCTCGGCATCTGCGTCGGGATGCAGCTGCTGGCCAGCCGCGGCGTCGAACACGGCGTCACCCGAGGGCTCGACTGGGTCGCCGGTGAAGTCGTGCCGATCGAGGTGACCGACCCCTCGATCAAGGTCCCGCACATGGGCTGGAACGACGTCGCGCCGCTGCGCCACGCCGACGGCGCCCGTCTGATCGCGCCGGGTGAGGCCTACTTCCTTCATTCCTATCATTTCGTCCCGCAAGAGCCGCGCTCGATCGCCGCCCTGACCGACCACGGCGGCGGGATCGTCGCGGCGGTCGCCCGCGACAACATCCTCGGCGTGCAGTTCCACCCCGAGAAGAGCCAGGCGTACGGCCTCGGCCTGCTCGGGCGGTTTCTCGAGTGGAAGCCGTAGACGACGGGAACCAACCCCGGGCTCGGCCCTTCCTGTCGCGAAAGGAGAGCCGCCATGGCCGAAGCCGACGCACGCCATCTCGCCGATGCGCACACCGAATATCCGCCGCTGAAGGGGCGCAAGGCGGTGATCACCGGGGGCACCACCGGAATTGGCCGGGCGATCGCCGTGCTGCTCGCCTCGGAAGGGGTCAAGACGTTCGTCTGCGGCCGCGATCCGCGGCACTTGCAGGACGCCCT
>JAEKKO010000035.1 GCA_019510335.1 Novosphingobium sp. | reverse complement strand
CGCCAGCCAGGTCTGCATCCCGTAAAGGCTCGGGCCGCCGCCGTTCGTGGCGACGCGCTCGCTCGCGGGGCTGCGCTCGGAATGGACGATGCCGCTGCCGGCGGTCATCAGGTTGACTTGCCCGGGGCGAATCGTCGCGAACGAGCCGAGGCTGTCGCGGTGGTCGATCGCGCCCCCAAACTGTCCGGCGAACAGCCAGGTCACGGTAGCGAGATTGATGTGCGGGTGCGGGCGCACGTCCATTGCCTGCCCGGCAGGAAGCTGTGCCGGCCCGAATTGGTCCACGAAAATGAACGGCCCGACCATCGTCCGCTGGCGCGAGGGCAGCGCCCGCCGCACCTCGAACGCGCCGAGGTCGTGGGTCACGGGCACAATCGTCTGCACGAACGGATCGGTCATCGCTGTTCCCCAGGTGCGCGTGCCTTGATGGCGAGCGCGTGGACCCGCTCGCCCGGGATGTCGCCCAGCGCGGCGTTGACCATCCGCTGGCGTTCGAGCCGCGACTTGCCGGCAAAGGCGGCGCTTTCGATAGCGACGGTGAAGTGCGATTCGCCGCTGCCGTCGTCGCCCATGTGGCCTGAGTGCCGGGCGCTATCGTTGATCACCTCGAGCAGGCTCGGGGCGAACGCGGATTCGAGGAGCCGTTCGATTTCGCGGGCGATCGGTCCGGTCATGGCTTCCCTTCTAGCGCAATGCGTCCCATCTGGAAGGGCGTGAGGTACGAGAAGTTTCATGGCCGCTACGCCGGATCGCAGCGAGGCTGCGATGCGCCCGGCTGCGAGGACGCAGGCGAGTTCCGCGCGCCCGGCACCCGCCCCTCGGGGTTCGACGGGCCCGGCGAGTATCGCTGGTTCTGCCTCGATCACATCCGACAGTTCAACGCCGGCTACGACTGGTTCGAAGGGATGACTGCCGAGGAAATCCTCGACGCGCAGCATCCCGCGGCGGGATGGGCGTCGGCCTCGCACGCCTTCAGCGCCACGGCCGGAATCGACGCGCCGCCGCGCTGGGCGGATTTCGCCGACCCGCTCGAGGCGATCAGCGCCCGCGCCCGCAGCCGTGCCGCCGAACATCGTCCGATGCCCCGGCGCGATGGCCGCGTGCTGACCGTTGCCGAGCGGCGCGCGCTCGACGTCATGGGCCTCGGCCTCAATGCCGATCGCAAGGAACTGCGCACCCGTTATTCCGAGCTCGTCCGCCGCTACCATCCCGACCGCAACGGCGGCGACCGCAGCTTCGAGACGCGGCTCCAGCAAGTCATCGAGGCCTATCAATTGCTGAGAAAAGCCGCAGCGTTCGCCTGAAGTCGGCTAGGCTGCGCTTGGTCCCTCGTCTTCGCTCGGGACGAGCGGACGTGGGCAAAGATCCCGCTCCAACTGACTTGACTTGACTTGACTTGACTTAACCCACCCCGCTCGTGTCGAGCGAAGAGGAGACACGCCGGGCAACGCACGCCGCGCAACCGCCTTCGGGGAACCCCCGCCCCGGCCCGCCAGTTTCGCCTATGTGAACGACTCCCACGCGACGTTCCGGCTGGTCCTCAAGTCGCTGCTCGCGGCGGCGCTGATGGTGATCGCCGTGGTCGCCGCGCTTCGCCTGGCGAGTCTGCTGGTGATCGCGTTCGGCGCCGCCGTCTTCGCCGTCCTGATCCGCGCGTTTGCGGACGCCATCGAACGCCACACGCGCCTGTCCGGGCGGTGGTCGTTCGCGGCGGCGCTGATCGTCACCGGGCTGGCCGTCGGCGGCATCGCGCTGCTGTTCGGGAGCTACGTCGGCAACGACTTCTCGCAACTGGCCCGAGCCCTGCCCGCCGCGTGGCAGGAGCTCAGGTACCGCGTCGCCGGCCTGCCCGGCGGCACCCAGCTGGTGACCTCGCTCGAGCACTCCCGTCCCGATGGAGGCGAGGTCATCGGCCGCATCACCCGGATCGTCGGCTCGTTGACCACCATCGTCACCGACGTGCTGCTGCTGGTGTTCGGAGCGGTCTACATCGCCGCCGACCCGGACCTGTATCGCCGCGGGCTGGTCAGCCTGGTGCCGCCGAAGCACCGCGCGCTGGCCGACGAAGCGCTGCGCCAGAGCGCCGCGGCGCTGCGTCACTGGATGATCGGCCAGTTCATCATCATGGGCACGATCGGGCTCAGCACGGGCGTTGGGCTCGCGCTGATCGGTGTCAACTCGGCGGTGGCCCTTGGTGTCATCGCCGCCGCTACCGAGATCATGCCGTGGGTCGGACCGATCATCTCGTCAGTGCCGATCCTGATCGTCGCCTCGGCGCAAGGGGTGCAGACGCTGCTGCTTGCGCTGGTCCTGGTGCTCGCCATCCACCAGCTCGAGGCGACGATCATGACGCCGTTCGTGCAAAAGCAGGCGGTGCTGTTGCCGCCGGCGCTGACGGTGTTCGGGATCATCGCCGGCGGACTGCTGTTCGGCGCCGTCGGCCTCGTCTTCGCGGCGCCGATGCTGGTGGTCGGCTACGTCATGGTCAAGCGCCTCTACTTGATCGAGACCCTGCACACGCCGACCGCAATCCCCGGGCAGGATTCCGACACCTGAGGCCAGGGCCCCTCAGCGGCGAACGCCAGCTTGCGAGGAACGACCGAACTACCGTCCTTGCTTCCCCTCAACGGCATTCAGGACGCGCTCGATCGACTCGCTGATCGCGTCGCAATCCGGCAGCAGTCCGAGCTCAGTCTCGAGTATCAGGTTCCGCGCCAGCGCCGCGATGGCGAAATTCAGCAGTTCCGGGCTGATGATCCGAGGGTCGAGATTGGCCTCCTGCACGACCGCGGCGAGCGTCGGCAGAAGGATCTCGTTGGCTCGGGCGCTGTACCTCGCCACCTCCTGGCGCAGCGCGGCGTTGCGGGTGGCCATGGCCATGAACTCGATCACCAGGCGCCCGCTGCGATCGCTGCTCAATTCCCACAACTGCCGGAGAGGCGACCGCGATGACGCGATTCCCTCGAGCGTAGCGAGGAACGTCTCGCTGCGGCGGCGGAACGTCGCAACCACCAGTTCTTCCATGTTCTGGAAGTAATAGAACACGAGCTTCTGATCGACGCCCGCTTCCTTGCCGACATTCCGCGACGTCACCGCCGGGTATCCGTCGCGCTCGAGCACGCGCTCGGCCGCGTCGAGCAGCTTGTAGCGGACCGAGGCGTTGGCCGGTCCCATGCGCCTGGTCGCCATTCGTGTTCCTTTCGTCTCCGCTGCGGAGCGGCTCGCCTTGGCCGAGGCAAATGCCGTTTGACAAGGGACACTACTTGCTCGCAAGGTGAGGAACAAGGCGCTGGCCGAGTCGGCAAAAAGCTCTGCGGCAGTCGAGAGAGGATGCCATGGCCCTGTTCGCAAACGCCCGATCGCTCGCGCCGTTCGGCTTCGAGCTGGATGCGACGCTCGACCAGGCCCTCAGCGATCGCGGCCGCGACGAGTTTCGCGAACTGTTCGCGCGCGAGGGCCTGCTCGTCATCCGCGGGCTGAACCTGACGATGAACGAGCAGCAGGACGTCTGCCGCACCTTCGGGCCGATCCCCGACAGCATCTTCGAGAACTTCTACGTCTCCAACCGCCGCGCCGACGGATTTCTCGGGACCCGCGAGCTGCAATGGCACAACGACGTGCCGTACCTTCCGTCGCCGTACCTGGTCGGCGCACTGCACGCGGTCGAAGTCGACCCCGATGCGACGTCGACCAAGTTCGTGAGCGGCATCCGGGCTTACGAGAGCCTGCCCCAACGCCTGAAGGAACGGATCGCCGGACTAAAGGCGCTCCAAGTTCGCCAGCGCGCCTGGGAGCGCCGTAATCGCCTCGAGGATCTTCAGGCCGGCGACTTGTGCACGGTCCACCCGGTGGTCCGCACCCAGGAGGGCACCGGCCGCCCGTACCTGTTCGTCAACGAGAACATGACCGCCTGCATCATCGGCCTGTCCGAGGCGGACAGCGATGC
>JAEKKO010000088.1 GCA_019510335.1 Novosphingobium sp. | reverse complement strand
GGTTTCGGTCTGCCACCAGGTGTCGACGATCGGGCAGCGGCCCTCGCCGACCACGCGCCAGTACCACTCCCACGCCTCGGGGTTGATCGGCTCGCCGACGGTGCCGAGCAGGCGCAGCGATTGGCGGCTGGTCCGCGTCACCCACTGATCGCCCTCGCGCATCAGCGCCCGCAGCGCGGTCGGGGCGCCGTAGAAGATGTTGACCTGGTGACGGTCGACGATCTGCCAGAAGCGGCTGTGGTCGGGCCAGTTGGGCACGCCCTCGAACATCATCACGGTCGCGGCGTTGGCGAGCGGGCCATAGACCACGTAGCTGTGGCCGGTGACCCAGCCGATGTCGGCGGCGCACCAGTAGACCTCGCCCGGGCGGTAGTCGAAGACGTAGTGGTGGGTCATCGCCGCCCAGGTCAGATAGCCGCCGCTGGTGTGCAGCACCCCCTTGGGCTTGCCGGTGCTGCCGCTGGTGTAGAGTACGAACAGCGGGTCTTCGGCGCCGATTTCCTCGGGGTTGCACGCGGCCGAGGCGGCGGCGCGGCGCTCGTCCCACCAGTGGTCGCGGCCCTCGGCCATCGCGACTGGATTGCCGACGTGGCGCACCACGAGGACGGCCTCCACCCCGCGGCATTCGGCCAGCGCCTCGTCGACATTTGCCTTGAGCGGAACCTGCTTGCCGCCACGCATCCCGGCATCGGCGGTCACGACCAGCCGGCTGTCGCAATCCCCGATCCGCCCGGCCAGCGCCTCGGGCGAGAAGCCGCCGAACACCACCGAATGGATCGCGCCAATGCGGGCGCAGGCGAGCATCGCGATCGCCGCCTCGGGGATCATCGGCAAGTAGATCGTCACCCGGTCGCCGCGCCGGGCGCCAAGGTCCTTGAGCACGTTGGCAAAGCGACAGACCTCCGCGTGGAGCTCGCGGTAAGTCAGCTTGCGCTGCTGCGCGGGATCGTCGCCCTCCCAGATGATCGCGATGGTCTCGCCATGTTTCTCGAGGTGACGGTCGAGGCAGTTGGCCGAGACGTTGAGCGTCCCGTCGCCGAACCAGCGGATGCCGAAGTCGCCTTCTTCGAATGAGCTGCGGCTGAGCTCCGTCCACGGCTTGATCCACTCGATCCGAGCGCTCTCCTCGCGCCAGAACGCTTCGGGCTCATCGAGCGAGCGCCGGTACTTCTCGGCATAGCCCGCCGCATCGACGTACGCGCGCTGCGCCCATTCGGGCGGAACCGGGTGGATCGTGGCCAATGGTGCTCTCCTCTGCGCTAGCGGAGTGCCGGAGCGGCGAAGCGCGATCAAGGGGGGCGCCTGCGGGGCTGCCGAAGATTCTCCCGCGCGAGGGGTCGCCGCGGTAAGCGGCTGCCGTGAGTCAGTCCATCAGCGACAGCAGGTCGGCGATGGACGTGGTGGCGAAGCCGACCGCGCTGTCGGAGATGCCGTAGGGCACCAGCAGCTGCTCGCCGACCCGCAGTACGCCGCACGTGTAGACGACGTTGGGAACGTAGCCCGAGCGTTCGTCATCGTTCGCAGTCAGCACCGGCTCGCGCACCCGCGCCAGCACCTTCGAGGGATCGTCGCGGTCGAGCAAGGCGCAGCCGAGTGCATACTTGCGCATGGCGCCGACCCCGTGGGTGAACATCAGCCAGCCCTCGTCGGTCAGCAAAGGGCTGCCGCAGTTGCCGATCTGGATGAATTCCCACGGGTATTTCGGCTCCATCAGGAGCACTCCGTCGTCATCCCAGCAGGTCAGCCGGTCCGAGCGGATCAGGAACAGGTTCTTGCCGTCCTGCCGCCCGAGCATGGCGTAGGTGCCGCCGACCTTTTCCGGAAACAGCGCCATCCCCTTGTTACGGCCGGCGCGACCCTCGATTGGCTCGAGCACGAAGCTGCGGAAGTCGCGCGTGCGCATCAGTTCCGAACGGATCGAGGAGCCGGAGTAGGCGGTGTAAGTGCCGATCCATTCGAAGTCGTGATCGCCATGATCGAAGCGGACCAGGCGCAAGTCCTCGAGCCCGCCGCGTTGCTGCTCGGTGATCGGAAAGATGACCGTGTTCGACAGGCTCGACTCGGGGTGCCGGTGGACCGTCACCGCCGCATCACTGTCGATCAGGGATTCGTCGTCGATGTCGGCGGCGGTGGCGAAGGCGGTCTGCGGCCACAGATTGAAGCGCCCGTCGTCGTGCGCGATTCCCTCGCGAAAGGCGACCGAGCTGATGTGCCCTTCGCCCACGGCCCGCAGGCTCATGACAAAGCGGGTGGCGGTCCCGTTCATCCCCGACTGGTCGGGATGCGGGACAATCGAGGGGTTCATCAGCGCCGCCGCGGCGTACGTGTACTCGTGGCAGAAATAGGCGCCGATCAGGCGCTTGCGGGTCCGTGACCAGCCTGAGCCGTCGAGTTCCAGCGACTGCTCGACCTCGGCATAGCGGTCGTCGAACATCGCCTCGGTCTGCCAGTGGCGTTCCTTGAAGTCGCGGAGCACGCGGCGGTACTCGAGCGCCGTCCGACGGTCGGACAGCGCGAGGATGTCGTTGACCAGCCGCCGCGCGCGGTCCCCGGCATGGCTGGTCGACTGCCATCCAAGGTGGAACGGCCTGAGGACGACGCGCGAAGGATCAGCATGGAGCCTGGTGTCAAGAATGCGCAGCGGGTTGGGGGACGTGGCGCTGTGCTTGTTCAAGACCGTCTCCCGTCGAATCACCCGCCTGGGCGCGGGCGAGCGCTAGCATGGAATAATGGGCCAGCTGAAACGCGAGGATCGACTCTGCACCGCAATTCTCGTTGACACCGCGTGGGGTGATCCCGTCGCGGCAGCGGCCAGTGGCGAGATCGACCAGGACAGCTCCGCGGTCGTTCGCGCCGAAGTACCATGCATACGCAGTCCGCGCGTGCTCGAACCAGCGCGCCTCGCCGGTCGCTCGCCAGGCGCTGGCGGCGGCCTCGACCGCGGCCTGCGCCTCGAGCGGCTGCTGGTCGAACGGCAGCGAAGTATGCGGCTTGTGAAAGGTCTCGGACCCGATCGGGCGGAAGTGCCCGCTAACCGAAACTTGTTGCGCGGCGATCCACTCGAGCGTCTCGAGCCCCTCCGCGGTCCAATCGCCGCGATCCATCGCCTCGCCCGCCTCGATCAGCGCTTGGCACAAGCGCGGATTGTCGTAGCCCAGCACGGCTTCGAACCATGCCCAATCGGGCCGCCGCGCTTCGGCCAGCAACCAGCCGAGCACTTCGGCGCCGCGGGTGACCAGGGCCCGAGCGCCCGCGTGGTCGGGCTGCGCCCGCAGCAAGGCGCAGGCCCCCAGCATCGCCAGGGCCAGCGAACGGGGCCACGCGGTCTCCTCGAACGAGCAGTGGGCGATGTCGAACCAGCGCAGCGCCCACTGTCGCAAGTCGGGATCGGCCGCGCACTCGACCGTCTGGCCGAGCGCCCACAGCGCCCGCCCGTTGGAATCTTCCGAGCCGAGTTCCTCGCACCAGCTCCGATCGAACGCCATGAAGTTGCGGAAGCGGCGGTGATCGGGGTTCCAGGCGTGCTGGATGAACGAGGCGTAGACCCCTTGCCACCGCGCCCGCTCGGCGTCCGGAACGCGCTCGGCCACGTTCATCAGCATCAGCGCGCGGGCATTATCGTCGAGGCAGTAACCGTGGCGCCGGTCGGGTACGATTCCGATCGAGTGCTGGAGCATTCCAGTACCGTCGCTCATCGCCAGAACCGCTTCCAGCGGAGGGGTGGCGAACAGCGGCACGTGCTGCGGCGCCGGAGCCACGGCCCGCCGGAGCAGCGCGGCGGTGGCATCGGCAAAGCGCGGCCAGATCGTCGTCCGGCCTTTCGCGTAAGCACGCCGCTGCATCCTCGTCAGCGCGGCCGGATCGCCGAGCAGCTGATTGACGGATTCGGCGATCGCAGTGCTCGATTTCCGCTCGATCAGTTTCCCCGTACCGTCGCCGAGCAGCTCGCGCGCGTGGATGTACGGAGTCGCGACGACCGCTTTCCCCAGCGCAACCGCGTAGCTCAGCGTGCCCGAGGTCGACTGCTGCAGATTGAGGTAGGGTGTCAGGTAGATGTCGCAGGCCTCGATCTGGTCGAGAAGCTCGTCCGTCTCGAGGAAACGGTTGTCCCACGCGATGTGCTCGGCGACACCAATTCGGGCGGCGAGCTCCTGCAGGCCTTCCCGGTACCGCTCCCCTTCGAGGGCGACCAGGTTCGGGTGAGTCGCACCGACGATCCGATAAACGGTGTCCGGCTGGGCCGCGACGATCGCCGGCAGGGCCTCGATCGCCTTTTCCAGGCCCTTGCCGGGCCCGAGCAGACCGAATGTCATCAGCACGTTCTTGCCCGCGAATCCGAGGGCTTGCTTGAATTGCTCGGTCCGCCCGAATGGCCGATCGGGAGCGCCGTGGGCGACAACCTCGATGATCTCGGCGGGCGCGCCGTACATGTCGATCAGCAGCCTGCGACCATGCTCGGACATCACCATGATCCGCGACGCGCGCTCGATCAGGTGCTCGAGGATCGATCGCTGCAGCGGCGACGGTTGCCCGATGACGGTGTGCAGCGTGAGGACCAGGGGTGGCGCGAGCCGGTCGACGAAGTCGAGCACGTAGGCACCCTCATTGCCGCCGAAGATGCCGTATTCGTGCTGCAGCCACACTGCCTCGACCCCCGAGGTATTGATCCGCTGGGCGGCGCGGACGTAATCCTCGCGACGGTCGGCGTGAATGACTTGCGTGACCCGCTCGTCGACGGCGCGGTCCGCGCGGTTTTCCAGCGCGTAGACGTCGAAGCGGATCTCGGGGTGGAAGCGCCCGAGCTGCTCGTAGATGTCGGTCGTGAACGTGGCGATGCCGCACGGGCGCGGGGCAAACGTACCGATCAGGGCGACGTGGCGCGGGCGGTCGGCCGACGCGAGCGGAGGACGGATGGTTATGACTTGCGCGGTGCCTGGCGGCGCCGGCCGCGCGGGATTCAAGCAATCTTCCTGGCTCATCTAAGGGGTCGCAGTTCTGTTGCTGGAGCTCGGCTTTGATTTCCTTAACGTTCGTTCAGAAGGGCAGTTCCGCTGCATCACGACATACAGGCACGTGCCCGGATTTCGGGCGTAAACTATACACGTTTCACCGTTTGCAGCGGCAGGACTTCTGCAATTGCGAACAAGCAATTGTTGCAACTGCTCAATAGAACCAGCGCTGTCGCCAGCCGTAGGCCGATTCCACCGCATTGCCATGGAAATCGGTCGCCGGCTCGAAACGGAAGCGGTCGACTGCCAGGCGGCAGGTGATCGCATCGGAACGCGGATCGCGGCTCGGCCGAACGACTCGGCAATCGTGCGCGCGGCCATCGGTCCCGACGGTGAGATAGATTATGACGAAATCGCCGATTCGCAAGTCTCGGGTTTCACTCGGATAATCGCGCGCCGAATTGATCTCGCCGGCGATCTTGAGCGGCTTCGTCACGGCCCCGCCCCCGGTGCCGGAGCCACTTCCACCGGCACCGGGGCCAGTCCCGGCGGCTCCGGCGCCGGTCCCTTTTCCGCTCTGCTGCGCCCCCGAGCTGAGCGCAAAGCCGCCGCCGGTCGTCGCCGGCGCCCGCGTCGTTGCAATGATCACGGGGGGTGTGGGCGCAACGACTTCTTGCGGCTGGGCTTTGCTGCCGCTCGCGCGGGGCTGCCCGGCATTGGCGGCACGTGGGTGTAGCGGCGGGACCGGCTTCGGGGTCGGAGTGGGGCTCGGCCGCGGCGGCGTGACGGTGACGGTAAAAGCCGACAGTGCGGCGCGAGCCGCCTGGCGACCCAGCTCTGGCTCGAACGCGCGGATCAGCACCATCAGCGCAACCACGTGCAGCAGCGCGACGGCGACGAACGCCCCTGCCCGCGCGCGGCGCGACGGCGCCAGCTCGGCTCTCGCGCGCGCGTCATCCATTCGCCGTCTGTGTGCTCCCGTTCGGGGTTGGAGTGCGAACGCGCGGACGCTGGCGGCCGTTCCCGCGGCTTCCGCACAACAAAAAGGGCGCCCCGAACGGGGCGCCCTTCGGCGGTCGGCGTAGGCGCCGGCCGAACGGCTTACTTCGCCGGGAGCTTGGCCAGCTCAGCGTCGATCTTGGCGAGCGTCAGGTCGGGCAGCGCGTCCGCCGCGTAGCCCTGGAGCTGCTTGAGCGTCATCCCGCGGGCCTGATCGATCTGCGGATTGCTGATCATCTCGGAGATGTACTTGGTCAGAATCGCCTTGGCGGCGGGATTGTCGAGCAGGTCGCCGAGCTTGGTGTCGGCAGTGCTCAGCACCGTCGGCGCGGCGGCCGGCGCGTCGGCGGCGAGGGCGGGTACGGCAAACGCCGGCACGAGCACGGCGGCGGCAGCGGCAAGCACGAATTTCTTCATAGTCCAAGTTCCTTTCAGATGATCCCCGTCGCCGGCGCCCATACCAGCAATCGTTCGGATTACCAATTATATTGGTCAGGCCGCACGTCCCTCGGCTTCGTTTCCCGGAGCCGGTTCGATCGCGCGGAGTTGCGGCATGATTTGTTCGAGCAGCTCGAGGCTTTCCCACCCGAGCTCGGGCGGCATCCCGCCGATCAGCGGCATGAACGTCATCGATCCGTACGCGTCGATTTGCTTGGCCGTCTCGAGCACCTCCTCGGGCGTCATCACGTGGAACATGCCGCTGGCCCGCAGCGCCTGGTCGTCGGCGAGGAGGCCGCGGAACGGCGAGTCGGCGCCGGATTCCTCGGCGATGCGCGCATAATCGGCGACCGAGTGCTTGAGGTAGGGCAGCACCTTCGCCCAGGTCGCCTCGGGATCGTGCGAGAGGTGGATGTCGCCGAACCCGCTCGGGCCGGTCTTGACCCCCGGCTCGCGGCCGTGGCGGCGGCATTCGGCGTCATACAGCGCGAATAGGCCGCGGGTCATCGGCGCGAAGCCGAGCCCCAGCCGCGCCGCCCGCTTTGCCGACGCCTCGACCCCGCCGCCAACCCGCAGGATCGCCTCAGGCGCTTGCAGCGGCAGTGGCCGGACGAAAATGTCGCGCCCGCCCGGCCCGGTGCGCTCGCCGTGAAGCGCGCGGAGGATAATCTCGAGACCTTCGTCGAGCAGCCGGCCGCGGTCCTTCAGCGACACGCCGAAGCGAGTGAACTCGGAGGTGACGTAGCCGGCGCCGATGATCACCTCGAGCCGCCCGTTCGACATCACGTCGAGCACGCCGATCTGCTCGGCGATCTTGACCGGATCGTGCAGCGGCAGGACCACCGCGCCAAGACTGATCCGGCAGCGCCGGGTGACCGCGGCGACGCCCCCGCCCATGACGAACGGGGTCGGCAGGTAATTGTCGGGGAAGCCGTGGTGCTCCATCAGGTTGATCGAGCCGATCCCGATCCGATCGAGGAATGCCACCATCTCTAGCGCGGCGCCATAAAGCGTCGGCAGCGGCGCGCCGAAATCCGGCGCGCGCATGTCGAACTTGGCGCTGGTGCGAAGCTGAGTCACCGCTTTGCCATCTCCGGTGTGAGCCTTGCGACCGGTTAGCGCGGAACGGCACGGGCGTGGCGGCTAATCCGCAACCACCCCGCGAATCATCGCCGCAGCGCCCTCGGCCTGAAATGGAAACGGCGGCACGGACCCGCGCCCGCGCCGCCGCTCCGATTGGTTGGCCTCGGCGTCAGGAGCCGAAGCGGTATCGCAGCCGGAAGCCCCACATCCGCGGCTCGTTCATCACCGCGGTTTCGAACCCGTACGAGTTCCACGCAGGCGCCACCGACATCGGGTAAGCCTTGTTGCCGACGTTCGTCATGAAGAACGACAGGTCGACCGGGTACCCGACGATGTCGTTCCAGCTCGCCTGCAGGTTTACAAGGTTCTGGGCCGGCATGACCTGGAACTGCGGCGCCGTCGCCCGGTTGCCAATGAAGCTCGCGGTGTGGACGTAAGTCGCGCCGAACGAGATCTTACCGATCGACGGATCGAGCGGGAGCATCACCGTGCCGGTCAGCGACAGCCGGTGCTTGGGCGAGAACGCCAGCGGGCCCCCGGCCGTGGCGGTGGGAATCACCGCCGACCACACCAGCTGCTGCTCGGGCGTGAGGACGAACCTGCTCGGGTCGAGGCTGAGGAGCTTGGTATTGAGGTAGGTATAGCCGCCTTCCAGGCGGAAGATGTTGAGCAGGGTCAGCGCGCTGTCGACCTCGATGCCCCAGATGCGCGACTTGCCGGCGTTGATGATGGCGCTGCCGCCGAGCAGCGGGCTTGTCGCAGCGCGGATGAGCGACGCCTGGATCTGCTGGTTGCGGAAGTCGTTGTAGAACCCGGCGACGTTGAAGTAGCCGTTGACGGAACCGCCGCGCAGGGTCGCCTTCGCGCCGATTTCGTACGTGTCGACCTTTTCCGGCTGCCAGGTCTCGAAATAGATGTTGGCCGACGTCGCGCCGCCGGCGCGATAGCCGCGCGCCCACTTCGCATAAATCAGGGTGTCCGGCGTCGGCTTGTAGTCGATGTCGAGCAGCCAGGTCGGCTTCGACGACTTGGCGCTGAAGGTCACGGCGCAAGCGTCGTGCCCGAATGGCGAGGTGACCACCGGGAACGTGAGTGTGGGATTGACCGGCGACGGCGTTCCGGCCGGATAGCGGACCCGTACCGTGTTGCTGCAGAAGTACAGCGGAGTGTTGGTCGCCGGGAAGGCGATCGCCTCGCCGTCGTACTGGTGGGTCATCCGGTCCCAAGTGTAGCGGATGCCGCCCGTGAGCGAGAGCTGGTCGGTGATCTTGTAGGTTGCCTGGCCATAGAGCCCGCGGTCGCGGAACCAGGTCTTCTGGAACGGACGCGAAACGGTGCTGGTGAAGACCGTCCCGACCGCCGAGCCCAGGAACAGGCCGGGAGCGGCGTTGCACTGCAGGGCCTGGAGGTTGGGACAGTTCAAACCAATCCCCGTCGATTGTGAAGTGAAGCCGATCGGGTCGCTGTTTTCGAAATAGGCGCCCGCCTGCCAAGTGAGGCGGTCATCGCTCGAGCGTCCCTGGATCTGCAGCTCGTCGGTATAAGTCGACTGGCTCGCGTTGTTGTAGTTGGGCGTATTGTTGAGGCGGATCAGCGCACGCGCGAGCGTTCCGTTCGGTTGCAGCAGGAAGTCGCCCTGCAAGTCCATGCGTGTGGTCTCGCGGAACTCGCCATAGCTGGCGATGTTCTTGACCGTCAGCGTCGGCGTCGCCTTCCACGTGGTCGTGTTGATCACCTGCCAGGTTTCCATCTGGACTGTCGGATCCGGCTCGGCGTTTTCGATGTCCCACGGTCCGTCACCCCGAGCGTTCTGCCGGTCGAACTGCGCGCAGGCCAGCGTGGCGTTCGCAGCGATGCTCGCGGGCGGCGTGCGGTTGCAGCCGAGCAGGCGCAAGGTGATGCCGTTGTTGTGCGACTTGGTCCAAGTCGCCATCGTGTAGCTCTCGAGCGTCGGCGTAAGCTCGCCGACGACGCTCATCCGCGCCGTCCAGTAGTTGACGTCGCCCAGGCGGTTGGGCCCCAGCCCGTGGTTGATCAGGTAACCGTCGCGGCTCATCCGGTCGACGCCGAGGCGCACCCGGAAGGTGTCGGCGAGCGGCACGTTCACCACCGCCTGGACCCGGCGCATGTTATAGCTGCCGAGCGAGTCCTCGATGTAGCCCTCGAAGCGATCGGTCGGCTTCTTGGGCACCAGCAGCACCGCGCCGCCGGTCGTGTTGCGGCCGAACAGGGTGCCCTGCGGGCCCTTCAGGACCTGGACGTTCTGCAAGTCGAACAGCTGCCCGACGCCGACGCCGTTGCCGGAAGTGGTCGAGCCGCCCGAGCGCGGCGCGACGACGTCGGCGAAATAGACGCCGACCGACGGCTGCGTCGCAAGGTCCTGGACGAAGCCGCGGATGACGAACGAGGACTTCTCCGGGCCGAACCGATTGTTGACCGAAAGCGATGGGGTGTATGTCGCCAGGTCCGTCGCATTGACGATGTTGCGCTGGTTGATCTGCTCCTGGTTGAACACCGTGATCGAGATCGGCACGTCCTGCAGCCGCTGCTCGACACGCTGGGCGGTGACGACGATGTCGCCGGGATTGATGCTGGTGTCGGCATTGCCGGACGGCTGCTGCGCCGTGCTCGTCGCGGTGGCGGTCGCCCGGGTCGCGTCCTGCGCGAAAGCGGGGGCGCCGATGCTCAGCGCGAGCGCGGAAGCGGTCCACGCCAGATGGGTGCGGGAAAGGCCGGTCATTGTGTACTCCCTGGACGCGGCGCCGGCTCGTGGCCGGGCCATTGTTGCCCCTTTGTGCCCCGCAGTTGCGTAAAAAACCGAGGGGCCGATCGGGCGCCACATTCATTGCGACTAAGCCGCTGTCAAGCAATGTTATGGCGCGCGCACGGGGCAGGCCGAACGACCCTTCCTGACGGGCTTTTGTGCAACACCCCGCAGCCGAACCGCGATCGCGAGCGCCTCAGCGGTCACAGCCAGCGCTGCTCGCGGTACCACTTCGCCGTCGCCTTGAGCCCGTCGCGCGTCGGGATCGCCGGCCGCCACAACCACGGAGGCACGCGCGCGCCTTCACTGACCGCCCAGTCCGGATGGCTAAGATAACCGACCCGGTCGAGCGTCAGCCGGGCGCGCGGGCCGCGCAACGCCCCGTCGGCGCGCGCCGCGAACTCGAGGGTGCGGCGGGACAGCCGCGGCACCCACGGCCGCCGCCCGACCGCCCAGCCGATCGCCCGCGCGAGCTCGTGATGGGTCCACCCGCCGGCCCGGCCGTCGTCGGGCTCGAATGCGCGGTGGCCGATGTCTTCTCCGCCAGGGACCAGCGCGAGCAGCAGCCGAGCAAGATCGTCGACGTGAATCACCGAGGCACGCCCGGCCTCGGGCGTCGGGACGATGCCCCACTTGGCCGCGCGGAACAACTCGAGCATGTCGCGGTCGCGCGGGCCGTAAACCGCCGGGGGGCGGACGATCGTCCATTCCAGGCCGCTGGCGCGGACCAGCTTCTCCGCCCGCGCCTTCGAGGCGCCATAAGCCGACAGCCCCGGCTCGCGCGCCGCCAGCGAGGACACGAACACCAACCGCGGCACGCCGGCGGCGCGCGCCGCCTCGATCGTCGCCAACGTCCCGGCGACGTTGCCCTGCTCGAAACTGGCCGCATCGGGCGCGTTGACCACCCCAGCGACGTGCAGCACCGCTTCGCACCCGGCGACCAGCCGCGCGAGTGCCGCGCGGTCGCCGAGATCGCCGGCGATCCATTCGACCCCGCGCCGCGCCGGCTGCGGCCGCCGCGCCAGCGCCCGCACCTCGCTGCCGGCTTCCTCGGCACGGTCGAGCAGCGCCTGCCCGACGAACCCGGTCGCGCCGGTGACCGCGAGCAATGCCATTTACAGCAGCACGAGCTGGTCGCGGTGAACGATCGCCGGGCGCGGCGCGTAGCCGAGCAGCTCGGCGTGCTCGCGCGTATGCCGGCCCATCAGCCGGGTGCACTCGGCCGCGTCGTACTCGACCAGGCCATGGGCGACGACCGCCCCGCTGGCATCGCGGATCGTCACCGCGTCGCCGCGGACGAACGCCCCATCGACGGCGGTGATCCCTTTGGCAAGCAGGCTGCTGCCGCCGGCGAGCGCCTGAGCCGCCCCGGAATCGACGGTCAGCGCGCCCTTCAGCCGCAGCCGTCCGCCGAGCCAGGCCTTGCGCGCGGCGGCCTTGCCGCGCCGGGCGGCGCGCGGGAGGAACAGCGTGCCAATCTCCTCGCACGTCGCCCGCGCGAGCGGCCGCTCCGCCGTGCCGTTGGCGATTCCGAGAACGATCCCCGCCCGTTCGGCGATCTCCGCCGCCTGGAGCTTCGAGGTCATCCCACCCGAGCCGAGACCCGAGCCCGAACCGCCGTCGGCCATGGCGTGGATGTCCGCCGTGATCCCATGCACTTCGGTCAGCCGCCGCGCCGCCGGGTCGGCCGGGTTGCGGTCGTACAGCCCATCGACGTCGGACAGCAGCAGCACCGCGCTGGCCTGCGCCGCCTGGGCCACGCGCGCGGCCAGCCGATCGTTGTCGCCGAAGCGGATCTCCTGTGTCGCGACGCTGTCGTTCTCGTTGACCACCGGGACCGCGCCGGCATCGAGCAGCCGGGTCAGCGTCGCCGTGGCATTGAGGTAGCGGCGCCGGTCCTCGAGGTCGTCGAGCGTCAGCAGCAGCTGGGCGGCGGTGAGGCGGTGGGCGGCGAGCAGTTCGGCCCACAACGCCGACAGCGCGATCTGTCCGACCGCGGCGGCGGCTTGCGCGTCCGCGAGGCTGCCGCGCCCGCCCTTGTCGAGCCCCAATCGCGCCGCGCCGAGCGCGATCGAGCCCGAGCTGACGACGATCACGTCCTGACCGCGCGCCCGGGCCACGGCGATCTCGCCGACTAGGCCGGCGAGCCACTCGCGCCGCACCCCCTCGGGCCCGACCAGCAGCGACGAGCCGACCTTGACCACCAGCCGCGGGCATTCGGCCGGGTCGGCGAGATCGGCAAGGCGGGCAATCGGCATGGGCGGCGCTTAGCCGGTGATGCGCCGCTTGAGAACCGCGTTGAACGACCGAGCAGTGCGCCTCACCGCTACCCCAGCGGCGACCACGGCTTCTCGTTCGCCTCCTCACGCTCGCCGGCTGGGCGCTCGGTGCCGGTCGCGGCGGGGAGGTAGCCGATCACGGCATCCAGCAGCGGCTCGAGCCCCGCGCCGGTTGCGCCCGAGATCGGGTACACCTCGGCCGCCCCGGCGGCCGTCAGCTCGTCGGCAAACGCGGCGACGAGCTCGGCGTCGACGAGATCGATCTTGTTGAGTGCGACCAGCCGCGGCTTCTCCTCGAGCCCCGCGCCATAGGCTGCGAGCTCGCCCTCGATCACCCGCAGCGCTTCGGCCGGGTCGGGCCCCGTCACGTCGACGAGGTGGATCAGCACCCGGCAGCGCTCGATATGGCCGAGGAAGCGGTCGCCGATCCCCGCCCCTTCGGCCGCGCCTTCGATCAGCCCGGGAATGTCGGCCAGCACGAACTCGCGGGCGCGGTGGCGAACGACCCCGAGCTGCGGCCGCAGTGTGGTGAACGGATAGTCTCCGACTTTGGCCTTGGTATTGGTGATCTGATTGATGAAGGTCGACTTGCCGGCGTTGGGCAGCCCGACCAGCCCGGCATCGGCGAGCAGCTTGAGCCGCAGCCAGACCCAGCGCTCCTCGCCGGGCCAGCCGGGGCCATGCTGGCGCGGGGCGCGGTTGGTGCTCGACTTGTAGCTGGCGTTGCCGCGCCCGCCGTCGCCGCCGCGGAGCAGGACGACGCGCTGCCCGGCTTCGGTGAGGTCGGCGAGCAGCGTCTCGCGGTCCTCGTCGAGCACTTGCGTGCCGACGGGGACCTTGACCACCATCTCGGGCGCGCTCGCGCCGGTGCGGTTCTTGCCGGCCCCGGGCCCGCCGCGCCGCGCCTTGAAGTGCTGGGAATAGCGAAAGTCGATCAGCGTGTTGAGCCCGGGCACCGCTTCGAAGACGATGTCCCCGCCCTTGCCTCCGTCGCCGCCATCGGGCCCGCCGTACTCGACGTACTTCTCGCGCCGGAAGCTGACTGCTCCCGGCCCGCCCGCGCCCGAGCGTGCATGGACGCCGATCTAGGAGCGCTCGAGGAGCCTGGCGCCGGAATGCGGAACGCCCGCCGAGAACCCTGGTGGAGCCGAGGGGGATCGAACCCCTGACCTCGTCATTGCGAACGACGCGCTCTCCCAGCTGAGCTACGGCCCCGTTCCAGTGTCCGCGCGCGGCCGGTCGAGTGGCTCGGCCGCGGAAGCGCGCCTCTTAGCCAAGAGGCTGCGCCCATGAAAGAACAAATTTCAGCGCTGGGGGCTGCTCGTCAAGCTCGCCGCGGCCGCCGGCGCCTGGGGTCCGGCCGGGCTCGGCGAGAGCGAAAGTGCGGAGGTCGGCTGCGACGGTTGTGGTCCCGGCAAGGGGGCCGCCGTCACCAGCGAGAGCGACGGCGGTGGTATCTGCTGCGATGGGACGAGCGGCAGCGCTTGCGACGGCGCGGGCTGCTGCGACGACCCGAGCATCGGCGCTTGCGGCGGCTGAGCCTTGTCCTGGACGAACGCGACCGGCTGCTGCGCGGGCGCCGCCGGCGTCTCGCCCGGCAAGGTCAGCCCGACTGGCTGCGCCGGCGCGGGCGGCGGGGGGGCGTACTTAGCCTTCCAGTCGGCGAGATCGGTCAGGTACTGGCTGTACTTCTTGTAGAAGTCGTCGAACACGATTTCGACGTTCGGCAGGCTCCGCATCGCGAACCCCTCGAGCCCGCCCGGCGGGATCGTCTGGGGATCGTGGCTCATCGCCAGCATGGCGTCGCAGAACAGCGGCAGCGTCGGCGGGAATGCGTAGTGGTTGTAGACCGCGGTCATGAACGCGTCGCGCGCCTTGATTCCGCCGGCTCCGTACCGGGCGCGGTATTCGGCGTCGTTCTTGCGGTTCTCGGCCGTCAGCTCCTTGGCGTGGCTGGTGAGGAACGCGCGGTAGCCGGTGAGGATGTCGGCGTATTGCTGGGTTCGGCAGTTGAGCGCGGCGACGTTGTAGGCCGAGCGCAAGTTCCAGACCATCTGCGCGGGGGAGATGTTGCGGTTGACGCTCTGGTGCAAGCCGGTTGCCGGATCGATCGGGGGGACCGCCAGGTTGCCGGCGGCGCCGTACGGCGGCTGCGGCATCGGCGGGATCACGACCACGGGGGGAGGTGGCGGCGGCGGCGGGGGAGGCGGCGGTGGAGCTTTCTGGGCGCACGCGGCCAGGCTCGCCATCCCCGCGGCGAACACCAGCAGGGCGACCTTCTTTCCAATTCTTTCGATCATTGCGCGGGCAACCCCTCTTCGAGACGACGGGGCTAATCGGCGCCACCTTTCGCCAGGCTGAAGCGGCCCTCTAAGCGGCGGCGGCGGCAAAGAAAAGCCCGGCGCGGAAGCTTCCGCGCCGGGCTCCGATCGGTCGTCCCGTGCGTGCGATCAGCGGCGGTCGCCCATGAAGCTGAGCAGGAACTGGAACATATTGATGAAGTCGAGGTAGAGGCTCAGCGCGCCGAGCACGACTGCCTTGCCGGCAAACTCGCTCCCCGCGACCTGGTAGTACATCCCCTTCAGCCGCTGCGTGTCCCACGCGGTGAGGCCGGCGAAGATCAGTACGCCGAGGATGCTGATCGCCAGCTGCAGGCCGGTCGAGTGCAGGAACAGGTTGATCACCATCGCGACGAGGATGCCGATCAGGCCCATGACCATGAACGTGCCCATCGCCGAGAGGTCGCGGCGGGTGGTGTAGCCGACCAGGCTTAGGCCGGCGAAAGCGCCGGCGGTGGCGAAGAACGTGCTGGCGATCGAGGCGCCGGTGAAGACCAGGAAGATCGTCGACAGCGACAGCCCCATAACGATGCAGAACGCCCAGTACAGCGCCTGCAGCGTGCTGGTCTGCATCCGGTTGGCGCCGAAGCTCATCGCCATGACGAAGCCGAGCGGCGCCAGGGCGACGACGAACCACAGCGGCGAGTGGACCATTTGCGCGGCGAGGCCGGAGCTGGCGAACAGCAGCGCGACGATGCCCGAAAGCAGCACGCCCGACGCCATGTAGTTGTAGATCGAGAGCATGTAGCGGCGCAGCCCCACGTCGGTGGTGCCGGCCCGGCCGATCGCGCGGCCGTTGAGGCTCGGAGACGCGCCAAAACCCGCCCGATCGCTCTGGCGAGTGGGCTGGGGGTCGTTCCAGTTGGCCATGTTCGGTAACTCTCCTTCGTCGGCCGTGCCTCAAGGCCCGGCCGGTGCCCCGAATATCGCAATTGGTTGCGTGCTATTCAAGCAAAACCGGGTCGCAACCTGTATCATATGGATAATACGGTGGAAGCGAGCTCAGGCGCGGGCCATTTCGGCGCTGCGTTCGGCCGCCGCGCGCAAGGTCGCGGCGATCAGCCGGTCGAGCGCGTGATCGGCATCGAGCACGGCATAGCCGGCCGCGGTCGTCCCGCCCTTGCTCGCGACACGGGCGGCGAGCCCGGCGAAATCGTCGGGCGAACGCCCGGCCAGCTCGACCGCGCCGCGCACGGTGGTCAGCGCCAGCCGCGCCGCCTCCTCGGGGGCGAAACCGAGCGCCTCGCCGCCCGCCTGGAGCGCGGCGAGGAAGCGGTACACGAAGCCCGGTCCGGACCCGGCCAGCGCGGTGAAGGCGTGGAACTGGTCTTCGTTTGCGAGCCAGGTGAGGTCACCGAGCGGTGCGAGCAGCGCCTCGGCCAGCGCCTGCGCGCGTCGCGGCAGTTCACCGCCGGGGAATGCCCCGACCGGCGCGGCGCCGAACGCAGCGGCGAGATTCGACATGAACCGCACCACGCGCGTTCCGGGAAACAGCGTCGCCAGCCGCACCGTCTCGACGCCGGCGAGGATCGACAGCAGCAGAACCTCGCCGGATTGCCCGCTTCCAGCGAAGGACTCGGCAACTTCCTCGACCTGCTGCGGCTTGACCGCAAGCACGATCGCTGACGGCGCAATCCCCTCGAGCGCTCCGGCAAGCCCGTCGCTGCGGCGCACGCCCTGGGGCAGCTCCGACGCGAACGGATCGACGACGCGGATCGCCTCGGGCGCCATCGCACCGGCCGCGAGCCACCCGTCGAGAATCGCGCGGCCCATGTTGCCGCAGCCGACGAGGACGACCGGCGAGTGGGCGGAGGCCGCGCTCATCGCCGCAGCCGCGCCGCGCTCAGGCCTCGCCGGCGGCGTCGACCAGCGCGCTGGCGAGGGCCTCTGCGGGCGACTTGTCGCTCCACAGGATGAACTGGAACGCCGGATAGAACCGGTCACATTCCTCGACCGCCGCCTCGACCGCGACTTGCGCCTGATCGAGGCTGAGCAAGCCGTCGTCGCCCAGCATCAGGCCGTGGCGGTAGAGCAGCACCCCGCCGTTCGACCAGACGTCGAAGTGGCCGAGCCAGAGCTGCTCGTTGACCAGCGCCAACACCTCGAACATTGCGCCGCGCTTGTCGTCGGGCACACGGATGTCGGGCAGGCACAGCAACTGGAGGACGTGATCCTCGGGCCGCCAGATGCCGCGGAGCTGGTAGCTCGCCCAGCTGCCCTGGACATTGCCACTGATCTCGTCGTCGCCGACGAACTCGTACGGCCAGCCGCGAGCCTCGAACAACGAGGCCAGCATTTCGACCGGCGCCGCGTCCTCGTGGCGTTCGATCTCGCTGTGGGCCATTCTCATTCGTCCTAATTCCTAGCTTTGGTTAACGCCGGACCATTGCGGCGGAGAGCGGCGCAGCGACAATGGCGGTCTCGTCGATGCCTGCGCAAAACTCGACAACCCTGTTCACAAGATGTGGACAATAGCGGGAATTAAGGTGGTTTACTACTTGCCTGCGAGAGGCTCGACCGCCTGCCCGGCCGGGCTGGTCCAGACGAACGCGCCGGTGACGTGTGCCCGCCGCAATTGCGCGATGAACGCCGTGGCCGCGTCTTCATCATCGAACGGGCCGGTGACCAGCCGGTTGGTCTTGCCCCAGTCGCT
This sequence comes from Novosphingobium sp., assembly GCA_019510335.1. GTDB lineage: Bacteria > Pseudomonadota > Alphaproteobacteria > Sphingomonadales > Sphingomonadaceae > Novosphingobium. The sequence goes on along the minus strand of JAEKKO010000088.1, from coordinate 21,150 downwards.
GACGTAACCGCTGCGGCCGCGCATGGCGGCGGCGGCTTCGCGCGTGATCCGGCGCCAGTCGAACGCTAGGGCGTCGGTGTCGCGACCGGTGGCGACCTGGACCCAGACCCGGCTCGGGTCGCGCGGCGGCGGCGGAGGTTTCGCGTGGGCCGGCTTGGGGGCTTTCGGTGCCGCGGCCATGGGTTTGTTCTGTGCCGAGGCCGCCGTTTTCGCGGCTGCAGCGGCAGCCGGCGGCGCGCCGTCGCCGAGCTTGCGGATGTCGATCGCGCCCGGGGCCGGCGCGGCATCGACGGTCGGCTTGGCGAAGTCGGCGAACGCTTCGGCCAGCGAGCGCGGCTTGGCCGGGGCCGGTTCGGACGCGGCCGCCGCAACCGTCACGGGAGCTGCAGCCGGAACGACGGGTGCGGCCGGGGCGGGGGCCGGAGCCGGCGCGGTCGCGGCCGGAGCTGCCGCTATGGTGCTGGGCGCTCGCGCCGGCGCCGGCGCCGGGCTCAACGTGAATGACGAGAAGCCAGGCCGTTCCGCCGCGGGTGCCGCCGCCACGGCCGGCAGCTCGAGCGCCGGCGTCGAGGCCCGGGCTGGCGTCGGCAGAACCAGCGCCGGCTGCGGTGCAGCGGCGACGTGGGTCGGCGGCGGCGCCGGCGGCAACGTCAAGGCGACCGGCGGACCCGCGTGGGTGCTGGCGAGCTGCGGCGGCGCCGCCTCGAGCTGCGCCTGGCGCGGTGCAGCCGCCGGCCGCACTGGCGCAGGCGCCGCGACAGCTTGGGTTGGCACCGGCGCGGCGCGCGCGGATGAACGGCGCCCGAGCGGCTCGCCCGAGGGAATCAGCCGGCTGTCGGCGCCGGCCATGCGGGCGTTGCCCGGGGCATAAAGCGCCACCCGCGGGTCGTCGCGGCCAATGTCGGCGGCGCGCGGAAAAAAGCCGAGGTTCGCCGCCGCCGCCTGCTGCGCGCGGGTCAACCGGCGCATGTAGCGCAAGTACGGCGCGACCCCATCGGCGAGTTGACCGGGCATCGTCGACTTGGCGATTGAGACGGCCTCTTCCTCCTGGCCGACGATGGCGAGGGCGAAAGCGCGAGTCCGCCAGGCGGCGCGGTCCTGCCGTTGCAGCAGCGGCGACAGGGTCGCCTCGGACGCGCGGCGATCGCCGCCGATCGCCTGGCTCAGCGCCAAGCGCCGGACAGTCTCGTCGTCCCACCCGCGCTGCAGCGCCTCGACGTAGAACCGTTGGGCGCTGCCATTGTCGCCGACGAGATCATAGGCGAGGCCGCGTTCGGACAACTGGGTGCTGTCGAGCGGGCCCCCGCGCTCGGCCGCGGCGAACAGCGGCAGCGCGTCGAAAGGGTCCTGCTTGCGCAAGTACGCGCTGGCGAGCCCGCCCTTGATCCGCGGGTTCTCGGGCGAAAGCTGATCTGCGCGGTTGAAGAAGCCGACCGCGGCGTCAGGGTCGCCGGTCGCGAGCGAGGCCGTGCCGGCCTGGATCAGCGCATCGACGTCGCGCGGGTTCCGGGCGAGCCGCGCCAGCGCCGTGTTGAGCATCGTGCGATCGTTGGCGGTGGTGGGCTGGACCACCGCGCGTGCCACTTGCGCCGAAGCCGGAACGGCGGCAAGCGTCAGAGCCGCGCCCGACAGCACCACGGCCACGCGGACAGCGCGGCCCAGCCGCCCACTCCGCCGATACCCAGGTGCGCCAGCCATGCTCGCTTTCAGCCCTTCTGCAGCCCCGCGCGATCGCGGCGAGAGGCCGCGCCCTTTGCTCGTCGGCACATTAACCACCGCCGAACCGGGCGCTCCGCTCGCTGCGGATCACGCGGTCAGCGGGCCGCCCGGGGGCGAGTGGCCTCGCCGCGGCCTACTGGTTGTTCTGGCGGCCGAGGAACCGCGGGATGCTGATTGCCGAGCCTTCGCCGTCCTCGTCGTCGTCCTCTTCCTCGGGCGTCGAGCGGCCGCGCGAAAGGTTGGCCATGCGCTCGAACAGCGTTCCGCCGCCGACCGCCGGACGGGTCGGAGCCGCAGCGGGCGCGCTTTGTGCGGTTCCCGAAATCAGGCCGCGGCGGCGTCCGCTCATCGGCGAAGGAACCGGCTCGTCCTCTTCGGCGAGCCGACTGGCGTCGAGCAGCAGCTCGTCGTGGCCGCCGCTCGCGGGGCTTTCCGGGGCCGTCGCGGCCATCGCGGGAGCTTCTTCCATCTCCGGCTCGAGATCGAGGGGCTCTTCCGCCGCAGCGTCAATGCCGGCGTCGAGCGAAGCATAGACGGCGCTCGATTCCTCTTCGCCCTCGTCCTCGTCTTCCGCGGCGATCGGCTCGGGCTCGGGCACGGCGACGGGAGCCGGCGACGGCGTTCCCGCCGCTTCCCGGGTGAACAGCGGCTCGGACGCGGGCGTCACCAGCGTCGGCCGCGCCGGGCCGCGTGAGCCGAAGCTGAGCGGACGCGAGGCGATCTCGGCCTGCTCGGCGCTCTGCTCAGCAGCTTCATGTCGTCGCCGCCGATGATCGAGATGATCACGCCCTTGGCGCCCTGCATCGAGACGCCGTCGAGCAGCGGATTGGCGATCGCCCGCTCGGCCGCCTCAAGCGCGCGGTTCTCGCCCGAGCCCTCGCCGGTGCCCATCATCGCCTTGCCCATCTCGCCCATCACCGAGCGGACGTCGGCGAAGTCGAGATTGATCAGGCCCGGCATGACCATCAGGTCGGTGATCGAGCGCACCCCCTGCTGGAGCACTTCGTCGGCGAGCTCGAAGGCTTCCTTGAACGTGGTCTCGGCCTTGGCCACCAGGAACAGGTTCTGGTTGGGGATGACGATCAGGGTATCGACGTGCTTCTGCAGCTCCTCGATACCCGCGTCGGCCGAGCGCATCCGGCGCGTGCCTTCGAACAGGAACGGCTTGGTAACGACGCCGACGGTCAGCACGCCCTTGTCGCGCGCGGCCTTGGCGATAACCGGAGCGGCGCCGGTGCCGGTGCCGCCGCCCATCCCGGCGGCGATGAAGCACATGTGCACGCCTTCGAGCGCCCGCTCGATGTCGGGCAGGGTCTCTTCGGCGGCGGCGCGGCCGACCTCTGGCCGTGAGCCTGCCCCGAGCCCTTGGGTGATGTCGGGCCCGAGCTGAATGCGATGCTCGGCCACGGCGTTGTTGAGCGCCTGGGCATCGGTGTTGGCGACGACGAAGTCGACGCCTTCGATCTCGGCCCCGATCATGTTGGCGATGGCGTTGCCGCCGGCTCCGCCGACGCCGATCACCACGATCCGCGGGCGAAGCTCCTCGATGGCGGGCGGGCCGATATTGATGCTCATGCTGGTCTCCTGTCGGGGCTCACCGGCCCGAACGAATTGGTGCGATTCTGCACGGTTCGACTCGGCGAGGCAAAGCCAATCTGGCGCTTGTCCACAACGATCGCGCGGATTTGTTAACCATCAAAAGTATTCCCGCAGCGCCCGATAGACCCGCCCGACGAGGCCGAGCCCAGCATAGCGGATGGTCGGCTGGTAGCTCGGCCCGACCTTGCGGATGTCGACCGGATCGGCCGCGGCATAGAGCACCAGGCCGGTGAGCGTGGTGAAGCCCGGCGTCGCGTGGGCATCGGGCAAGCCCTTGAGCACCGGCGGCTTGCCGATCCGCACCGGCTTGCCGAGCGCCGCCTGGGCATAATCGGCCAGCCCGGCGAGCTCGGCCCCGCCGCCGGTGAGCACGATCTGTTGCCCGCGCGCGCCGGTAAAGCCCATGCTTTTCAGCGCCTTCGAGATTTCCTCCATCAGCCGCCCGAGCTGCGTCGTGATCACCGAGACCAGCTCGGCGCGGGGCACGCGGTTCTTGTCGTCGGCATGGCGGGCGAGCGGCGTGCCGCTGTCCTCGCCGGGGCCGTTGACCGGGATCATCTCGCGGTGATCGGCCGGGCTGGCGATGGCCGAGCCGTGAACGCACTTCAGCCGTTCGGCCTGGAACCGGCGGATGCCGAAACCCGAGGCGATGGCGTCGGTAACGTCGCCCGATCCCATCGCGATCGAGGTCAGCCCGACCAGCATCCCGGCGGCATAGACGGCGACGTTGGTCACTTCGGCCCCGAATTCGACCAATGCAACGCCGAGCTCGCGCTCTTCCGGCGTCAGGCACGAATGGCCGGCGGCGATCGGCGAGCCGACCACCGCCTCGACTTCGAGGTGAGCGTTCTGCACGGCCTCGGTGATGTTGCGCACCGGCGCCCCGTCGGCGAGCATGACGTGGATGTCGACCCCGAGCCGCTCGGCATGGAGCCCCCGGGGATTGGGCACGCCGTGGGCGCCGTCGAGGGTGTAGTGCGCCGGCTGGGCATGGAGCACCATGCGTCCATCGGGCTGGATCACGTCGCGCCCGGCGACGAGCAGGTGGTCGATGTCGTCCTGCTCGATCCGCCGTCCGCCGATCTCGACTTCGACCTGGGCGATCTGGCTGGCGAGCCCGGCGCCCGAGCTGCCGATCCACACGCTCGAGACGCTGGTGTTGGCCATCTTCTCGGCCTTTTCGATGGCGTCGCGCACGGCGTAAGTCGCCGCGGCCATGTCGGTCACATAACCGCGCTTGATCCCTTCGGCGCCGCGGTGGCCGGAGCCGAGCACGATCATTTCGCCGCTGTCGGTCTGCCCGGCGACGATCGCGGAAATGCGGAACGAGCCGATGTTGACCGCCCCGAACACGCGGGCGATACGGGGAGAAGCCATTATTGGGCCTCCTTCTGGGATGCGGACGGGGACTTGGTCGGGTGCGGAACCGCGAGCTCATGCCGGGCGGTCCCGGCCGCCGCGGCCTTGGCCCGGGCCAGCGCCGCGGCGCTCGCCTGGGCCGCGGCGGCGGCGTCGGCGGCGCGGTTGGGGACGCGCAAATAGATCCGGTCGGGCGCGCGCATGTCGAATGCGACCACGCGCCCGCCAAGCAGCCGATTGGTGCCGTCGAGCCGTGCGAACGACACCAGCGCATTCGCCGCCGGCTTCTCGCCCTCGGGCAGGGCGAGGATCTGCCCGGTCTGGAACGTCAAGTTCCAGCGGCGGTTGCCGACCCATTCGGCCTGGTGGACTTGCGGGCCGAGCGCGGGCGCGGCGTCGAGCAGCGCCGACAGCGCCGTCACCTGTTGGCCCGCGCCAGGACCGGCGAGGACCAGCTTGCCGCGCGCCCGCTCGGGCGAGATCGGCTCGAGCTCATGGCCTTCGGCATCGATCAGGACCAGGCGGTCGGCCTTGCGCAGCACCGCGTGCGGCACCCGCTCGACGATGTCGATCACCAGGGTGTCGGGGAGCTGGCGCGAAACCCGCGCATCGTCGACCCACGACAGCTCGAGCAGCTCGTCGCGCAAGCGGCCGATGTCGACCAGCGGCATCGCCCTGTCGCGCTCGGACAGGACCCGCTCATAGACCTTGAGCTGGTTGAGGTGATTGACCCCGCGCAGCTCGACCCGGCGGACCTTGAAGCCGGCGTCGGCGGCGAGCGAGGCGACCTGCTCCTGCGCCATCGCCGGCACCCCGGCGAAGCTCGCCACGACCCACGCCAGCACGACCGCCCCGCCGAGGATTGCGGCGAGAAACACCCGGTGCAGCTGCGCCTCGCTGAACGGCAGCGAGGAGACGATCCGATCGAGCAGCGAGCCGGTCTTGGCCTTGGCGGTGCGGACCTTGCGCGCCGTGCCTTGCTGCGCCGCGACCTTGCGCACGCTGGTCCCGCCGCGCTTGAGCTTGCGGCTCATGCCACCGGCTCCCGCCGCTCGACCAGCGCATCGGCGATGATCGCCTCGACCAGGTCGCCGTAGTCCATCCCCATGTGCCGCGCCTGCTCGGGAACCAGGCTCAGCGGAGTCATCCCCGGCTGGGTGTTGACCTCGAGCAGGAACAGCCCGTCGAGGCCCTGCTCGTCGTCCCAGCGGAAGTCGGAGCGGCTGCACCCGCCGCAGCCGAGCAGCCGGTGCGCCCGCAGCGCCAGCTCCTTGCACGCCTCGGTGATCACGTCGGGCAACTCGGCCGGGCAGACGTGCTCGGTCATCCCGTCCGTGTACTTGGCGGCGAAATCGTAGAAGCCGGACTTGGGCTTGAGCTCGGTGACCATCAGCGCGCGGGCATTCTCGCCGCTGCCGATCACCGCCGCGGTCAGCTCGCGGCCGCGGATGTAGGGCTCGGCGAGCAGGCGTTCGAACTCCTGCCACGGCCCGGCGGCATCGCGCGCGATCGGGTTGCCGAAGTTGCTTTCGGCGGTGACGATCGCCACCCCGACCGACGAGCCTTCGTTGATCGGCTTGAGCACGTAGGGCCGCGGCAGCGGATCGCGCTCGTGAACCTCCTCCGACGCGACGATCCGCCCGCCCGGCATCGGCACCCCGTGGGGGATCAGCGCCTGCTTGGTCAGCTCCTTGTCGATCGCGATGACCGAGGTGGTCAGGCCCGAATGGGTGTAGGCGAGGCCCATCAGGTCCATCATCCCCTGGACCGTGCCGTCCTCGCCGGGCGCGCCGTGGAGCGCGTTGAAGACGATGTCGGGCCTGGCTTCGGCAAGGCGCAGCGCGACCTGGCGATCCATGTCGATGCGAGTGACGCGATAGCCGCGCGCCTCGAGCGCATCGGCGACGCCGTTGCCGCTGAGCAGCGACACTTCGCGCTCGGACGACCACCCGCCCATCAGCACGACGACGTGGAGGCTCATGCCAAATTCCTCCCCGGGATGGGGAGGGGGACCGCCGGAACGGCGGTGGAGGGGGCTCTCGTGTTGACGCGACCAACGAGTGCGTGCGCCGACCGGCTTCCCCCCTCCACCACCCTGCGGGTGGTCCCCCTCCCCATCCCGGTGCGGAGTTGCGCGGCTCCGCTCACTTGCGCCCCACCCGCTGGATTTCCCACTCCAGCTCGACGCCCTGGCTCTCGCGCACGCGGCGCCGCACGTCTTCGCCGAGCGCCTCGATCTCGCCGGCGGTCGCGCTGCCGGTGTTGATCAGGAAGTTGGTGTGCTTCTCGCTGCCGGTCTTGCTGCGCAGCGGCTGCGAGGCTTCGCGCGAGGCGGAGATGCGGTCCATCTCGGCCTGGATCGCCTGCGGCTCGCCGGGCGCGCCGCGGAACCGCGCGGCGACGACGATGGCGCCGTCCGGCAGCTCCGAGTGGCGATAGCTGTAGCCGAGCGCCGCCAGCGGCAGCGTCACCAGCTCGCCCGAGCGGAGGACGACGTCGCAATCGACAAGAATGTCCTTGACCTCGCGCCTGTAGGCGCCGCCGTTCATCCGCACGAAACCCCCGACCGTGCCCGGAATCGAGCGGAGGAACTCGAGCCCGGCGATTCCCGCATCCCGCGCGGTCGAGGAGACGAGGATGCCGGAGGCTCCCCCGCCGCAATCGAGCGTCGTCGCATCGCGCTTCTGGACGCGCGCGAACGCCTTGCCGAGCCGCACGACCACGCCGGGCACGCCGCCGTCGCGGACGATCAGGTTGGAGCCGAGCCCCAACGCCATCACCGGCACTTGCCGATCGAGATCGGCGAGGAACGCCCGAAGGTCGGCCAAATCCTTGGGCTCGAACAGCCACTCGGCCGCCCCGCCGGCCTTGAACCACACCAGCGGCGCGAGCGGCGCATCGGCGGTGAGCTTGCCGCCGCCCTCCGTTCGTCCCGAGCGCAGTCGGGGGACTTCGACTTCGCTCGCCTTCAATGGGATCGCTTGCGCCATCACGCCGCCTTGGCCCCCTGCCCGGCGATCGCGTCGGCAAGGCCGGCGGCCCACTTGGTGATGTCGCCGGCGCCGAGGCAGACCACCACGTCACCTGGCTCGATGCTCGTCGCGAGTGCTTCGGCGAGCGCCCGCCGGTCGGGCACGACGAATGCCGCGCGGTGGCCGCGTTCCTTGAGCCCGGCCACCAGCGCGGCGCTGTCGACGCCGTCGACCGCCGCCTCGCCGGCCGGGTAGACCGGGGCGGCATAGACCACGTCGGCATCGTTGAAGGCGGTCTGGAACTCGTCCATCAGGTCGCGCAAGCGGGTATAGCGGTGCGGCTGGGCGACCGCGATGACCCGCCCGCGGACGCCCTCGCGCGCGGCGGCGAGCACCGCGCGGATTTCCACCGGGTGATGGGCATAATCGTCAATGATGCTGACGCCGCCGACTTCGCCGACTTTGGTGAAGCGCCGCTTGACCCCGCCGAAGCGGGCGAAGCCGGTGCGGATGCAGCCGTCGGAACAGCCCATCTCGATCGCCACCGCGACCGCGGCGAGGGCGTTCTGGACGTTGTGCCGCCCCGGCATCGGCAGCTCGATCGACTCGATCCGCCGCTGAACGCCGTCGCGTTGGCGCACCACTGCGGTGAAGCGGTTGCCGCCTGGGACCGGCGTCACCGCCTCGCCGCGCACGTCGGCCTGGGCCGAGAAGCCATAAGTGATCACCCGCCGATCGCGGACCCGCGGAATCACCGCCTGGACTTCGGGATGGTCGATGCACAGCACCGCCGCGCCGTAGAACGGAACGTTCTCGATGAACTCGACGAACGCCTCCTTGACCGCGTCGAAGCTGCCGTAGTGGTCGAGGTGCTCGGGATCGATGTTGGTGACGACCGCAAGCGTCCCGTCGAGGCGGAGGAAACTGCCGTCGCTCTCGTCGGCTTCGACGACCATCCACTCGCTGGCGCCGAGCCGGGCGTTGGAGCCGTAACTGTTGATGATCCCGCCGTTGATCACCGTCGGATCGATCCCGCCGGCATCGAGCAGCGCGGCGATCATCGAGGTGGTGGTGGTCTTGCCGTGGGTCCCGGCGACGGCGACGGTGTTCTTGAGCCGCATCAGCTCGGCCAGCATCTCCGCCCGGCGAACGACCGGGACGCGATGCTCGAGCGCGGCGACGACTTCGGGGTTGTCGCGCTTGACGGCGGTCGAGGTCACCACCACCGCGGCATCGCCAAGGTTGGCCGCGGCATGGCCGATCATCACCTTGATCCCGCGCGCCCGCAGGCCTTCGACGACGTAGCCCTCGGCGATGTCCGAGCCCTGCACGCGGTAGCCGAGATTGTGCATGACCTCGGCGATGCCCGACATGCCGATCCCGCCGATGCCGACGAAGTGAATCGTGCCGATGTCGGTGCCGACGCCCTTCATCCGCGCGCGCCCCCGTCGCGGAGCGGCTTCGCCATGCCCAGCAGCAGCGGGCCGCGGCGCGGGAAGAGTGCCGGAAGGCGGGAGAGCGAGGCGCGGACGAGCCGCCGCAGCCATGACGGTGCGCCAGCGCGACCGCGGAACTGAACCCGGCTCATCGAAGCGCGCGCGCCGACGGCGACCGCTTCCTGGCCCGCCGCGCCAACCCCCTGGGCGACGCGGATCACGTCCATCATCGGGCTGCCGCCGAAGCTCTCGACGAGGTCGGCGAGATCGGGCACGGCATTGGGATAACCGCAGTTCCACGCCGCATGCGCCGCGGTCGCCAGCGTGTCGGGGCGCTGGGCCATCGCCTGGATCTGCTTGGCCAGTTCGACGGCGCTGAACCGCTCCTGACGGATCGCCCGGGCACCCCCGGCGGCGACGATCTCGCGGGTGTTGGCGGCCTGGTGATCGTCGGTGGCGATCGGCAGCGGGACGAGGATCGCCGGGCGCCCGACCGCCGTCAGCTCGGCGATCGTCGAGGCGCCGGCGCGGCCGATGAACAAGTGACAATCGGCCAGGCGACTGGCCATGTCCTCGAAATACGTGCCGAGCTCGGCCGGGATGTCGTGCCCCGAATAACGCGCGCGGACTTCCTCGATGTCCTCGGGGCGGCATTGCTGCGTCACCTGCAGCCGCGTCCGCAGCGCCGGTTGGAGCATCGCGAGGCCGTCCGGCACGACGTGCGACAGGACTCGCGCACCCTGGCTACCGCCGGTCACCAGCACGCGCAGCACGCCGTTCTCGGTGAATGGCGGGAACGGCGCCTCGCGCAGCGCCAGCACTTCGGCGCGCACCGGGTTGCCGACCAGGTGGACCTTCTCGGCGAGTTTGGGGGAAAGCCGATCGACCTGGCGGTAGGCCGTGGCGATGGCGTTGACGCGGTTGGCCAGATAGCGATTGACCCGGCCGAGCACCGCGTTCTGCTCGTGGATCAGGCTGGGGATGCCGGCGGCGTTCGCGGCGAGCAGCGTCGGCAGCGCCGGATAGCCGCCGAAGCCGATCACCGCCGACGGCTCGAAGCTCTCGAACAGGCGCAGCGCCATGCGCCGGCCTTCGAGGATCGCCTGCACGCCTCGGACCCAGCCGAGCGGGTTCTTGCCCTCGAGCCGGCCGGCGGGGAGGACGTGGGCGGTCAGCGACGCCGGTTTGCCCGGGATCGCGGCCCCACGCGCATCGGTGACCAGCGCGACGTGGTGGCCGCGCCGCTCGAGCTCGGCGGCGAGGGCGAACGCCGGGATCAGGTGCCCGCCGGTCCCGCCGGCGGCGAGCACGTAGTGGCGGTTGACCGGGCTCATTTGAGCACCCCCGTGTTGCGGAAGTTCAGCCGATCGCGCTGGAGGAAGGGATTGCGCCGGGTGATCGCCAGCAGGAACCCGACCCCGAGGCACAGCGCGATCGTCGACGAGCCGCCGTAGCTGATCAGCGGCAGCGTCATCCCCTTCGACGGGAACAGCTGGAGATTGACGAGGACGTTGATGAACGCCTGTCCGCCGAGCTGGGCGGTAAGGCCGGTCGCGGCGAGCACCGTGAACAGGTCTTCCTCCTCGGTCAGGCGGACCAGCACCCGGGCGATGATCGCCAGGTAAAGCACGACGATCACCGCGCAGACGATCAGCCCGAATTCCTCGCCAATCACCGAGAAGATGTAGTCGGTGTGCGCTTCGGGCAGGCCGAGTTTCTTGGTCCCGAGCCACAGCCCGCTGCCGGTCCAGCCTCCGGCGAGCAACGTGCGGCTGGCGAGGTCGACCTGGTCGAACGCGGTCCCGCCGCCGAGGAAGCTGTCGATCCGGTGGCGGGCGTTGGCGTAGAACAGATAGGCGGCCAGGATCCCGAGGATGCCCGCCCCCGCGGCGATGGCGATGCGCCGCAGCGGCAGTCCCGAGAGCAGCGCCAGGACGAACCACACCGCCGCGAACAGGATCGTCGAGCCGAAGTCCGGCTGGACCATCAGCAGCACCGCAACCAGCCCCATGATCCCCATCGAGATCTTCAGCACCGGCAGGTTGGGATCGCGCACCCGCCACGAGAGGATCCAGGCCAGGCCGATTGCGAACGCCGGCTTGAGGAACTCCGACGGCTGGAGCGAGATGCCGAGATTGAGCCAGCGCTTGGCGCCATTGACCGAGGTCCCGACCACCGGGACCAGCATCAGCGCGATAAGCATTGCGAAGCCGAGCAGGATCCCCGCGCGCCGGGCCGATTCCTTCGACAGCAGCGAGGCCCCGAACATCGTCGCCAGCCCGAGCGCCTGCCAGCGGACGTGGAGCACGAAGAAGTGCAGGTCGTCGAGCTTGACCGCCGCGGTCGACAGCCGCCGCGCGCTCGCCGGCGAGGCGGCGGCAACCGCGGCGGTGCCGATCGCCATCAGCGCCAGGATCAGCGTCAGCAGCACGCGGTCGATCTCGCGCCACCAGATCGCCAGCTCGCCGCGGCGGGTCCGGCGGTAGCGCTGGGCCGAGGCCGGCAAGCGGCCGGCACCAGGGACATAGGGCGGATTGCTGGCCATCAGGCGGCCCCCGCGCCGGCTTTGGTCGGCGTGGTCAGGGCCATGACGATATCGCGAAAGGTGTCGCCACGCGCTTCGTAGTCGCGGAACTGGTCGAAGCTCGCGCACGCCGGCGAGAGCAGGACGACGTCGCCGGGCCTGGCTGCCTCGATCGCCTGGCGGATGGCCTCGCACAGCATTTCGCTGCGCCGCACCGGCATCACCGGCGCGAGCAGCTCGGAGTAGTGCGGCCCCGCCTCGCCGATGGTGTAGGCCGCGGCGACGTTGCCGAACCACGGCGCGCACTCGTCGAGCGTCTCGCCCTTGGGCAGGCCGCCGACGATCCAGTGGATGCGCTTGTCGGGCCGCGGCGGAAACGCGGCGAGCGCGGGCGCGGTCGAGGCCGGATTGGTCGCCTTGCTGTCGTTGATGTACAGCACCCCGCCGGCCTCGGCGACCCGCTCCATGCGGTGCGGCAAGCCGTGGAAAGTCGCCAGCGCCGGGAGGATCTGCTCGCGGCGGAGGCCCAGCGCGGTGACGATCGCCACTGCCGTGGCGGCGTTCTGGAGGTTGTGCGGGCCTTGCAGCGAGGGCCAGTTCTCCTGGTGCGGCGCGATCGCCACGGGATCGGCGCGCTCGACTTTGCCCGGGTCGCGGCGCGCCGCCTCGGCCAGCGCGATGCCGCGGGTCTCGGGATCGTCGGAAGCGACGATCATCTGGTGCGACGGCCCCTGCATCGCGAACAGCCGCGCCTTCGACGTGGCGTAAGCGGCGATGTCGTCGTAGCGGTCGAGGTGGTCCGGGGTGATGTTGAGCAGCGCCGCGACCTCGCAATCGAGGCTATGGGTGAGGTCGATCTGGTAGCTCGACAGCTCGAGCACGTAGACCCCGCCGGGCGGCAGCGGCTCGGTCGAGAGGATCGGCACGCCGATGTTGCCGCCCATCCGCACCGGCACCGCGGCGCTCCTCAGCAGGTGGTGGACCAGCGCAGTGGTGGTCGACTTGCCGTTGGTCCCGGTGATCCCGACGATGCGGTGCGGCGGCAGGCTCGGCCGGGCGAGCGCGAACAGCTCGATGTCGCTGATCAGTGGAACGCCCGCGGCGCTCGCCGCCGCGGCGATCGGGTGGCGGTTGAGCGGCACCCCGGGAGAGACCACCACGCCGTCGGTGCCGGTGAGGTCGGCCGTGGCCGGGTCGGCGATCTCGACGCCCTCACGGAACATCTGCAGCAGCGTGTGGCGCGGCTCCTCGCGGCTGTCCCAGGCCATCACCTGCGCCCCGCTGGCGAGCAGCGAGCGGACCGCGCTCATCCCCGTGCGGGCGAGGCCGAGAACGGCATAGCGCTTGCCGGAGAAGGCGGGGCTGGTGATCATCGCAATTTGAGCGTCGCAAGTCCGGCGAGAGAGAGCACGATCGAAACGATCCAGAAGCGGATCACGACGGTCGATTCCTTCCACCCGAGCTGTTCGAAGTGGTGGTGGATCGGAGCCATCCGGAAAACCCGCTTGCCGGTGCGCTTGTAGACGAACACCTGGATGATGACAGAGGCCGCTTCGAGCACGAACAGCCCGCCGACGATGCCGAGGACGATCTCGTGATGCGCCGCGACGGCGATCGTCCCGAGCGCGCCGCCCAGAGCAAGGCTGCCGGTGTCCCCCATGAACACCGCCGCGGGAGGCGCGTTGAACCATAGAAACGCGAGCCCCGCGCCCATGATCCCGGCGCACAGGATCGCCAGCTCACCCGCGCGCGGAACGTGCGGGATTCCGAGATAATGCGCATAGTCGATGCGTCCGGCGAGGTAGGCGATGATCGCGAACGTGCCGGCAGCGATGATCACCGGCATCGTCGCCAGCCCGTCGAGCCCGTCGGTCAGGTTCACCGCGTTGCCCGCGCCGACGATCACGAACGCCGCGAAGACATAATAGAACGGGCCGAGCGGGATATAGCGGTCGGAGAGGAATGGGACGTAGAGGTTGTTGTTGATCTGCCGGACGATGATGAACGCGGCGATTCCGGCCACCAGAAACTCGAGCAGCAGCCGCACCCGGCCGGGCACGCCCTTGTGGCTGCGCTTGGAGACTTTGTCGAAATCGTCGAGGAAGCCGATCACCCCGAACCCGCAAGTCACCGCCAGGCACGCCCAGACGAACGGGTTGGTCAGGTCCATCCACAGGACCATCGAGATCACCAGCGAAATCAGGATCATCAGCCCGCCCATGGTCGGCGTGCCGCGCTTGGCGAGGTGGCTTTGCGGCCCGTCTTCGCGGATCGGCTGGCCCCGCCCTTGGCGGACCCGGAGCATGAGGATGAACTTCGGCCCGATGATGAGGCCGATCACCAGGGCGGTGATCAGCGCCGCGCCGGCGCGAAAAGTCTGGTAGCGGATGAGGTTCGTCACGCCCGCGAAATGCAACCAGTCGGCGATCAGATAAAGCATCGCGCGCGGTGACCTAGCCTTCCTTGCGGACGAGCGTTGCAACCAGCGAGCTCAGCCCCACCGAGTTCGACCCTTTGACGAGGATCGCATCGCCACGCTCCACGCCGAATTCCGCCAAAGCCTCGGCAGCAGCGGCGGCATTATCGCAATGGGCGAAGGGGATCGCCTTGCCAAGCGCGGTGCGCCGCGATTTCCCCAATTCGTCGGCCAGGGCGTGCATTTCGTCCCCGACCAGCACCGCATAATCGGCGCCGGCGGCGACGAGCGGCTCGGCCAGGCCGGCGTGCAGCCCATCGGAAAAGTCGCCGAGCTCCTTCATCGCCCCCAGCACCGCGATCCGGCGCCGCGCCGGAGTCTGCCCGAGCTGCGCCAGCGTCGCCCGCATCGAAGCCGGATTGGCGTTGTAACTCTCGTCGATCAGCAGCGCGGTGCCGCCCGCCGCCGCGATCTCGGTGCGCCGGCCGCGTCCGGCCAGCCCTTCCATTTCGGCCAGCGCGATGCCCGCTGCGCCGAGGTCGGCACCCGCGGCGCCGACGGCGGCGATCACCGCCAGCGCGTTCGTCACCCAGTGCTCGCCCGGCGCGGCGACGGTGAAGCACAATCGCCGGCCGCCGAGCTTGGCGCCAAGGTCGGCGGTGATCAGCGATCCCCCCCGCGCCGCGGGCACGGCATCGAGCAGGCGGACGTCGGCATGGGGCGCCCGGCCGAACGAGACCACCGCGCCTGCATGGCGTTCGGCGGCCGCGTTCAGCCGGGCATGGTGGGGGCTGTCCGCAGGTATGATTGCGATCCCGTCGGGCTCGAGCCCCCCGAAAATTTCCGCCTTCGCGTCGGCAATGGCTTCCTCGCTGCCGAGCATCTCGATGTGGGCCGGCGCGATGGTGGTGATCAGCGCGATGTGCGGGCGGACCTGGCGGGTCAGCGCGGCGATCTCGCCGGCGTGGTTCATGCCCATTTCGAACACGCCGTACCTGGCGCGCGCCGGCATCCGGGCGAGGCTCAGCGGCACGCCGACGTGGTTGTTGTAGCTCTTGAGCGAACGGTGCGCGGCGCCGCGGCTGGCGCGGTCAAGCGCGGCGAACAGGGCTTCCTTGACCCCCGTCTTGCCGACCGAGCCGGTGACGCCGACGATCCGGCCGCTGCTGCGCGCCCGCGCCGCCCGCCCCAGCGCCTCGAGCGCCGCGGTGGTGTCGGGCACGAGGATGTGCGGGCCGGCGACCGGCCGCTCGACCACCGCCGCGGCCGCGCCGAGGGCGAAAGCGCCGTCGACGAAGCGGTGCCCGTCGGTCGAGCCGCCCTTGAGCGCGAAGAACAGGTCGCCCTCGAGCACGTCGCGCGAGTCGATCTCGACGCCCGAGACCTGGAAATCGTGGCTGCGGGTACCGCCGGTCGCCGCGGCGATGGCCACAGCGTCCCACAGCGCCAGAGGGAGCGCGTCGTCCGCCTCGGCCGGCCATGCAATCATCGGCGAACGGGCGATCATCCAATACACTCCCTGACTACGGTCACATCGTCGAACGGCAGAATCCGCAGCGCCTCGCCGGCGCCGACGATCTGCCCCTGCTCATGCCCCTTGCCGGCGACCAGCACGATGTCATCGCGCCCCGCCTCGGCGACGGCCGCGGCGATGGCCGCGCGCCGGTCGCCGATCTCGCGCGCGCCGCTCGCGCCCGCCAGAACCATCCGGCGGATTGCCGCCGGATCTTCGCCGCGCGGGTTGTCATCGGTGACGATGACGACGTCGGCAGCCTCGCCGGCGACCCGCCCCATCTCCGCGCGCTTGCCTTGATCGCGGTCGCCGCCGGCGCCGAATACCACGAAAAGCCGCCCCTGCCCATGCGGCCGCAGCGCGGCGATGGCCGCCGCCAGCGCGTCGGGCGTGTGCGCGTAATCGACGTAGACCGGGGCGCCGGAGCGGGCGATCGCCGCCCGCTCCAGCCGGCCGCGCACCGGCTGGAGCCGCGCCAGCGCATCGAAGGTCTGCCCCGGCTCACCGCCCGTGGCGAGCACCAGCGCGGCAGCGACCAGAGCGTTGGCGGCCTGATAGGCCCCGATCAGCGGCAGCGTGACGGAGCGGCGGACGCCTTCGTGCTCGAGTTCGAGCGTCTGCCCGAGCAGGCCGGGCACGCGGGCGAGCAGGCGGATCCCAGACCCCCGCTCGCCCACGGTGACCAGGCTCAACCCCCGTCTGCGCGCATGGTCACAAGCCCGCTCCGACCACGCGTCGTCGGCCCACATCACGGCCGTGCCGTCCGCGGCGACGACTTCGTCGAACAGCCGCATCTTGGCGCGGAAGTAGTCGTTCATGTCGGCATGGTAGTCGAGGTGATCGCGGCTGAGGTTGGTGAACGCCCCGGCGGCGACGCGCACGCCCTCGTTGCGGTACTGGTCGAGGCCATGGCTCGACGCCTCGAAAGCGACGTGCGTCACGCCTTCGCGCGCGAGGCCGGCGAGATTGGCGAGGAAGGTGACGATGTCGGGCGTGGTCAGCCCGGTCGAGACCGACTCGTCGGGCGTGGTCACCCCAAGGGTGCCGATCGAGGCCGCGCGCAAGCCGGCCATGCGCCACAGCTGGCGGGTCATCTCGACCGTCGAGGTCTTGCCGTTGGTGCCGGTGACCGCGACGACCCTGTCGGGCACGGGCGCGAAGAACACCGCCGCCAGGCGGGCGAAGGCGCGGCGCGGCTCGGGATCGGGAATGTGGACGGCGCCGGCGACGTGCGCTTCGGGCCGCGCGACCACCGCCACCGCGCCCGATGCAACGGCCGCCGGAATGAACTCCTCGCCGTTTACGCGAGTCCCGCGAAACGCGCCGAACACGGTTCCCGGGGCGACCTTGCGGTGATCGATGGCGAAGCCGGTGACGGGCGCGTCGCCGGGCCCTTCGAGTTCGATGCCGGCGCGCTCGGCCAGCGCGGAGAGGTTCATTCCCCCTCCCCGTTTCCGACCAGCGGCCTCAGGTCGGAGATGTCGATGTCGCGGGCGGCGTCGGGCATCACCCCGAGCAGCGGGCCAATGCGCGGGACCACGCGGCCGACCACCGGCGCCGCGTTCCACGCCGCGGTGCGCTGCCCGGAAGTGGCTTGGGTCCCTTGCGGCTCGTCGAGCGTGGCGATGACCACGTAGCGCGGGTGATCCATCGGGAACGCCGCGGCAAACGTCGTGATCAGCGCGTTCTTGCGGTAGCCGCCGGCGCCGGGCTTCTCGGCCGAGCCGGTCTTGCCGCCGATGCGAAAGCCCGGCGCGTTGGCCTTGCGCCCGGTGCCGTCGCTGACGATCAGCCGCAGCAACTGGCGCATCCGCGCGCTGGTCGAGGCCGTCCACACCCTCCGCCCGGGAGCGACGTGGCCGGGCGCGACCTTTTCGAGCGTCGCCGGATGCCACACCCCGCCATTGACCAGCGCCGCGTAGGCGCAGGCGAGGTGCAGCGGGGTGAGCGCGATGCCGTGCCCGAACGACACCGTCATCGTCGTCAGCCGCGGCCATTCGCCCTTGTGCCACAGCGGAAAGCCGCGTGCCGGCAGCTCGATGTGCGGGCGCTCGTTGAAGCCGAGCCGCTCCATCGCCGCCTTGAGCCGGACGCCGCCGAGCTGGTCGCCGACCTGGGCGGTGACGATGTTGGACGAATGGATCAGCGCCTCGGGGACGTTGAGAGAGGCGCCGAAGTTCTCGTGATCGTGGATCGTGAACTTGCCGACGTGGAGCGGGCCCGCCGGCCAGCGCTTGGCCAGGTCGGTGACTACCCCCGCATCGATCGCGCTGGCCACGGTGATCGGCTTGATCACCGAGCCGAGCTCATAGACCTCGTTGGTCACCCGGTTGAAGATGTTGCCGCTGCCGGCGTTGTCGATCAGGTTGGGGTTGAACGAGGGCAGCGAGGCCAGCGCCAGCACCTCGCCGCTGTCGACATCGAGGATGACCCCGGCGGCGCCCTTGGCGTTGCTCAGCTGCATCCCGCGGCTGAGCTCGTCCTCGAGCGCACCCTGAACCCGCGCATCGATCGACAGCACCGACGGGGTGCCGCGGGTCGCCGGATCGCGCAAGTGCCGGTCGTAGACCTGCTCCATCCCGACCTGGCCATGCCCCTCGGCATCGACGAAGCCGAGGACGTGCGCGGCCATCGAGCCTTGCGGATAGAACCGTTCGTTCTCGCGCGGGAACTCGAGCGCCGGCTCGCCGAGCGCGTGAATGCGGTTGGCGTCCTCGGGCAGGATGCGCCGGCGCAAGTAACCGGGCTTGCCGGCGGCGAGCCGCGCGGTCAGCGCCTCCACGTCCTCGTCGGGAAAGATCCGGACCAGCGCCGCGGCGACTTCCGCCGGCGACTTGACCAGCGGCGGCCCGTCGCCGAGCACTTTGGGATTGTACCACAGCGCATAAGCGGGAAACGCGCGGGCCAGCGGCACGCCGTTGCGGTCGACGATGTCGCCGCGGTCGGGCAGCAGCCCGGCAAACGTCGGCGGGGCGCCTTCGAACAGCCCGAGGTAGACGATCCGCAGCAGCGCCGAGCCTGCGATCAGGGCGAACAGGGCAAGCACCCACAGCACCCGCCACTTCGCCACCAGCAGCGAGCGCTGGCGGACGTTGACCAGCTCGACCCGGCCGGTCGAGATCGCGGTGGAGACGGTGATCGCGGTCATTCGCGCGCCGCCTTCTCGGGCTCGACGTGCGACAGGCGGTCCTTGAGCCCGGCTGCGGTCACCGCCTTGTGCACCCCGCCCGGGGGGACTTCGGCCGCCATCGCCTTGCCGGTCAGCGGCGAAACCATCGCCGGAAAGCCTTCGCCCGCTTTATCACCCGCGGTGCTGGCGACGCGGATCGGCGTCGGCGCCCCCGGACCGCTGGCCTTGCCGAGGACCGCGAGCTGGCGCTCGCTCTCAACGTACTGCCCGGCGGTCGGCGCATCGTAGCCGAACTCGACGTCGTTCAGCGCCTTGAGCTGCTGCTGGTTGGCGCGGGTCTCAAACTCGGTCTCGAGGAACATCTTTTCCTGCTTGAGCGCCACGATCTCCCGATCGGCCAGGCGGACCTGGCTCTTCACCGCGTTGACCCGGAACGTCAGGGCCAGCGTCAGCGCGGCGCACACCGTCAAAACGACGGCCCAGCCGATCGACTGCAGGCGATCTCGCGTCATGTTCATGCGACCCTCCTCTCCCGGGGGAGTGCGGCGGTACGGGTGGCGTAGCGAAGCGTGGCCGAGCGGGCGCGCGGGTTGCGGGCGATTTCCCCAGCCGAAGGGTGCACAGCGCGTGAGATTTCGCAAAAAGTCGGGGAATACTTGGTGATAGCTTGCGGCAGGTGGCGCGAGCCGCCGGCGATGGCGCCACTTGCGTCTCGCAGGAACTGCTTGACGATTCGGTCCTCGAGGCTGTGGAAGCTGACCACCGCGACGTGGCCGCCGCTGCGCAGCAGGGTCTCGGCCCCGGCCAGTCCGCACTCGATCTCCTCGAGCTCGGCGTTCACATGGATGCGGATCGCCTGGAAGCTGCGCGTCGCCGGGTCCTTGGGCGCGCCGGGGCGGTGGCCGAGGGCCTTGCGCACGACGGTCGCCAGCGCGCCGGTGGTCGTCAGCGGCCGCGCCGCGACGATCGCGCGGGCGACCCGGCGCGACTGGCGCTCCTCGCCGTAGCGGAACAGCACGTCGGCGATTTCGGCTTCGGGCGCGGTGTTGACGAAGTCGGCCGCGCTCGGCCCGTCGGGCCCCATGCGCATGTCGAGCGGCCCGTCGAGCTGGAAAGCGAACCCGCGTTCGGCCCGGTCGAGCTGCATCGACGAGACGCCGAGGTCCATCGCCACGCCGTCGACGCGGGCAACGCCGGCCTCGGCCAGCGCAGCGACCATTTCCGAGAAGCGGCGCGGGTGGAGCACCAACCGCGGCGGCTCGGCGCGCGCTTCGTCCCACCTCTCGCCCGCGGCGATCGCATCTGGGTCGCGGTCGAAAGCGTGGACGGTGGCCCCGGCAGCGAGCAGCGCGCGGCTGTAGCCGCCGGCTCCGAACGTGGCGTCGACGATCACGCTGCCTGGCTCCGGGCGCAGCGCGGCGATGACTTCATCGAGCAGGACCGGGACGTGCGGCCCGAACGCGCCGCTCACTTGCGCCCCCGTTCGGCATCGCGGGCGAGATTGGCGCAAGCCGCCTGCGCGCCCTCCCACCCGGCGCCCATCTTGCCCAGCTGGCCGGGGTTCCACAGGGTGAAAAAGGTGCCGGCGCCCTGGAAGAACAGCGATCCGTCGATCCCGCCGAGCTCGAGCAGGTGGTCGGGCATGATGAAGCGGCCGCTGTCGTCGAACGGCACTTCGGTGAAGCCGTAAAGCTGCATCGCCCGCAGATCGCGGTCGAACTCGCGGCCGGCCTGGGTGGCGATCGCCTCCTCGCGATCGAGCTGCGCGGCGAACTCGCCACGGCGGGACAGTCCGAACCCGGTCAGGCAGGTCCAGCGATCATGCTTGGCGAGGCACAGCACGCGGGTGCCGCCGCTCGATTCGCGCACGCACTTGCGGAACTGGGGCGGCAGCACGAAGCGGCCCTTGAAACGACTTCTCCGCCCGGCCGCGCGCGGGCGCAGCCGGTCGTCGCTGTTTGGCGGCGTGGAAAAGTCCTCCCGACACATTCGCTTTACCGCGTAGCGCGCGGGGATGGAAGGGAAAATCACGGGAAATCACGGGATCGGATGGTAAATGGCTGTTTTACCCGCAGGTTGGTGTGGAAAACCGCGACCGCCGGGATCTGCTGTATTGGTTCTGTTCTCGCACCTTATGCGTAGAAGTCCGTGCCCACGGCGAATCTGCAGGCCGGTTCCCGTGATATCCCCGAATCTGCCGAGGGAGTGGGGGCCGTCGAAGCAACTCCTGAGCGGCTGTGTTGCGGGCAGGCGCAAAGGGGTGGCGTTCACGTGAGCGCCGACGGTCCTCCGACGAACTCAGGAAGGACGGAACAGGAAGGCTCGAGATCCCCGCGCCACGCCGCTCAGCGTTGGCGGCGTCCATTGCGCTCGGCGCGGGGTCCGTCGACCGGAGCCGCCGAAGGGACGACGCCGAGATCGGCCAGCGGATCGCTGCTCGGCGAGGCCGCCGCGCTGCTGGCGACCGGCGTGGCCCCGCTGG